>CAIMWA010000220.1 GCA_903845045.1 uncultured delta proteobacterium | reverse complement strand
GTCTTGGCCTGCGCGGGGATGACCGGCACCGGCGCGACGCTGGGACGCGGGGGCTCCTCGACCACCGTCGACGGCATCGCGGGCGCAGGCGTGGGCTCCGGCGCGGCCTCGGGCTCCGCAGCGGCCACGACCGGCGGCGGAGGCGGCGGCGTCGGTAGGGCCACGGGCTCCGGCGCGGGCTTCGTCTCGAGCACCGGCGGCGCTTCGACGACGGGCTCCGGCGCGGGCTTCACCTCGACCACCGGCGCGGTGACCACGGGCTCCGGCGCCGTCTTCGCGGACGCCTTCGTCGCGCCCTTCGTCGACGGCTTCGCAGCGACCTTGGGCTCCGCGACCGGCGCGGGCTCGGGCTCCGGCGCAGGCTTCGCTTCGACCACCGGCGCGGCCTCGACGACGGGCTCCGGCGCAGGCTTCGACTCCGCCTTCGGGGCGGGCTCGGGCTCCGGCGCGGGCTTCGCCTCGACGACGGGCGCCACCACGGGCTCCGCCGCGACGACGGGCTCGGGCTTCGGCGGATCCTTCGCGACGGGCGCCTCGACGGCGCGCACCACGGGCTTCGGGGGCGCGGGCTTCGGCGGGGGCGGCTCGACGCGCTTGAGCTTCTTCACGCCCGGCGCGACCTCGACCTCGACGAATTGCGCCTGCTTTTCGCGGAGCAACGACGTCCGAATCTGGTCGAGGTAGGCCCCGTCGACCTTCGACATCTTGTTCTTCACTTCGATGCCGAGCGAACGGATCTTCAGGAGTACGGCGTCCGTATCCATCTTGAGATCCTCAGCGATCTCGTAAACCCTCACCGTGCCCTGCATCAGTCCTCCAGTATCCCGAGTCGTGTAACCGTCGCCGCGAGCTCGCCCGCGATGCGCGACTCCCGAACCGCGAGGAGGGAAACCTCCGCACGATTCAAGAGAGCGCCGAGCTCATCCTTCGTTCCGTAACGCAATGCCCCGATGTCGGCGCCGAAGGAGCTCGCGTTGACTCCGGCGTCCTTCGCCAGAAGCACCGCGTGCGCCTCGTTGCGCCCCGCCGCCTGCGCGACCGCCTCGGCGCCTATCGCGAGGGACCGCGTGCGCGAGGCGACCAGCAGCAGGGACGTGATGCGCTGCACCATCGCCGCCCGCAGCTCCGCGAGCAGCGCCCCGGCGTCGAGGCCGGTCTCCGCCGGCACCTTGAGGGCGCGCTCGGCGGCGTGACGCTTGACCATCGTCGACACGCAGGCGCGCGTCGGGTGTACCCATGCCCCGCGGCCGCTCTTCACGGCGCGCGGGTCGAGCGCGAGGCGCCCGTTCGGCGACGCGACCACGCGCACGAGGTCGCCGCGCGCACCCTGGCCGCGGCATGCGACGCAGGTGCGCTCGGGACGCTTCGTGGTGGTCGGTTCCGTCGCCATCATCCGTTCACTCCTGCGCGTCCGCCTGCTCCGAAGCTTCGGCGCGAAGGGCCTTGCGGGCCTCCTCGATGACCTTCTGCTCGGAGCCGAGGAACGTCTGCGCGCCGAGCTTGATCTGCCGCACCTTGCGGAGGCCGAGGCCCGTGTCGCGGAGCAGCCCCTCCTCGGGGCTGTTGTGCAGCTGCTCGACGGTGGTCACGCCGGCGCTGGCCAACAGGTTGATGGTGTGCTCGCCCACGCCGCGCACGAAGAGCAGGCGCTCGCGCTCGCTCAGCGGCTCGGTGCGGCGCGACGCCTCGCGGATGCGCTTCTGGCGGAGCTCCTCCATCGCGGTGTCGGCGGCCGACTTGATGCGGTCGGCGTTCTCGGCGCCGCCGAGGCCCGGGATGCTCGCGAGCTCGTCGCCGTTGGCCTCGGCGACCTCCTCGAGGGAGCGGAAGCCGAGCTTGTACATGGTCTGCGCGATGGCCGGCGTGACGCCGGGGATGAGGGAGAGCGCGTTGATCGACTCCTCCTCCATCTGCTTGAACTTGCTCTCGGAGATGATGTCGAGCTTCCAGCCGGTGAGCTGCGACGCGAGGCGCACGTTCTGGCCCTTGCGGCCGATGGCCAGCGAGAGCTTCTCGTCGGAGACGACGAGCTCCATGGCGTGGTCCGACTCGTTCACGAGCACGCGCGAGATCTCGGCGGGCGCGATGGCGTTGCAGACGTAGCGCGCGGGGTCGCGATCGAACGGCACGATGTCGATGCGCTCGCCGCGAAGCTCCTGGACGACGGCCTGCACGCGCGAGCCCTTCACGCCGACGCACGCGCCGACGGGGTCGACGTCGAGGTCCCGCGACGACACGGCGATCTTGCTGCGCACGCCGGGCTCCCGGGCCGCCGCGACGATCTTCACGATGCCCTCGTAGATCTCGGGCACCTCGGCCTCGAAGAGCTTGATGAGCAGCCCGACGTCGCCGCGCGAGAGGAGCACCTGCGGGCCCTTGGCCTCGCGGTCGATGTCCTTCACGAAGGCCACGATGCGCTCGCCGGGGCGGTAGCTCTCGCGCGGGACCTGGTCCTTCGCGCGCAGGATCGCCTCGGTGCGCCCGAGGTCGACGATGATGTCGTTGCGCTCGAAGCGGCGGAAGATCCCGGTGATGATCTCGCCCTTGCGGTCCTTGTACTCGTTGAAGACGAGCTCGCGCTCGGCGTCGCGGACGCGCTGGATGATCACCTGCTTCGCGGCCTGCGCGGCGATGCGGCCGAAGCCCTTGCGCAGCGTGGCGAGCTTCAGGACGTCGCCCCACTTGGCCTCCTGCTCGGCGGCCTTGCGCTCGTCCTCGGGGCGGTAGAACACCTGGAAGGCGAGCTGCTCGCCCACCTGCGCGTCGGGGTCCATGTTGCGCGCCACGTCGACCGGGATCTCCTGGTCGGGGTTCGAGACCGAGTCCACCACGCTCATGTGCTGGTACAGGTCCACGGCGCCGTCGCGCTCGCTGTAGCGGGCCACGAGCTCCCGAGTGCCGCCGAGGTGCTTGCGCGCCGCCGAGAGGATCGCGCTCTCGAGCGTGTTCACCAGCACCGCACGGTCGATGCCCTTGTCCTTGGCGACCACGTCGAGCGTCATGCTCAGGTTCAGCGCCTGCGGCGCGGGAGCTTGGGTCTGCTGCTGCTGCTGCTTGGCCATGTCGTCTACCCTTCCACCGTCACGAACTCGCTTGCCCCGCCGCCTTCGGCTCCGCCGCCCGCTTCGGGTGCGGCGCCTTGGGCCCCTTGCCCGGCTTCGACGCCTTGGGCTGCTTGATCTCCACCAGCCGCGCGCGCAGCAGGTGCTTCACCGGAACCACCACCTCGCGCTCGCCGACGCGCAGCCGTACCGCGAAGGACTCGCCCGCGTCGACCGTTCCGTCGAGCACCGCCTCGAAGGACGTGCGCCCGTCGACCGCGGCGCGGGTGCGCACCTTCGCCGTAAGCCCTGCGAAGCGATCGAAATCCGCGCGCTTCTGCACCGGCCGCTCGAAGCCCGGCGAGCTCACCTCGAGGTCGTACGCGAGCTCGATGACGTCGAGCTCGTCGAGGCGATCCGCCGCCGCACGGCTCACCGCCGCGCAGAGGTCCGCCGTCGCTCCGGGGTGCTCCGCCGAGGGAGGCACGCGCGGATCGCCGCCGGGGTGGTCGATGTACAAACGGAGAACGCCGCGACCCGGCCCCTGGAGCCACTCCAGGGCAACGAGCTCCGCACCACAATTCATGGCGAGGGGCTCGATCTCTCCGCGTAGTTTTTCGACGTCAGCGCGCACCAGTGTTCCGACCATCCCCACCACGGAGGGGCCCGGAACGGTCGCGCGACCTGCGCCGCCTGCCGACGGATCGCATCGCCCGCTCCCTCGCCCGCACCGAGCCCGAAGGCACGAAACGGCGAGGAAGCATCGGCGAGGCTTGGAGAGATCCGAAAGCTTCGGTCTCACCAGCCCGCGACATCGTGAACGACGTCGCGGCACCGATGGTCCATCGGGGGGGCACCGAAGGTGAGGATGGAGAGAGACATCCCCGGTGGACGGCGCGGCTTCTATCAGAGTGTCTTTCAGGGATCAAGCACCGAACGCGAGGGCGGTGCCGGGAGGAGGGGTGCGATCAGTGCGCGGGGGCCGGGGCGGCGGGCGCCGCAGGGTGCACCGAAGCCGACGGCTCCGCGGGGTGCGTCGGCGTCGCAGGGTGCGCGGGCGGGGTCGCAGGGTGCGCTGCGGGGGCGGCGGCGGCCGGGTGTGCCGGAGCGGGCGTCGCG
>CAIMWA010000219.1 GCA_903845045.1 uncultured delta proteobacterium | reverse complement strand
GGCGGCTACGGCGGCGGCGGAACGGTCGCGGGCCAGACCGTGGGCCTCGGCGCGAGCAACTTCAGCACGGCGACGACGTTGCCTGCGGCGGCCGGTGCGGCGGGCGCGGTGAGCTCGTACCAGGGCGGCAACGCCGGCCTCGTCATCATCACGTACACTTCGAACACCGGCGTCTGCTCGCTCTGACGCGTCGCCGATGTTCCTGAACACACAGCACGGCGGCGTCGACATCGCTGCGCCGGACCCGGGCTCCAACGGCGGGGAGGGCGCTCCGCGGGTGGCCTCGCGCAACCGCGCGACGGGCTGCACCGCCGTCGGCCCCGCGCACGCCGTCTACGTGGCCGGCGCCGTGGCGCACAACCTCCTCGCGGTGACCCCGCAGACGCACGCCGACGACGCCGAAGCCCTGCCCGGGGTCTCGTCGCGCACCGTTCGCGGACCCGCGCGGCACGTCGACGGCGTGGCCACGGTGCTCGTGGCAGGATCGCCGGCCACGCGCCTCGGCAGCCCTTCGATTCACAACGGAGCGAACAGCGACGGCGCCCGCGTGACGCCCAGCCAGCGCAAGGTGCTCGTGCTCGGGCGGTGACGGCCGCAGCGCTCTCCGCGAGCGTTCAGCCCACGTGGATCTGCGCGCCGTCGACCTTCACCAGGCCGTCGGCGCTCACCGTCGCGTGCTCGCCGTGCACCGCGAGCAGCCGCCGCGCCACGTAGTCGATGCCGCCCGCGCGAAGCTGGTCGACCTCTTCGATGAAGCGGTACGCGCGTCCCAGCCGCTGCGTGAAGCGCCCCACGGTCTGCTCGAGCGCCTCGGCCACGACGCGCACGCGCGCGCCCTCGAGCTCCACGAGCCCGCCCAGCAGGCGCACGCCCTCGAAGGACCCTTCGGCCTCGCGCGCGCTCACCTCGACGCGGTCCGCCGTCGCGCGAAGCGTGGCGGGCGAGGCGACGTCGACGCCGTCGCGGGCGCTCACCGTGAGCCGCCCGGTGTCGACGGTCAGCGCGACGTCACCGTCGAGGCTCAACGTCGTCGCGGTCTCGCGCGGACGCTCCAGCACCGACAGCACCCACGCTCCGCGCGCGGCCACGCCCACCAGCACGAGGTCGCCCGGCTGCGGCGCGACGAGGCAGCCGACGGCCCTCTTCGCACGCAGCGTCGCGGCGCCGGCGCGCACCATCACCGTCGCACCCTCGACGAGCGACACCGTGCCCACCTCGTGCTGCGCGGCGGTCTCTTCGGGCTGTGTCTTCCTCTCAAGCATCGCGCGCTCCTCCTCGGATCCTTCGTTCGATGGCGGCCAGCGCGGCGTCGTCGCCGTCGTAGCCTGCGCCGCGCCCCACCGCGCCCGTCGTCGTCGCGCCGTGAAAGCTCGCGCGCAGCAGCGTTGCCCCGGTGAAGTCGGCGCTGGAGACGTCGGCGTAGTGAAGGTCGGCCTCGGTGAGGTCGGCCTCCATGAACTTCGCCCCCGTCGCCCGCGCGCCGCGCAGCACGGCCTCGCGCAGATCGGCCTGGGTGACGTTCGCCGCGCGCAGGTCCGCGTCGAGGAACACCGCCCGCGGCAGCCGCGCGGCCCGCAGCGTCGCCTTTCGGAGCTGCGCCTCGGCGAACATCACTCCGTCGCCGCTGGCGCGCTTGAGGTTCGCCATCGCGAGGTTCGCGCCGCGGAAGTTGCAGCGGTCGAGGGTCGCGCGCTCGAGCTGCACGCTGCCGAGGTCGCAGCCCGCGAACTGCGAGCCGCGAAGGTCGACGCCGGAGAGATCGAGCCCCGTCAGGGCGCATCCATGGAACACCACGCCGGCGAGCCGCGCGCCCGCGAGCGACGCCGCGGTCAGGTCGACGTCGACGCACATCGCGCCGCCGAGGTCGGCGCCGGTGAGCACGAGGGCGCCCGCGCGCACCGCGAGCAGCTTCGCGCCGCGCAGCGAGGCGCCGTCGAGGGAGGCGTCGGCGAGGTCCACACGCGACAGCGTGGCGTGGTCGAGGCGCGCCTTCGCGAGCGTGGACCGGGCGAGGGACCCGTCTTCGAGCCGCGCTCCGACGAGCTTCGCGTCGGCGAGCTTCGCGCCCGCGAGGTCGCAGCGGGAGAGCGTCGCGAAGCCGAGGTCGGCGCCGCGCAGGTCGGCTCCCGCCAGATCGCAGTCGACGAGGTTCGCCTCGGTGAGGCGCGCGTTCGCAAGCGTCGCGCCGCGCAGCGAGACGCCCTCGAGCACCGCTCCGGAGAGGTCCACGGACGCGAGGTCGGCGCCGGCGAGGTCGAGGTCCGTGAGGGCCTCGCCGCTGCGCACCTTCGCCTCGAGCGCTGCACGGTTCACGCGGCACCTCCGGCGATGCGCACGCGATCGAGCACGAGCCCGCGGGTGCTGCGCGCAACCCCGGTCCAGCCCGCGAGGTCGGCGCCGAAGAGCACCGCGTCGGAGAGGTCGGCGTCGTCGATGCGCGCGCGCTGCAGCACGGCGCCGAGGAACACCGCGCCCTCGGCCGTCGCGCCGCGAAGGTCCGCTCCGCAGAGCAGCGCGTCGACGAAGCTGCCCTTCGCCAGATCGGCGCCCTGGAGATCCGCGCCGGACCAGTCGCTCCGGTCGGCGGCGCACCCCGCGAGGCGCATCGCCGCACCATGCACGCCGCGCATCGTCGCGTGTCGAAGCTTCGCGCCGGTGAGGTCCGCGGCGGCCATGTCGACGTCGTCCACCACGCGCAGCCCCTCGGCGTCGGCGCGCACGAAGCGGGCACCGGGCGCGCGGCACGAGGCGAACGTAGCGCCCTTCAGCGTCGCGCCGGAGAGGTCCGCGCGGGACAGGTCGCAGCCGACGACCACCGCCCCGTCGAGCGTCGCGCCCGGGAGCTTCGCGTGCGTCAGCAGCACGCCATGAAACGACGTCCCGCGCGCCTGCAGCCCCGCGAGCGAGGCCCCGGCGAGGTCGACGTCGTCGAGCGTCGCGCCGTCGAGGTTCGCACCGTCGAGCGTCGTCGCGGCGAGCACGGTGCGCTGCAGCGTCGCATCGACGAGGTCGAGGCCGCCGTCGCTCCGCGCACCGTCGAGCGTCGCGCCGCCTAGGTTCGCGCCGCGCAATCGGGTCCGGGTGAGGTTCGCTCCGGAGAGCCGCGCGCGCACCAGCACCGCGCCGGTGAGGTCCGCGGCGGTGAGGTCCGCACCGGTGAGGTCGGCGCCCTCGAGCAGCGCCTCGCGCAGATCGACGCCCGCGAGGGCCATGCCCGAGAGGCTGGCACCCGTGAGGTCCGCGCCGGCCAGCGACGCGCCCTCGCTTCGGAGCGCCGTGACGCGTGCCCGCAGCTCAGCGCCGGCGGTCGCATCGGTCATCAGCGCGGGACGCAAATGGGCGTTGCGACGGTACGCCGCGAGGGCGCGCGTCGAGGGACCGTCCTTGGCGACGCCGGGCGGTCCCGCAGGGGTCGGTGCGGGCACGTCGGCGCCGAACCTCTCGGCGAGCTCGCGCGCACGCGCTTCGACGCGGAGCTTCAATGCGACCGCGGCCTCTTCGTGCGCCGACTCGCGCGCAGCCTGCGCGGCGAGCTGCACATCGAGGGCCTCGCCGGCCGAGGGCGCGTCGGCGACGGCATCACCGCTCGGCGCATCGAGATACGCGTCGGCCTCGACGCCGAGGCGCACGAGACGCTGGCGGAGCACCTCGCGCTCGGCGTTGGCGCGGGCGCGGGCGCGGGCCTCGCGAACACCCTCGCGACGGGGTGACGGAGCGCGGGCGGCGAGGGCGTCGAGGCCTTCGGCGCCGTCCGGGGCGAGGGCGGCCTCGCGCGCGGTGACATCGCCGGTCACCGCACCACCCGCGATCACCGCTCGGTAGTGCGCATCGGAGCGCGGCGCGTCGAGGCGCTCGAGGGCGGCCAGCAACGCCGACGGTGCGAACGCTTCACGCACCGCGACGGAGCCGCGGAACAGCAGCACCACGCGCTTCACGGCGGGGAAGAAGTGCAGCGTGTCGAGGACCACGGGCACGCCCTCGACGTCGTCGCCGTGAGCCACGAAGACCCGCGCCGCGAGGCCCGGCAGCACGCCCTCGAGCACGGCCTCGACGGGATGCACGCCCGCGAGGGACCAGCGCTCGTCGCCCGCGAAGTACGCCGGCGCACGAAGCGCCTCGACGCCGACGAGGAACGTCGACTGCCGTGCGGGGTGCGCGAAGGGCCGCGGACCGAAGACGTCGCCGCGCAACGGTCCCGGCGGCACCACGGCCTCGAGACGCACATCGCCGACGGCGACGGCCACCGTCACGTCGGTGTTCGAAGCGCCCGCCGCGGCGTGCGCGCTGCCCGTGACGAGCACCTCGCCGCAGGGCTTCGCGAAGCCGTCGTCGAGGACGCCATCGAGGCCCAGCGCGCTCTCCGCGGCCTCCCAGAGCTCGGCCTCGAGGAGCGCCGTTCCGGTGCCGAGGTCGACGCACGCCATCGCCGTCACGACGACCCGAGCGCCGCCCGCGGAGGCGACGGTGCGGTGCAGCACGCTGAGGCAAGAGGGCTTGAGGATCTTCAACGACCGCGCTCCGGAGACCCCAGGCGCGCGAGCGCACGCGCCGAGTGCGGACACGGTATCACCGCAGGCCATGTGCGGGCGACGCCGGCGGGGATACCATCGCGCGCGATGACGCCGACCGACGAAGCCACGACGCCCCGCCTTGCCGCGCTCGGCGGACAGCGTGCTCCGGCCGTTTTCACCGAGGACCTCGACCTGCTGCGCGACTTCGGTGCCGAGGCTCGCGATGCGCTCTGGTCGCTCCTGGGGCCGTCGCTCGCGGAGCCCATTCCGGACCGTCTCAACGGCGACGCGGCGGCCTTCGCGGAGGCCCACGGCGTGCGGCCCGACGTCCTCGCGCGGGTCGTGCGCAGCGCGCGGGCGCTGGTGCGGGCGGCGGTCACCCAGGCCATCGACGGCGACACGCTCGCGCGCGACCTCGCGTCGTTGGTCGGCGCGGGGCACCCCGCCATCGCCGTGCTGCGCGCGGGCTACGACGCGGCGTGCACCATGCTCCGCCGCGAGTACGTCGCGAAGACGCTGCGGGACCACGGCCCGGTGCTCACCGGCCTCGACTGGCGCGTCGACGCCCTGGTCGCCTCGCCGCGCGGCGCGAAGCTCGACACCGCGGTGGTCCTGTTGACGCTGAAGGTCGAGGAGGACGGACAGACGAAGCGCATCACCGTGCAGGCGCTGCCCGAGACCCTCGCCGCGCTGCACCAGGCCCTCGGCGGCCTACTCGGTCAGCGCTAGCACCGCGCGCTCGAGGGCCTCGTCCGGCGCGCAGACGACGTCCGGCGCGAGCCCCACGCCGTCGAAGCTCCGGCCGCCGGGCAGCACGACGTGCCCCACGGTGCCGTAGCGCAGGCCGTGCTCCATCGACGCGACGTGGCGCTGCACCGACGCCTTGCCGTAGGTCCGCGCGCCCACCACAACGGCGCGTCCGTGGGCTTGCAGCACGCCCGCGAGCACCTCGGCCGATGACGCCGTCCCGCCGTCGACGAGGACCGCCAGCGGCCGCCGGTCGGGTGCCGTGCAGCGCCCGCGCAGCGGCGTCGCGTCGCCGTCGTGGTCGCGAAGCTCGCCCATGACGGTGCCGTCGGCGAGGAAGTCCGAGGCCACCGCGAGGGCGGCCTCGACGTCGCCGCCCGGGTTGTCGCGAAGGTCGAGGATCCACGCTGCGGCGCCCGCGTCGACGAGCCGACGTCGCGCCGCGAAGAGCTGCGCCGGCGCCGACGACGCGATGGACCGCAGCACGAGCACGCCGATGCCATCGTCGCGCAGCCACGCCGTCGCTCCCCCGTCGGAGGGTACGTCGGAGGCCTGCGCACGGCGGCAGTACATGACGTTGACGGCGCTCGGCACGAGCACGGCGCCCATCGGCGCGTTCATGTTGTTGGCGTTCGTCGGGCACGTGAGGTTGATGGCCGGGAGCTTGTTGATGGAGACGATGGGGTTGCCCAGGGTGTAGCCGCCGCCGCCCTTGATCGTCGGGTGCGCCGCGCCGGCCTCGTCGCCGGAGGTCATCGGGATGCGCGTCCCGAGGTTCAGCGCGTTCATCCCCGAGACCTTCACGTTCGGCGCGAAGCCCGTGGCCTGAGCGTTCATCGCGATGTTCGGATACGGCACCGGGATCGGCGGCGCGGGTGGTGCGGGCGTCAGGCACACGTCGGGGAAGCAGAGGTTCATCCCGGCGCCGCGGTTCGAGGCTGGCAGCATGCGTCGCGCTCCCTATCCCAGGTGGATCGCCTTGCCGTTGATGACCACGGCCTCGCGAGTGAGCACCGTGGCGTTCGTCGCCTGCGTGTAGGCCGTGCCGTCGACGGTGGTGCGGCTCTCGCCAGCGTGTACGTCCATCACCTCGAGCACGCGCTGACGCAGCGTCGCGAAGCGCTGCACCACGGCGTCGGCGACCATGGCCACCTTGCGCGCGGTGACGCTCAGCTCCGGCGCTTCGATGCGCACCTCGCGGTCGGCGCCGAGGCGCAACGCTCCCCCGACGGCGCGGATGCTCACGTCGCCGGGGAGCTCGAGGTCGACACGCCCCGCCCCCGCGACGACGCCGATGACCCAGCACGCCTCGGCGTCGCGGATCGTGAGCAGGCTGTCGCCCACGCACGCGCGGTACGGGATCGGCAGCGCCATGCGCGCGGTGCCCGTGCCCTCGTCGGCGAAGCGCACGTCGAGCGATCCGTCGGCGTGGAGCGCGGTCACCGTGGCCGGCTGCAGGCGCACGCCGTCGACGGACGGCCTCGGCGACTCGGAGCGAAGGAACGCAACGTTGCTCATGCGGTGTCTCCTCGGGACGGACGATTCATCGTGTCGGCTCCGGCGGGAGCCAGGTCTCGCCGCGTAGCCGGGCGGCGTCGGTCTCGCGCACGCCGGCACGGTTCGCGCCGGTCCACGTCGCGCCGCGGTCGCGCAGGCCGTGAAGGTTCGCGCCGGCGAGATCCGTCGCGGTGAGGTCGGCGCCCCCGAACCTCGCGTACGAGAGGTCCGCGGATTGGAGCTGGCAGCCCGCGAGCACGGCGTTCGTCGCGTCGGCCTCGAGCCAGACCGAGTCGCGCAGGTCGCAGGCGCCGAGCCTCGCGCCGACGAGCGACGCCCCGGTGAAGGTCGCGTTGCGCAGCCGGGCGTCGCGCGCGACGACGCCCGCGAGGTCGGCCTTCTCGAAGTACGCGCCGCGGCCGGTGACGTCGCGCAGCACCGCGCCGACGAGCTTCGTCGACGTGAAGTTCGCCCGCGCGAGGGTGGCCTCGGAGAGGTTTGCGCCGGCGAGGTCCGCGCGGGTGAAGTCCGAGTCGGTGAGGTCGCAGCGCTGCAGGTCCATGCCCGCGAGCGTCGCGTCCACGAAGGAGCACCGCGTGAGCGAGAGGCCGCGCAGCGGGAGCGCGCGCAGGTCGACGCCGTCGAAGACCACGGTCTTGAAGATCGTGCCGTCGATGCGCGCGCCGGCGAGGTTCGCGCCCTTCACGCCCACGCCCCAGAGAAAGGCGCGGGAGAGGTCCGTTCCGGCCAGCGTGGCCTCGGCGAGCGAGGCGATGGTCATCGATGCGCCGGAGAGGTCGGCGCCGCTGAGATCCGCGCCGTCGAAGCTGGCCATCTCGAGGTCGTGGCCGGCCAGCGACACGCCCCGCAGCCTCGCCTCGCGGAACGTCGCGCGCCGCACGTCGGCGCCGTCGAAGCGCGCCCCGTCGAGGTCGCACGCCGTGAAGTCCGTGAGCTCGAGCTGCGTCCGCGAGAGGTCCGCGCCGCGCAGGTCGTGGTCGCGGAAGGTCGAGTGGCGAAGGTCGCGGCCGGCGAGATCCAACGGTCCCGCACCGGACAGCTCCGCGGGGAGCGCCTCGAGGTCGCCGCGGTCGGCACGACCGACGTCCGCATCGGTGAGCACGGTGCCGCTGAAGAACACCTTGCTCAGGCTCCGCGGAAGCGTCGCGCCGCGCAGGTCCGTGCCGGTGAACGACGACTCGGTGACGACGGCGTCGGCCAGCGCCGCGCCGTGCAGCACGCCGCCGGTGAAGATGCACCGCGCCACCGTCGCGCCGGCCATGCGCACGCGACGCATGCGGCACCGCGAGAAGATCACGCGCTCGAGCGCCGCGCCGCTGAGGTCCACGTCCGAGAGGTCGCACTCCTCGAAGACCACCTCGGACCACGCCGCCCCGGCGAGCGAGAGCCGCTGCATGCGGCACCGCACGAAGGCCGTCCCGTCGACGCGCACGTTCGAGAGCGATGCACCGCGGAGGTCGACGTCGACGAAGCGCGCCCCGGTGAGATCCGCGCCGTCGAGGCGCACACCCGCGAGGTCGGCCTCGACGAAGGCCGCCGACGTCAGCCGCGCCGCCGAGAGGTCCGCGCGCACGAAGGATCCGCCGCGAAACACCGCGTCGCGCAGGTCGGCGCCGGTGAGCACGACGCCGTCGGCGCGGGGCGCGAGGATCCGCACCTTGCGAAGATTCGCGCCGGAGAGGTCCTCGTGGCGCACGTCGACGTCGCGCACCAGCACGCCGTCGAAGGACGCGCCCGCACGAATCCCTTGGAGGAACGGGTCGCGGTTCACGCCCACCGGTCCAGCGTCGAGCGCGCGAGGTTCGCGTCGGTGAAGTCGGTCTGCGCGCCAGAGGCCTGGAGCAGCGTCGCGGCGTAGAGGTTCGCGCCGGTGAAGCGCGCGTGCCCGATGCGGGCCTTGGAGAGGTTCGCGCGCAGCAGGTTCGCCGTCACGAAGAGCGCGTGGCCCAGCGACGCGCGGTCCATGCGGGCTTCCTTGAGGTTCGCCGCGGTGAAGTTCGCACGCAGCGCCGAGGCGCCGGTGAAGTGCGACGCGACGAGCCACGCGTAGGAGAGGTCGGCGTCGTCCAGCACGGCCTCGTTCCAGAACGACCCCGTGCCCTTCGCCTCGACGAAGCGCGCCCGCGCCAGCGCGGCCTTCTGGAAGCTGCACCCGGTGACCTTCGCGCGACGAAAGTCCGCCGCCTCGCCGTGGGCCTCGATGAACCGCCCGGAGCGAAGGTCGGCGTCGGCGAAGAAAGCTCCCGCGAGCGAGCACTTGCTGAACTCGCCGCTCTCGAGCGTCGCGCGGGAGAGGTCCGCGCCCGCGAGGTCGGCGCCGACGAAGTACGGGTGGTCGCCCCGCGCGTCGACGAAGCGAGCGCCCGCGAGCACCGCGCCCTCGAAGAACGCGACGTCGAGCAGGGCGCCGGTGAAGTTCGCGCCGCGCGCCGAGACCTTGGCCGCGTTGCAGCGACTCAGGTCCGCGCCGGTGAGGTCCGCGCCGGTGAGGTCCGCGCGAAAGAGCACGGTGCCTCGCAGCTTCGCGCCGCGCAGGTTCGCGCCCGCGAGGTTCGCGCGCACGAGCAGCGCCCAGGAGAGATCGGCGCCGGAGAGGTCCATGCCCGAGAGGTCGCGGCCGCTGAGGTCGTGGTCCACGAGCCGGGCGCCGGGGCCGGGCACGTCGGTGCTGAGCGGCTGCGGTACCTCGTAGTCTGGGTCGAGCTGCTTCCACCGCGGGTCGTGGACCATCGCGGCGAGCTCGTCGAGGCCCGCGTGCATCTTCGCGACCTCGGCATCCATCGCCGCGCGCTGCGCCTCGGGAACCTCCACCGCTGCGACCTGTGCGCGCGACGCCGCGACCTGCTCCGCGACCGCACGCATCTGCCTGCGCAGCCCCGTGGGCGGGAGGTATCCGGGCTTGTGCACCGCCGCGATGGGCGGCTCCTCGACGAGCGCCGGCAGCGCCTTCATCGCTTCGGCGAGCTGCGCCGCGACGCGACCTTCGCCGTCGGCCTCGCAGAGCGACCGCACGTTCTCCGCCATCGCGTCGCGGGCCTCCCTCGAGAGCAACGGGCCCAGGCGCCGCGCGAACTCGGCGGTCATCGGATCGAGCGACGGATCGGGGGCCGGAAGCTCGCCGCGGTCGATGCGCTCCTGGTGCGCCTGCATCGCGCGAAGCTCGGCGGGGAACGAAGCCTCGAGGCCCACGGGGTCGCGCTCGAAGGCCAGCAGCGCGTCGCGGTGGTGCTCGAAGGGCAGCGACGGCCCGTCGAGCGGTTCCATCGCGAGGAGCGCGGACGAGACGTCGGTGAGGTCGTCGGTGGTGACCCGATCTAGGCCCCGCCAGGTGAGGTAGAGCTTGCCGCCCTCGAGGTCCGCGAAGAGCGTGTCGAGGACCATGGGCACCTCGCGCACGCGGCGCTCCATGCCGCCGTCGGCGAGGCCGTGCACGAAGGCCCGCACGCGAAGCCCCGGAAGCCGCCGGGCGAACAGCGCCGAGCGCGGGTGCAGGTTCTGGAACGTCAGCTCCTCGTCGCCGCGGAGGTAGCCCTTCCACTGCTGGTCCGCGGGCGCGGCGTGGTGGAACGTCGGGTCGAAATCCTCGGCGGCGTACGGAGCACGGCTCTCGAGCCACCGCCGGTCGTAGCGCGTGCCGACCTTGCCCGCGCGCGGCGCCCACGCCGGGTTGATGGGACCGAAGAACGCTGGCGTTTCGGGACGATCCCCGCGCTGTCGAAGCACGTCGCCGGCGCCGAGCACGTTCGGAAGCTCGAGCCCTGCGAGGCCCTTGCCCACGGGGTTCGCGGCATACCCGGGACCGCCGAAGGCGTGCGTGGCCTCGAGGGGCATCACCGTAAAGGGGCGCGGCTCGGTGACCGAAGAGAAGATCCCCTCGCTCCAGAACCGCGTGCCGAGCACGCGAAGGCTCTTGGACCACGCGCCGACGCCGAAGCGCACCGGGCACTCCGTGGCAGGACGGCCCCCAGGAACGTGGCAGCTCCCGCGGAGCATCACCTCGGCGTTGACCTTGAAGTCCGCAAAGTCACCTGGATAAACGAGATGCCCTGCCCGGTCCTCGTCGCCGGCGGCCACGACCTCGGCGGAGAGGAAGCCCTGCGCCAGGCCCTCGATGACCGTGAGCGGCGCGTCCGGGTCGAGGGCCCAGGTGCCGCGCGCGACCAGGGTCATTTCCAGACGGCCAGCGCGCGTCGAGCAGGCCTTCTGGGCGAAGAGCAGGGGGGTGAGGTTCTTGGTGATCATCGAACGTCGCGAGAGGAGCGTGTCCGGGCGGTCGTCGTCGGGACGCGATCAGATGCCAAGATTCAATTGCGTGGATTGCAAGCTCACACTAGGCCCGGAGATATTCAAATCAATCGCAACGAGGTCGTGTTGCACGGCCGTTGCGACGAGCTTCACGGCGGTCCGGGTCTCGGTCACGCTCGTCTCGACTGCCTCGAGCGCGAGGTCGTAGGCTGTCACCTTCACGAACTCCGCGTCGAGTGCGGTGAACTTGTCGTTCAACACGGTCTCCGTGGAGACCAGCTTGAACCCCGTGAATCCAGACTCGAATTCGCTGCTGGGTCCGATGCCCACGCCCAGCCGGCGACCGATGAACACCTCCGTGGCCGCGCCGAGATAGGTCGAAAGGGAGACTCCGGCGGTGACCTCGACGCGCAGCGCGCTGTTGTCCGTCACCGAGTGCGTGACCGCGGCCACGACCTCGGTGAAGTTGGCGTCGGCGCGGATGATCTCCACGAGCTCCGTCGCCTCGAGCTCGCTCTTGTGCACGCCGGAGCCGCCGTAGGCCATCACCACCTTCACGTCGGAGTCGAAGCTCTTCAGCCGCATGACCTCTACGACGTGTGGCTTTCCTCCCGGGGTGTTGGAGTCCATGTGGTCGCCCCCCGTCAGCTCGGAAGGCAGCTTCGCCGCGTCGACGCCGACGTACGTCTTGATCATGTCGCCATTGAAGGCTTCGAAGACGTTGCCCTGGTACCAGGTCGACACCTGCCCCTTCGTCGCCTTCTCGTACATCTTCCAGGTTCCACCCTGGTCCTGCACCCACTTGATCTCGTTGATGGTGCCGGGCGCGGCGTCGAAGTCCTGGACGTGCCCGCCGGAGAAATCGAAGCCCGATGACTGCGAGGCATCGACGTTTCTTCCGAGCACCACCAGCTTGTAGTTGCCGCCGATGACCTCGACCTTGTCGCCGCGGGTCGTCGTGACGCGATTCCCCTCGGTGTGATCACGCCATCCCGCGGAAGGCGCCGCGGGGTCTAGCAGCTTCGTCGATCGGCCCTTGCGTACGTCGACGGGGATCTGGTGCCCCTTCGCGTCGCCGGCTTCGCGCCCCCACTTCGGGTCCGTCTTGTACGGATTGGCCAGGTCTGCCGCGGTCGAGGGCGGATCGTCCGCACGCGCGCGCCAATCGTCTTCAAAGAGACGGTTGCCCGGGGCGATGCGGTTCCCCTTGTCATCGACGACGCCCCACCCGTTCCCGTCCCCGGGGCCGACCTTGTTGGCACATTGAACGAGATCGCCGCCGCGGGTCGCGTTGTTCGGGTCGACGTCCGCGGGGAGAAACTTGCCCAGACGAAGGTAGCTGACCTGGTCGCCGTCCACCGATGTGTCGAAGTCCGGCACCTCGATGAGCAGGTTCTTTCCCGTCGCCGACTTGATCTCATCCGCGCTCACCGGGTTGGTCGGATCGGTCATCGTCATCAACTCCCGCGCGCGAAGACGCGCTCAGACTCCCAATTCACCCGTCCGTCATCACGATCTGGATGGACCCCTTGGTCTTCATCACGCTCGCGTTGGCGTTCGCCGCCGTCACCGGCGAGGGCCGCGCCTCGTCGTGCATGGCGCCGACGATCACCGGCCGGTCCGGGTCGCCCTCGACGTGCGCCACGAGCACCTCGGTGCCCCGGTGCAGCGGGAGGTGCGTGCCGTAGTCGTCGCCGGCGCTGAGCTGGGCCCGCCGAACCCACCGCGACACCGCCTCGCCCGGACGCTCGGCTTCGGCCCATGGAAGCTCGATCTGGTAGCGCCCCTTGTCGTCCACCGGCGCGGCCATGCCGTTGTCGGCGCCGACGATGCGCCCGTGGAGCAGCCCCTCGACGCGCGGCCACGGCACCCGCTGCGGCGGCGCGTAGGGTTGGTCCGAAGGCACCGCCACGAAGTCGTTCACGTACGCTCCGGTGCCCGCGTCGCCGCCGGCGGTCGCGGTGGCACCGTCGCGCGCGGCGTGCGTCACCTCGAGCACGAAGTACTCGCGGTCGGCCTCGGCGTCGAAGTGCCCCTCGAGGGAGAAGCGATGCCCCGCCGCGAGCCCGCGCAGCCGCGATCGCCCGCGGTACACGTGCGCCGACGCCGCGAGCTCCGCCGCGCGCACGCGGGCGATGGAGCGCCCCTCGGCCTCGGTCTTGTAGTGCTCGCCGGCCAGCACCACGGTGCCGAAGCCCGCCGCCGACACCGTCTCGGACACCGCCAGCGACAGCTCGGGACTCCGCCAATTGTGCTCGTTCGCCGCAACCTGCCGCGGGAGCCGGCGGCGCGTGCCGCGGAGCGCGATCACCGGCTCGACGTCGTCCACCCGCCCGCCGTCGGTGCGGTACGGGACCGGCTCGTCGCCCAGCCGCGGAGCGTCGCCCTGCACCTTGGCGCCGAAGACCACCCGCTCGGCGCCGTCGCCCTGCGCGAACAGGAAGAAGATCCCCGCGTGCGCGGCGAGGCGGCACAGGAAGTCGTAGTCCGTCTCGTCATACTGCACCGTGTATTCACGCTTCGGGAAGCGCGCCAGGTCCGTGTCCCAGCTCCGGGGCAGGTCGAAGAGCGCCGCCGTGGGATCCTCGAAGCCCGCGGAACGCAGCACCGCGCGGAGGATCTCGGGGACGTTGCGGTCGCAGAACACCCGCGAGCGCCGGGTCTGCGTGAGGAGCCAGAGCCGCGGCGCGAGGCGTACCCGGTACACCACGGTCTCGTCGGCGCGGTCCGTGAGCAGCTCCACCTCGGTGACGATGCCGTGCGTGGGGCGCTCGGCGTCGGGGCCGTACGCGATGGACGCGGGCGCATGGAGCAGGCGTTCGAGGTGCGTCGCGTCGAGGCCCTCGTCGAAGCACGCCTCGATCTCGATGTCGTACGCGTAGAGGTCCGAGATCGCACCGCCGCCCTGCATCGAGCGCAGGCGCCAGGCCTCGTCGGGAAAGTCCTCGGAGCGGAAGACCAGCCTCGGCGCGTCGACGCCGGCGTCGGGACGCAGCGTGCACGGAAGGTCGTTCGCGCCGCCGCTGCGCCGCACATGGGCCCCGACGCGGTCGCCGCGCACGCTGGCGCTGATCTGGTTCCAGCGCGACCCGGGCGGTGGACGCGGGGCATCGTCGACGGGCTCGGGAGCCGCTTGCGGGGAGGGTTCCGGCACGCGCACCGGGGGTGGGACGGCGGGGGCTTCGGCGCGAACGGGCGTCGTCGGCAGCGGCGCAGCGACCACAGGCCTCGACGGCTGTGCCGTGAGCGCCCGCGCGCGGGCGTCGAGTAGGGCGTTCACCGGCGCGAGCAGCGACGGCGTCGCGGCGTCGGTCCGCGCAGGGGACACCCGCTGGGCCCCGGCAGCTCCCCCGAGCGCGACGAGTCCGCCGTCGTCCGGTGCGCCGCTCCCGTCGAACGCCGTCGGGGCGTTGCCGAGCAGCAACAGCGTGCGGTCCGCGTCCCGTCCAGCCACGATGGAGGACGTCAACAGATGCGGGGCCACGGCGTCAAGCGTCGACGGTTGCCGCGCCCCGTCGTCCGCGGGCTAAGGTTCGCCGCGATGCGACGCGCTCTCTCTTTCGTGCTGCTCCTGGCCGCGTGCGACGAAGGCACCGCGACGCCCGCCGATGCCACCCTCGAAGCCGCCGTCGACGCGGCCCGCGCCGACGTTCCCGCGGTGGATGCCCCCGCGACCGTCGACGCCCCCGCGGTGGATGCGCCGGCCCTCGTCGATGCGCCCGCCGCATGCGTGGTGCCCGCGCCCCTCGTCGCCGGAACGTCCGCGACGGACGCGCTCGCCGACGCCCCCGCACGCTGCGGCGCCGCATCGTATCGATGGCTCCGCGACCCGTCCCTCGGCACCATCACCCGCACCGCGTCGGGGATCACCTTCACGCGTGCGACGCTCCGCGCGCTCGCCGCCGGCGCGAACCTCCCGGCCGCCCTGGTGCTGCGCTCCGACGTGCGCGCCGAGGTCGTCGGCTACACCACGCAGGACCGCGGACGCCTCCTCGAGGCGACGGCCCTCGTCGCGTGGCCCACGAACCTCGACGCGCCAACGCGCGTGCCGACGCTGCTGTACCTGCACGGCACCGCGGGCTTCACCGACGCGTGCGCCCCGTCGTCGGGGTCGGACACGCGGCTCCTCGCCGCGGCGCTGGCCTCCACCGGCTACGTCGTCGTCGCGCCGGACTACATCGGCATGCGCAACGGCGGCGCGCCCACGGGGTTCCTGCACCCGTACCTCGTCGGCGAGGCCACGGCCATCGCGTCCCTCGACGGCGTGCGCGCGGCGGCGAGGCACGTCGCGGCGCAGGGCTCGAACACCTGCCCCGACGGGAGATTCGCGAGCCTCGGCGCCTCCCAGGGCGGCCACGCCGTGCTCTGGGTCGACCGCCTGCAACCCTACTACGCCCGCGAGTGGACCCACGTCGGCGCCGTCGCCACGGTGCCCCCCGCGGACTTCGTCGGCGAGGTCCTGCGCGCCCTCGGGACCACCGTGCTCGCCACCGCGAACACCGCCGCGTTCTACGCCGCCGCGGCCCCCTGGTACGGCCTCGGAGCGCGCCTCGGCGAGGTGTTCCTGCCGCCGTACGTGACGTCCCTTCCGGCGGTGCTCGCGACGTCGTGCAACCCCGGCGACAGCTTCACGTCGGCCACCGCGGAGACCGTCTTCACGGCGTCGCTCCGCAGCAGCGCGGCCACCGCCGCGGGCTTCGTCGGCAGCGGGCCGTGGGCGTGCATGGCGGCGCAGAACGGGCTCACCACCACCGACGTTCCGCGCATCGCGAACACGCAGCCGGGTTACGGGATCCTGTATGTCACCGGCGGCAGCGACGCCCTCGTGCACACGCCCACGGAGCGCGCGGCGTTCACGTCGCTGTGCACGGCGCAGTCGATGCCGCTGCAGTACCTCGAGTGCGCGGGCGCGTCGCACACGCAGACCACCGGGTGGGCGCTGCCCGAGATCATGACGTTCCTCGGCGACCGCTTCGCCGGGCGCGCCCTCGACGCGGCGCGCACGTGCCAGCTCGCCGACGCGAGCCGCTGCAGCGCCACGCCCTGAACATCGATTTCGCTCGCGATCGGCTTCGCCGCGGGCTGAAGCCCTATCACTTCTACACATCTACGAGCTCCCGGTGGGGAGGATCATTTCCCCACTCTTCCCGACGAAACGGCTCGCATC
>CAIMWA010000218.1 GCA_903845045.1 uncultured delta proteobacterium | reverse complement strand
CGCCGGTCGTCTCGACCGCCCGCCCGACGCAGACCTCACCCCGGCGCTGCGCGCCACCCCTCTCCCGTCGACCGCTCGCTTCGCTCGGGTCGGCGGGCGAGGGGACGAACGCGTGGCGGCTTCCTCCGGCTCCCCCTCGCCCGCCGCCTCGCCGCTCGGGGCGAGTCGAAGGGAGAGGGGGCAGGGGGTGAGGTCCGGAGTTTGGAGCGGGAGGGAAGTTTGGAAGCGCCCTACGGCGCTGCGGGAGCGGCGGGAGCGGCGGGAGCGGCGGCGGTCACCGGCGTGACGGCCTCCGTCGCGAGGGCGAGCCAGCGCTGCGGCGAGGCGCCCATGGCGAGCACCATCACGCCCGCCGCGAGGATCGTGAAGACGAGGTAGAACGAGCGGTTCGGCGACGCCTGCGGAGCGCCCGGGGCCGGGTCGCGCATGTACATCTTCACGATGACGCCGAGGTAGTAGTACGCCGACACCGCGCTGTTGAGCACGGCCACCACCGCGAGCGTCGTGTAGCCCGCGTCGAGCGTCGCACGGATGACGTAGAACTTGCCGAAGAAGCCCACCGTCGGCGGAATGCCCGTGAGCGACAGCAGGAAGAACGTGAGCGCCATGCCCGCCGCCGGGTGCCGCCGCGCGTAGCCCGCGAGGTCGTCGAAGCTCACCGCCTCGGCGCCGTGCCGGCCCGCGAGCGCCAGCGCCGCGAAGACGCCGACGTTCGTGACCGCGTAGCCCGCGAGGTAGAAGAGCACCGAGGCCTGCGCCGTGAGGCCCACGCCCTCGCGCGGCGCGGCGAGGATGCCGAGCAGGATGTAGCCGGCGTGCGCGATGGAGCTGTACGCCAGCATGCGCTTCACGCTGGTCTGCGTGAGCGCCATGAGGTTTCCGGTGACCATCGTGAGCACCGCGAGCCACGCGAGCAGCGCGGGCCAGCCCGCCGTGCCGCTGGCGCTGCCGGCGTCGCCGAAGACCACGAGGAGGATGCGCATCAGCGCGGCCACCGCGGCGGCCTTCACGACCACGCTCATGTACGCCGTCGTCGACGTCGGCGCGCCCTCGTAGGCGTCCGGCGTCCACATGTGGAACGGCGCGACGCCGACCTTGAAGCCGAGGCCCACGATGACGAGCACCATGGCGAAGATGCCCATGCGCGTGTGCACCGCGGCGATCTGCGCGGCCTCGGGCGCGAGGTCCGAGCCGACGCGCAGACCCTGGGCGATGCCGGCGTAGTCCGTGTGGCCCGTGGCGGCGTAGAGCAGCGCGGCCCCGAAGAGCATCAGCGCCGCCGCGAACGATCCGAGCAGGAAGTACTTGAGCGCCGCCTCGACGGAGCGCGGGTTCGACCGGCGGAAGCCGGTGAGCGCGTACACGCCCAGGGACATCGTCTCGAGCCCGAGGAACAGCGTCAGCGTGTCGCCGGACTGCGCGAGCATGATGGCGCCCGACGACGCGAACGCCACGAGGGGATAGTACTCGCCGCGATCGAGCTTGTGCTCCGCGAGGTAGCCGCCGGCGAGCAGCGACGCGAGGGCGCCGGCCACGGAGATCACCGCGGCGAAGAACAGCCCCGTGCGGTCGACGGTGAGCCACGGTGCGACCGCAGCGGCCCCGTCGGCGGGACTGCCGCGCTGCCAGAGCGCGAGGGCGCCCGCGGCGGCGACGAAGTGCAGCAGGGCGGTGGGCATGCCGAGCTGGCCCTCCTCCTTCTGGAAGGCGTCGACCATCATCAGGACGACGCCGCCGCCGGCGAGCACCAAGATCGGGAACAGGACGAGCAGGAGGTTCATGGCGCGTTCATCCACCCCGGACGGCGAGGGCGCCGGCCTGCGGTTGCGTATCGCGCGCGGCGTGCGGAGCACCCTCCGACGGCGCAACGAGGCCGTTGCCCGGGTCGTGCTCGGGCAGGGCCGTCACCGACTCGTTCAGGAGCCACGGCGCCAGGTGCGTGCCGCCCTCTTCGCGCAGCGCCTCGCGCTTGGTGTTGTAGACCGACACGAAGGCCCGCACCGACGGGTCGATGCGGTCGCGGAAGTACATCGGGAAGAGACCCAGCGCGAAGATCGACACGACCAGCGGCACGAGCCCGGTCCACTCGCGCGCCGTGAGGTCCGGCAGCGAGCGGTTCTTCGGGTTCGTCTGCTCGCCGAAGAACACCTTCTGCGTCACGTCGAGCATGTACACCGCACCGAGGATCACGCCGAACACCGCGAGCAGCGCGTACCACGGCCCCACCTGGGCGACTTCGCAGTCGGTGCCGATGCAGTGGTACGACCAGCGCAGCAGGTCGGCGCCGAAGGTCCCCGTGATGATGAGGAACTCGCCGATGAACCCGTTGGTTCCCGGGAGCCCGATGGAGCTCATGGTGACGAGCACGAAGATCGCGGCGTACCAGGGCATCACCTTGGCGAGGCCGCCGAACTCGGCGACGTCGCGGGTGTGCCGCCGGTCGTAGATCACGCCGACGAGGAGGAACAGCGCGCCCGTCGACACGCCGTGGTTGATCATCTGCAGGATCGCGCCGCTGATGCCCGAGGGCGACCGCGACGCGAGGCCGAGCATCACGAAGCCCAGGTGGCTCACCGACGAGTACGCCACGAGGCGCTTGAAGTCGTACTGCCGCCACGCCGCGAGGGCGCCCCAGATGATGCCGACGCACGCGATGAGCGCCACCGTCGGGCCGATCCAGTGCCCGGCCAGCGGGAAGAACCCGAGGCTGAAGCGCAGGAAGCCGTAGGTGCCCATCTTCAGGAGGATCGCCGCGAGGATCATCGATCCGCCGGTTGGCGCCTCGGTGTGCGCGTCGGGCAACCACGTGTGCACCGGCCACATCGGGACCTTGATGGCGAAGGCCAGCGTGAAGGCCGCGAAGAGCAGCCGCTCGGTGCCCGGCGGGAAGCCGAGGCGCATGAGGTCGGCGTAGTCGAAGCTGTAGTGCCCCGTGAGGTCCTTGTAGCGCGCGACCATGTACAGGATCGCGAGGAGCATGAAGACCGAGCCCGCGAACGTGTAGAGGAAGAACTTCACCGCGGCGTACACGGAGTTCTTGCCGCCGAACACGCCGATGAGCAGGAACATCGGCACCAGCATCAGCTCCCAGAACGTGTAGAACAGGAACATGTCCAGCGACACGAAGGACCCGATCATCGCGGACTGAAGGAAGAGCATCGCTGCGATGAACTCCTTCTGCCGGTTGCGGATCGCGCCGAACGACACGTAGAGCGTCAGCGGCGTCAGGAACGTCGTCAGGATCACGAGCCACAGCGAGAGCCCGTCGAGGCCCACGTGGTAGCGGATCCCGAAGGCCGGGATCCACTCGACGTTCTCGACGAAGCGGAAGCCGCGGGCCCGCTGCGGGTCCGTCGAGCCCGCGAGGAGCTGCAGCGACTGCCCGAAGAGGAAGAGCCCCGCGCCGACGGCGTAGCCCCGCAGGAGCTTCGGCGCCTGCCGCGGCAGGAACAGCGCGAGGAGCCCCGCGATGGCCGGGAACCAGATGAGCACCGACAGCAGGTGCCGCGTGGAGGAGTTCGGATCCATGGCGGTCAACGACGATCCTGGTTGGCGGTGGGTTGCGGCCCTTGCGGCAGCACGAAGGCGCGGCCGAGGGCGCGGCGTCCGAAGGCGTTGGTGGCCTCGACGACGGCGCAGCGCGGCTCGCCGAGGGTCTCGTCGCGGCGTGTCTCGGGCGTCGCCGCGGGGGCGTGCGCGAGGGCGTCGACGGCGCGGTTCATCGGGCAGCGGAGCTCGATCTGGTTCGCCGTGGGGCTCGGGTCGGGGTCGTAGAAGGCCCAGCGGTACGTGTAGCCCGGTCCACCGCTCGCCTCGAGGGCCACCGGTGATCCAGGGCGGTACGCGACGCTCACCGAAGGCATCAGCGTGGCCCAGAGCACCAGCGCGAGGGTGCCCACGCCGATGGCCGCGCCGTACACCTGGATCGCGCCGGTCTGCACCGGCTTCACCAGGCGCCCGAGGCCCATGGTCACGTTGCCCACGAGGTTCACGAGGCCGTCGATGAGGTACTTGTCGATGCCCGCCGCCGCCGTGGCCGCGAAGCGCACGAAGCGCACGACGGTGGCGTCGTAGAGCTCGTCGATGCGCCACTTGTCGACCACCAGCGCGTAGAGGCCCGGGAACGCCGCCGCGAGGTCCGCCGCGGGCTTGCCCTTCTGCACGATGTAGATCCAGTACGCGAGGCCGGTGCCGATGGCCCAGGAGCAGAACCCGGCGAACATCGCCGGCCACTCGAAGCTGTGCACGTGCGCGAGCACCTCCTCGCTGCGGCCCGTGAGGATGTCCGACACCGCCGGCTCGAGGAACTGCGGGAGCACGCCCTCTTGGTGCGTCCACGCGTGCGGCAGGCCGAGCGGACCGACGAGCAGCGCCATGGCGGCGAGCACGTAGAGCACGCCGTTCATGACCTTGGCGTCGAAGCCGTGCTCCGACGGCAGCGCGTTCGGGTCGCCGTGGCCGTGGTGGTCGGCGTGCGGGTCCGCGACCTTGTTCGGGTCGTGGTAGCGCGGCGTGCCCTCGCCGCCGAAGGCGACGAAGAGCATGCGGCACATGTAGAACGACGTCAGCGTCGCCGCGGTGATGCCCATGCCGAAGACGATCTTGCCGACCGTCGGCGACATCGGGTTCGAGAGCGCGCGGAAGAGGATCTCGTCCTTCGAGAAGAAGCCCGAGGTGAACGGCGTGCCGATGATCGCGAGCGTCGCGACGCCCATGGCGAGGCCGATGTTCGGGAGGTACTTCCGGAGGTTGCCGAGCTGGCGGATGTCCTGGCGGTCGCCGCAGGCGTGCATCACGGCGCCGGCGCCGAGGAAGAGGCAGGCCTTGAAGAACGCGTGCGTGAAGACGTGGAAGAAGCCCGCGCTGAACGCGCCGACGCCGCAGCCCATGAACATGAAGCCGAGCTGCGACACCGTGGAGTACGCGAGGATCTTCTTCAGCTCGACCTGCGCCACCGCGATGGTCGCGGCGAAGAGCGCCGTGAACGCGCCGACGAGGGCGATGATGTTCATCACCGTCGAGTACTGCGTGTAGACGAACGACAGCCGGCAGAGCAGGTAGATGCCCGCGGTGACCATCGTCGCGGCGTGGATGAGCGCCGACACCGGCGTAGGGCCCGCCATGGCGTCCGGGAGCCAGACGTAGAGCGGGAACTGCGCGCTCTTGCCGCAGGCGCCCACGAACAGGAGCATGCAGGCCGCGCCGCCCCAGGTGAAGTCGATCTGCCCGAGCAGCGCCGTGAGGCGCTCCGAGTGCGAGACGAAGGGCAGCGCGTCGACGAGGAAGGCCCCGAAGCCCGTGTGCTGGTTCAGCGCCGTGAGGAACGTCTCGTCGGCGAGGTGGTGCCGCAGCGTCTCGAACTGGTAGCTGCCGCCCTTCCACGACAGGATCGACATGCCGAGGATGAGGCCCGCGTCGCCGATGCGGTTCACGATGAAGGCCTTGCGGCCCGCCGAGGCGTAGGCGTTGTTCGTGTACCAGAAGCCGATGAGCAGGTACGACGCGAGGCCCACGCCCTCCCAGCCGAGGAACATCGTCACCAGGCTGTCGCCCAGGATGAGGTTCAGCATCGCGAAGACGAAGAGGTTCAGGTACGCGAAGAACCGCGCGTAGCCCTCGTCGTGGGACATGTACGCCGTCGAGTAGACGTGGATCAGCGTGCCCACGCCGGTGACGACGAGCAGCATCACCCCCGACAGCGGGTCGACGACGTAGCGCACGCGGATCATCTCCACGGCCGTCGGACCGAGCGGCGCGATGAACCAGTCCCAGGCGTGGAAGCTGATCTGCGCGAGCGGGTGGTGGTGGTGCCCGGCGCCCTCGACCGCGGCCTCGGCGACGAGGTGCGCGCCGGTGCGCTGCAGCGCGAAGAAGGCCAGCAGCGAGAGGGCGAAGGAGGCGCCGACGGCGGAGATCGCGGCGATGTGCACGCCCTGCCGCCCGAAGCGCCGCCCGAAGAGCCCGTTCAGGATCGCGCCGAGGAGCGGCAGCAGGACGATCCAGCCGAGCACGTTGTAGTGGTCCGGCGTGGCCGCGATCAGCTTACCAAGGTCGATGTTCATGGCGGTTTGCAGGTTCTCAGCCCCGAAGCAGGTCGGCTGCGTCGGTGCGGACGGTCTTCCGGAGGCGGTAGAACGCGAGGACGATCGCCAGGCCCACCGCGGCTTCGGCAGCGGCGACGGCGATCACGAAGAACGCGAAGAGGTGCCCGTGGTGCGGCACCACCGAGGCGCCCCCGGCGGCCGAGGCCACGGCGGGCTGCCATCGGTTCGCGGCGACGAAGGTGAGGTTCACCGCGTTCATCATGAGCTCCACGCTCATGAGGGCGACGAGCACGTTGCGGCGGAAGAGGAAGCCCGCGGCGCCGATGGTGAAGAGCACCGTCGAGAGCGCGAGGTAGTGGCCGAGCTGCAGGATCATGACTCGGCGCCCTCGGACGCGTCGGAGGGGGTGGACGACGACATGCGAACCTTGCCCTGGTTGTATCCGCGGGCCACCGCGAAGGCGCCCACGATGGCCGCGGTGAGGAGCACCGACGCCATCTCGAAGGGGAGCATGGAGGGACCGAAGAGCTCGCGTCCCACGGTCTCGATGGTGCCGAAGTCGGCGGTGGCGTCGGGGCGCGCGGGCTGCAGGTCGGCGACGACGCGCGCGACGAAGAGCCCCACGCCCACGATGGACCCGGCCCCGACGATGCGCGGCAGGCGCCCGGCGCTGTCGGCCGGAGGCTCCGACGCGGGGCCGAGGAGCATGATCACGAAGACGAAGAGCACCACCACGGCGCCGACGTAGACGATGAGCTGCACCGCCGTGAGGAAGTGCGCCGACAGCGTGATGTAGAGCCCCGCGAGCGCGAGCACGTGCACGAAGAGCCCGACGGCGTTGCGGATCGGGTTGCGGAACGCCACCGTCGCGACGGCGCTCACGATGGCCATCACCGCGAAGAACACGAACGCGGCGAGCTGCTGGGTCGATGCGGGAATCACGACGCGGCCCCCTCTCCGATGCGCGGCACGGGCTTGCCCACGGCGGCCTCGAACTCGTTGCGGAACAGCTTGAGGATCCCGAGCATCGGCATCGCCGCGCCGTCACCGAGCGCGCAGATGGTGTTGCCCATGATGTTGTTGGCGACGTCGCCGAGGGTGTCGAGGTCGACCTTGGTGGCCGTGCCGTCCGCGAACTTGCGGCAGAGCCGGGCCATCCACGCGCAGCCCTCGCGGCACGGCGTGCACTGGCCGCAGCTCTCGTGGGCGTAGAAGAGCATCAGGTTCTCGGCGACGCGCACCATCGAGGTGGTGTCGTCCATGACGATGGCGCAGCAGGTGCCGAGCATGGTGCCGAGCGCGCGCATGGTGTCGACGCCCATGGGCACGTCGAGGTGGCTCTTGCCGTGCCACGCGTGCAGCGGGTGCTTCTCGTCGGGGGCGTTGACGATGTCCTCCTCGCGGAGCACCGGGGTGCTGCTGCCGCCGGGGATCACGGCCTTGAGCTTGCGCCCGCCGCGGACGCCGCCGCCGAAGTCCTCGATGAGCTCGCGGAGCGTGATGCCCACCGGGGCCTCGTACACTCCGGGGCGGTTCACGTGGCCCGACACGCCGTAGAGCCGCACGCCGCCGTCGCGGAGGTGGTGCAGCCGCGAGAGCCGCGAGAACGCGTCGCCGCCGAGGTCGACGATGGTCGGCACCGTGGCGAGGGTCTCGAGGTTGTTCACGATGGTCGGCGCGCCGAAGGCCCCGATCACCGCGGGGAACGGCGGCTTCAACCGCGGCTCGCCGCGCAGGCCCTCGAGGGCGTTGAGCAGCGACGTCTCCTCGCCGCAGATGTACGCGCCGCCGCCGGCGTGCACGACGATGTCGAGCTTGAACGGGCGCCCGAGCACGGTGTCGCCGAGGTAGCCCTTGGCCCGGGCCTCGCGCACCGCCTGCTCCAGGCGCTTGATCGCCAGCACCAGCTCGCCGCGCACGAAGACGAACACCGTGTGCACGTCGAGCGCGTAGGCGCTGATGATGAAGCCCTCGACGCAGCGATGGGGGTCCTTCTCCATCAGCGTGCGGTCCTTGAAGGTGCCCGGCTCGCCCTCGTCGGCGTTCACCGCGATGTAGTTGGGCTTGCCCGGCGTCACCTTCAAAAACGACCACTTCACGCCCGCCGCGAAGCCGGCGCCGCCGCGGCCGCGAAGGTTCGCCGCCTTGACCTCCTCGCGGATCTTCTCGGGCCCCAGCTCCACGGCCTTGCGCAGCGACTGGTAGCCGCCGGCGCGCTCGTAGGCCTCGATGGTCCACGCGTTCGGCGTGTCGTAGTTCTTCGTCAGGATGCGGGGATTCTCGACCGGCACGGCGGGCTATCCTTGCTTCCGGGTGCGCAACCCGATGGGAGAGAACGTCACCGCGCAGCTCGCGTCCTTGTTCCGGCGCGCCGCGTCGAGGATGGCGTCGAGCTTCTCGGGGGTGAGGTTCTCGAAGTACTCGTCGTTGAGCTGCATCATCGGGCCCTGCCCGCACGCGGCGAGGCACTCGGCCTGGAACAGCGTGAATTCACCGTCGGCGGTGGTCTCGCCGACGTGGCACCCGAGCTTCTTCTCGAGCGCGTGGGTGATGCCCCGGGCGCCGGTGAGCTCGCAGCTCAGCGTGCGGCAGACCCAGATCACGTTCCGGCCGACCTTCTTCTGCTGGTACAGCGTGTAGAACGTCACGACGCCCTGCACGTCGGCGGTGCTCAGCTCGAGCTTCTTCGCCACGTACGTGACGACGTCGGAGGTGATGTGGCCCGCCTGCTCCTGGCACAGGTGCAGCAACGGAAGGGTGAGGGCCCGCTTCGTCGGGTACTTCGGAAGCAGCTCTTCGAGGATCGCAAGCCGCTCCGTAGTGAGCTCGAACGCCATGATGGAGGATCGCTTTCCGGCACCGCGCGGCCACCCGCGGGGTCGACCCGTGGAACGCGCGAAATCTCACGAGCAACGGCCCTCCCGCGGCACACGGGGGGACCTCGAAACGCGCGGCACGCTAGTCAGACCCCCCCGGAGTGTCAATAGACCGCGGACCCCCGTCGAACATCCGCGCCCCGCGCCGCAACGGACCCCTCGAAACCCCGCCCGGAGCCGCGCGCGAGCCGGTTCCGCTGGCGCCCGGCGAAAGCCTTTGTCACCCTGCCGCGGAGCCCCGACGCCGGCCCGCGACGCCGCCCGAGGAGGACCCCGCCCATGCGACGCACTGCCCTGATCCTCCTCGCCGCCGCGCTCGCCGAGGCCTGCGCCAGCGCCCCCGAGCCCGCCCCGCAGACCGCCGAGGCCCGCCCGCGACGCCGCCGCCGACGCACGGCCCCCGCCACCGACGCCCCCGCCGACGGTGCCGCGACGCCAGCCTCCCCGAGCGGTGCTCCCGCGACGGTGACCGATGCGGCACCCGCCGCCCCGCCGGTGCAGGCCCCGGGGCTCGGCGCGGCACAGTCCGGAGCCCTCATGCTCCCGCCCACGGTGCGGCACGTCGAGACCGCGCCGACGACGCCGCCCGCCGGGGGCGCCGTCGGCTCGCCGGTGGTGGCGCAGCGCACGGCGAACACCCTCACCCCGCGCTGGGCAGGCTCCCGCGCGGCCCCGCGGGTGCTCTGCGAGGGCGAGGCCCCGGCGCAGCGCGCGAGCACGCAGGCGCCCTACGACCCGACGCGGGCCATGCTCTCGCGGGCCTTCGACCCCCTCGAACCCTCGGTGCTCGCGTGCAACCCGCCCTTCGACGCCGAGGGTCACTACGCCGTCCGGGTGGTGTTCTCGGGCGGAGGCCTCCCGCAGGAGGTGCTGCTGCCCACGGGGGTCACCCGCGCGCAGAGCCTCTGCATCGCCACCGCCCTGTGCGGGGCGCGGCTCACGGCGTTTCGCGCCCCCGACGCCTCGGTGAACTGGATGTTCACCAGCGCGACGGCCACGGGTCAGCCCGTCGTCTCCGGCGACTGAGCGGAGCTCTACGCACCGCCGGCCACGAGGGTGCTCCAGTCGACGGTGCCCGGGAGGCGTCCTTCGGCGCGGTCGGGCCTTCCGCCGCCGCGTCCCCCGTGCGCCGCGGCCGCGGCCTTGAGCCACGCGCCGCAGTCGAGCGTAGAGCCCGGTCCGCGCGCCACCAGCACCTGCAGCGCCCCGTCGGAGCGCGACGCGAGGAACACCTCGACGCCCGGACGCGCCGAGAGTCTTCCGCCCAAGGCACGGAGCGCGTCGATGCCTTCGCCGTCGAGCAGCAGCACCACCCGCGACGAGCCCTCGTCGGCGGCGCGGCGGATGAGGTCGTCGGCCACGCGCTCGGCCCAGCGCGCCCGCACGTCGCCGAGGGACTCCTGCGCGGTCTTGAGCTCCGCCCGCAGGCGCTCGACGGCGGGGCGCACGTCGTGGGGACCGCAGGTGAACATCCGCCCCAGCTCGACCAGGGACCCCGAACGCGCGCGAAGCTCGTCGAGGGCGCTGCGCCCGGCGAGGAAGCTCACGCGCACCTTGCCCTTGTACCGCTCGACGCCGAGGATGTGCATCGTTCCGACCTGCGACGTGCGTGCGCAGTGCGTGCCGCCGCAGGGCGAGACGTCGAAGCCGCCCACGTCGACCACGCGCACGTTCTCGGACACCTTGGGCCGACGGCGCAGCGGCAGCGCGGCGAGCTCGTCGGCGTCGGGGAACCACTGGCGCACCGGGAGGTCGTCCTCGATGACCGACGCCACGAGGCGCTCGGCGCGGAGCAGCGTCGCCTCGTCGAGCGACGGCGCGTCGAGGTCGAGGGTGCACACCGTGGCACCGAGGCGCGACGACACGGTCTCGGCCCGGGCCTCGTCGACCATGGCCCGGGAGAGCATGTGCTGGCCCGTGTGCAGCGCCATGTGCAGCCGGCGCCGCGCGCGGTCGATGGCCCCGCGCACCGTCTGCCCCACCGCCGGCGCCTCGGACCCCGCCGCGAGCACGTGGAACACCACTCCGCTGTCATCGCATTGCGTGTCCTCGACGACGGCGTCGCCGAGGCGCCCGGTGTCGCCGAGCTGTCCCCCGGACTCGGGGTAGAACGCCGAGCGGTCGAGCACCACCGCGGGGCGTCCACCGAAGGGCGCGTGGGCCGTCACCACCGCGTCGAAGTCGAGCCGCGCGGCGTCGTCGAAGTACAGCCGCGGCGTCGCCGGGTTCGCGTTCACGCTCATCGCGGGGTTTCTACCCGCGGCGGCGCCCGCGCTCAATCGTGCAGCGCGCGCTCGGCCTCCTCGGCGTGAAAACCGAGGAGCACCCGTCCGCGCACGTCGAGCACCGGAATGCCCTGGCCGCCGAGTCCGGCCGCCTGCATGCGCGTGGTCATCTCGTCGTACGCCGCCACGTCGCTCTCGACGTTGCGGAACCGCGCCGGGATGCCCCGCGCCGCGAACCAGTCGAGGGCCGCGCGGGTGTGCCGGCACCACGTCGCGCCGTACACCATCACCGGGGCCTCGGCGCTCACCGGCGGTCCTGCCGGCGCGAGCGGGGGCAGCGGGGGACCGTGGGCGCACGCGGCGAGCAGCAGCGCGACGGCCCCTGCGGCGGCGCGGCCCGTACGGGTCACGGCGTGGGCACCGGCAGCGTCGATCCCAGCGCGACGAGGTTCGCGCCGCGCAACGTGCCGTCCATCGACGAGAGCGAGTAGATCTCGCGCGGGCCGTACGGAGCGCCGACGCCGAACATGATCGATCGCGGACCGTTGACGTCGGTGACGACGCGCGACGCCGCGATGGAGGTGTCGAGGGGCACGCGCCACACGCGGTTCACCAGCTCGTCGGCGATGAAGATGTTGCCGCAGGTGTCCTGCGCGAGGCCCGAAACGCGGCTGAAGCCGCCGACGAACTCCGACGCGCTGCCCGGCGTGCCGGCGTCGCCGGTGCTCACCTCGACGCGCATCACCGTGTTCGTGTCCGAGCGCGCGGCGTAGAGGTAGCGCCCCGCGGCGTCGACGAGGAGCTGCGTCGGGCTCGGGATGTCCGTGACCACCGCGCGCGCCGCGACGCCGCCGGACGGGTCGCCGGGCATCCAGTACACGGTGTTCGCTGCGGTGTCGCTGAACCACACGCCGTCGTTGGCGTCGACGGCGATGCCCGCAGGACGTCGCAGCCCGCCCTGCCGCAGCGAAGGGATGCTAGCGCCCGGCACGAGCTGGTAGATCGCGCCGTGGCTGGTGCCCGCGTCCGTCGCCGTCACCACGGCCATCACGAGGCCGTACGCGCGGGTGTACCGCAGCGCCACGATCTCGCCGGCGCCGATCGTCGTCAGCGTGGACAGCACGCCGTTCGCGCGGCGCTGCACCGTGTTGCCCTGCGCCACGAGCACGCCGCCGCGGCCGTCGAAGACGAAGTCGCGGGGGTTCGTGAGCCCGTCGAAGACCACCGACGTCGCAATCATCCTCGGTGCGAGGGAGCACGCGCTGCCGTCAACAATCGAACCACCGTCGGCCATCGTTCCGACATCCGCAGGACCGGTGTCCGTCGCGGAGCGCACGTCAGGGACGGACGCCGCGTCCGTGGCGGAAACACCTCCGTCGCTGGCCGCGGCGACGCACGTCGCCGTGGCACCGCTGCCCACGCACACCAGGCCGGCGGGACACGGAGGATTGCAGGCGTCCACGCACGTCCCCCACGGCGCGCACACAGTCCCTGCTCGACAGGCAGGGAAGCAGTTGTCGCCGTGCACAGCGTCGGCCGCTTCCGCGACGTCCCGAGCGCCTCCGTCCCGACCAGTGCTCGTGACACCGCCCTGACCTCCGTCGGGGCCAGCCGCTCCGGCGCGCTCCCAGGGAATGCAGCCGATCGCCAGCGTCAGCGCGAAAGCAAACCTTCCCATGGGCGACGACACTCGGGACGCGACGCGCCGCCGTGTCGCGGCCGCCTCCCCGGCTGAAGCGGATACGTCGTCAGAATCGCGCTCGCCCTCCGCTACCACGCGCATTAGCCCCGCAACAGACATGCCGACATGCCGACCTGACTCGGCCATAGGAACCGCCTCGCGCAGAGCGAGGTTCATCACGGCGCCACCGGCGAATACCGGACGCTGGCTCCCGAGGACGGGAGACATGTACTGGTCATCGAACGACACGCGTTGATCCAGTGTGCTCCATCCTGACTATCGATTCCCATGGCGCCTTCGTCAGTGCAGAATGAAGGACCACCTGGGGGCATTATAGGATACACCACGTCGATCACGCCCGTCGTTTCGTACAGCTGAATTTGAAAACTCAGAGCCGCTATGGCGTCACACTGGTACGTAGCATCCCAGTTGATCACGAGCCGGCGGCCGGGTGCCGTTCCAGTCACCACGTATGCGACGTTGTACGCGTGCAATGGAGACCAGTGTGCCGCGATGACCGCATACGGCGGGCCGGACGCCGGAAACGAGCCCGACGGGGCGCTCCCAGCCACGCCGTCCAAGCCGATCCACCCATTCGACGATACGTTTACGGGCGAACCAGCCGGGAGCAGCACCCCCCAGTATCGGAAGGCGAACGGGAGAGAGATCCGCCAGCTCCGGTTGTCCGGCGAGCCGCCGCCCAGTGGTGCGCCTCCCGTGGTCGAGATATTGACGCCAGCCGCCCCCGCTGGATTGACTGTGACGTTGTAGCCGACGCACCCACCGTTCACGCAGTAATTTCCAGGGGCGCAAGCCCGTCCGCACGCACCACAGTTATTCGAATCAGCCGCAAGTGACACGCAACGGCCGCTGCATGACGTGTAGCCGGACACGCACGCATAGACGCAGAGGCCGGCCCTGCACGCCGCGGAACCATTTGGCGGCGGCGAGCATGCCGCGCCACACGCCCCACAGTTGGAAGGGTTCGTCGCCAGCGTCGATTCACATCCATCGGAGACGTCTGCATTACAGTCTCCACGGCCGACTGAGCAGCTGACGGCGCACTGCCCCGCGGAACAGCTTGCAGCCCCGCCGTTGGCGCTGCAGACGGAGCCGCAGGTTCCACAATTGCGAACGTCCGCCTGCGTGTTCACGCACCCCGTGGAGCACGCCACCTCGCCCGCCGGGCAGGCGCACATGCCCCCGCCGCACGCCTGGCCCGGAAGGCACGCGCGGCCGCAGGCGCCGCAGTTGCTCGGGTCGAGGTTGGTGTTCGTCTCGCAGCCGTTCGCGCCGATGCCGTCGCAGTCGGCGAAGCCTGGAACGCACGTGAAGCCACAAGTCCCCGCGGTGCACCCCGTGGTGGCATTGGGGTGCGTGGGGCAAACGCCCCAGCACGCGCCACAGTTGAGCACGTCGGTCAGCTCGTTCGTCTCGCAGCCGTTTCTGACCATGCCGTCACAGTCACCGTAGCCTAAGTCGCAAGCGATGCGGCACTCCCCGCCAACGCACGCGGCGACGCCGCCGGCGCTCGAACACGCATTACCGCACGCCGAACTGGTGGTTCCGCAATGGGAGACGTCCGTAAGGATCGACACCTCGCAGCCATCGGCCGCAATGCCGTTGCAGTCGGCAGTGCCTGCGTCACAGGACAGCGTCGAGTAGCCACACACACCGGCCACGCAGGTGGCGGTTCCGCCGCTGGCTGGTGGGGGGCAAACATGGCCACACCCCGCCGCCGCATTGGTGCCGCAGTTGGAGGTATGCGACGAGATGTTCACCTCGCACCCATCGACAACGGAGTGGTTGCAGTCCGCGAAGCCCGTGGTGCACGACGCCATTCGGCAGATGCCGGTCAGGCACATGGCGCCGGCGTTCGTGAACTCGCAGCGGTTGCCGCAGGCGCCGCAGTTCTGCACGTCGGACAGCAGGTCGTGACAAGTGCCAGCGCAGAGCGACTGGCCCGCGCCGCAGGTCGGCCCGATGTCCGCGACGCCCGCATCGCCGAATCCAGCGTCCGCGCCGCGGTCTTCACCGCCGACGACGGAGCCATCCCCCAGCATCGCGCCCCCTCCGTCGTTCCCCGCGGACACATCCATCGATCCCGGCGCGTCGGCCCGGTACCCGCCGTCGAAGACCACCGCGGCCCCGTCCATGGGACTCCCCGCATCGTCCGCGCGCCGCTCCCACCCGAGGCACCCCGCCGTGGCGATCACCGATGCGAGCGTGACGATTCCGATCCGTTTCATCGCAGTTTCTCCGTCACCACGCCATCGGGCCTCGCTTCGATGCGCCTTCGTGAGCGCTCACTCCGGCGCGCAGTAGCCGAAGCGACCGTCATCGAACTGTCGACACGCGAGCCCTGCAGGACACCGGTCCGACGCGGCGCTGCAGTGGACCAGGCAAACCCCCACCGAAATGACAGGTCGCGTGCAGCGTCGCGAAGCCCTCCGGCAGCAGGCACTCGGCCTCCAGGCTGCATGTGGGGCTGCAGATGGCCCCGCCGCTGCCGATCCACCGTACGCAGCGAAGGCCCGCAGCGCAGTCTTTGAGGTATCTGCACGGCTCGTACGCTTCCACCGTCCCGGAGCGGTCCCATCGGAGGCAGGCAGCAATCGCGAGCACCGCGGTGATCCGGAGCAGCGGTGCCGGACGCGAGGCACGGATCACCGCCGTCTCCGATGACGCGACCGCACCGGCCGCGCGCCGCAGTCACCGCAGTCGGTACCGTACCGACAGACGCTGTACATGGAGTCCGGTCCGCCGTCGTCGCACTCCCCGTCGTCCGCCCAGCGGCAGGTGTTCGTGCACACCGTCGGAACCTCCTCGTCGGCGTCGCGACGATTCTGCCGGGACGTCTCGGCGTTGGCGCGAGCCTCGTCGGCGGCGGCGCGGGCAGCCTCGGCGTTCGCGCGGGCCGCCTCGGCGTTGTCGCGGGCGGTGTCCGCACGATCCTGACGGCGCGGGATGGCGGCGCGGCGATCGCGTTCGGCGGCTGCAGCGGCGTGCTCTCGATCGTTCATGGGCCGCGTCGCGAGAGTGACCGGAACGGTGAAGATCGCCCGGTGTGCGACCCGTACGGGAACGGCTCGCACGGCCTGCGTCGCACACGATGCGAGGCCATCGACGACCGACTCGGCGACGTGCGACGAAGACATCACGCGATAGCCCACACGCCGCAACACGGCGGGCTCGCCGACGACGGTGGCGCTCTCGACCTGTCCGCCCGGGAGCACCGTGACTCGGACGACCATGGATACCTCGAGCCCCGTGACCTGCGACCGCGCTCGATCGATGCAGATCCCGAGCGCCGGTACCGCCTGCGGCCACGCAGCCCCGCGCGGGTCGGCGTCGCCGTCGACGGTGACCGGTCCGACGTGCACGTCGGGCTGCCGCGGAAAGGTCTCCTCCTCTTCGGTGAGCGCGGGATCTGGCTCCGGGGCCCGCTGCGCAGGCACGGGCGCCACCGACGGAACGGCGCGGGGCGAAGGCATCGCCGGCACGACGACCGCGCCGGGTTGCGGCGTGCGCGCATGCGTCACGAACTGCGCCGACGCGCGCCCGGAGGCGGCCGCCACCGTGAAGAGACACAGGAGACCGAGCGTGGGTACGATCCGTCGTTGCTTCATGGGCGTTGCAACGTCGTGAGGAGTTGTTGAAGGGCCAGCGTTCGCGCCACCTCGGGCGTCGCGCCGAGGGCCGCACCACGAAGGCTCCGCTCGAAGGCCCGCCCCTGCGACGACGACAGGACGAACACCGCCGCGACGGGCTGGGAGTACTGCGCGGCCACACGGACGGCCGGCGTAAACGTCACCTGGAAGGTCCCCGTG
>CAIMWA010000217.1 GCA_903845045.1 uncultured delta proteobacterium | reverse complement strand
CGGCGTGGGCGCGGGCGGCGCTGTGGGCCCAGAGCGCCCGCGGTGCGTGGGGTACGCCGACGCGCGACACGTGGACCGTCGCGCCGTCGACGCCTGTTGCGCGCCCGACGGCCCCGGTCGCGGTGCCCGCTGCCGTACCTGCCGCACCGACGGAGCCTGCGCCCGCCCCCGACGCTCGCGTGCGACACCACCATGGCCGCGACGCGGGCGGCGCCGAGGACGGCGTGCACCGCCACCATCACGGCGGCGGGTCGCGGGGCGCATCGGGCCACGGAGGCGGGACGTGAGCGGCGACTGGGCACCGAACGCGTACCACTCCGCGTCGCTCGCGCCCCTCGCCCCGCCTCCGCCGGCCCCGGTGTGGCCCGTGTTCGCCGGGCTGGCCGCCGCCTGCGTCGCGACGGTGGCGATCGCCGTCTCGAGCACCGGGCTCGTCGCGGCGGTCGTCGCGGCACGCACCGGCGCGCGCCTCGTACCGCTCCTCTCGGGCCCCGCCGTGCAGGCGTTCGCGCGATCGGCCGAGGGCGTTCTCGCCGTCGCGCTCTCGGCATCGCTGGCGTTCACGGTGGTCCCGATCGTCGCCGCCTCGTTCTCGTCCGAGGGCGTCGGCGCGAGGCTGCGCGCGGGGACCGTTCGTGGCGGCGCCGCGACCTTCGTGGCCGCCGCCGTGCTCGCGGCGGGAACCGGGTACGCGAGCTTCTTCGTCACGCTGCGCGCGGGCGGCAGCGCGACCGGCACCGTCGGGGCGCTGCGACGCCTCGCCAACGTTCCGGACCCGCGCACCTTCGCGCTCGCGGTGCTCGTCGCGGCCGTGGGCGGGGCCGTCGCCGAGGAGCTCTTCGTTCGCGGCTTCGCCCTCGGCCGCATCGAGAAGCGCCTTCCGCCGCCGGTCGCGAACCTCGCGGTGGCGGCGGCGTTCGCGCTCGCCCACAGCCACGGCGCGGACTTCCTGCTTTCGCTCCCGCCCGGATTGGCGATGGGCTGGGCGGCGCAGCGGGCGGGCAGCGTTCGATGCACCATCGTCGCGCAGGCGTTGGCGCACACGGTGCTGCTGTGCGTGCTCCGCGCAGCGCCCGCTGTCTCGCCCGGGTACGCGTCCGTGGCGTTCGCCGTGATCGCCGCGGCCGTGGGTGCCTTCGCCCTCGCCGCGAGCGCCTCGGCTCAACCTTCGCGCTGAGCCGTCTCGTCGTGCAGCGCGGACGCGAGGGCGTCGGCAAGCTCGCGGCGCTTCGCGACCATCGCCGCGGCGACCTCGGGGTGCCGGCGGCGCAGCCACGCGGAGCGCAGCGCGTGAGCCGCCCCGACGGCGAGCTCCTCCCAGCGCAGCGCGGCCCAACCGCCGGTCGCGGCCAGGACGAAGCACGCGAGCCCGGCGCGAAGCCCCACGAGTGCCGAGACGACCGCAGCCGACGCGAACCAGCCCGCGGGAACGAACACGAGGCCGGCGAGGAGCTTGGCGGTTCCGCGCACGTCCTCTTCGCGTGCCGCGCGCCCAGCGACGACGCCGGCCAGGCGGTACATGGGCCAGCCGAGGACGGCCCCCGCGAGCGCCAGGGGCGCGAGCACGACGAGGCCCGCCGCCGACGTCGCGACGACCGACGCCCGCTCGGCGCCCGGCTCCAGCGCCCACGCATCGCGGACGCCGAGGTGCTCCATCGCCGAGACGTAGCGTCGGCCCGCTTCGACGAGCGCCGCCGCCCGCGCGGGATCGTCGGCGACGAGGGCACGATGCCGACGCAGAAGGTCCGACGCGCGGCGCCGCGAGGTCGCGAGGTCCGCGGAGGAGCCGGGCGTCGGTGCCGTCCACCGCGCGACGCGCGCGATGCCTTCGAGGAGCGCGCGAGTGTCGGCCTGCAGCACCACCGCGTCGAGGGCCTCGCGCAGCGCCGTCGTGAGCGCATCCACGGCCTCGGGTGCATCGCCCTGCGCGGCGAACGGAGCGACGTCGACGGGCACCCCGGCCGAGAGGAGCACGCGCGAACGAAACGTCGCCTTGGCCTCGTAGAACAGCCCCACGGGAACGACTTGCAGGCCTCGGTGCTGCTCCCGCTCGGCCGACAGCGCGATGCGTGCGGCGCCGGTCTTGAGGCGCTTGAGCGAAGGGTCCGAGTGCGACGTTCCCTCGGGAAAGAGCGCCACCGAGATGCCCCGCGCGAGGGCGTCACGGCACCGCGCGAAGGTCTCTTCGTTGCGATCGGCCCCCGCCCCGTCGGACTCCTTCGCGCGGCGCACGGGGATCGCGTCGAAGGTCGCCATGGCCGCGCGCCCGACGGGGTTGCCGAAGAGCGTGCTCTTGGCCAGGAACGCCACCGGTCGACGCAGCGCGATGCGCAGCACCACGGGGTCGAGGAGCCCGTTGGGGTGGTTGAGCACGAAGAGGTAGGCCCGGTCCGCGCCGAGCGCATCGAGGCCCTCGGCGTCGAGAACCGGGTAGTAGAGCCGCACGACGCCCTCGAGCGCCGCGCGCAGAAGCCGCTTCACGACGCTCGCTCCCGGAGCACGCGCGACGCGAAGATCCAGACGACGCCGGCGAGGCCGAAGAAGAGCGGTACCAGCAGCACCGCCGACTGCAGCGAGCTTCGGTCGCTCACGGCGCCGATGATTGCGGGCGAGATGGCGTCGCCGAGCATGTGCGTGGCCAGGATCGACACCGCGAACGCCATGGTGCGCATGGACCCGGGCACGCAGTCGGCGACGACGGTGTTCGCCGGTCCGGTGCACGCGAAGAAGCAGAGCTCGCCGAGGGCGATGGCGACCCACGCGTCGCGTACGCCATGGAGCGTGAAGGCAAGCACCGCGAAGGGCACCCCGACCAGCGTTGCGATGCCCGACACGAGGAGGTTCGCGTTGCGCACGCGCCCCCGCAGCCGATCGGCGATCCAGGCGCCGCCGAGGGTCGCGACGATGCCAGTGACGACGGTGACGATGCCGAAGACGTCGTTGGCCACCTCGCTCGGCACGCTGCGCACGCGGATGAGATAGGTGGGCATCCACTGCGCGAGACCGCCGACCGCAAAGGTGTACGCGACGGTCCCGGCGACGGCGTAGCGGTACTCGCAGTTGCCTCGGAGCGAGCGGAGCACGTCGCCGAGGGCGGGCGTCGTGTGCGGTCCGTCGTCGAACTGCGCGCGCGGCGGCTCCACCATGAAGAGCGCGAGCAGCGCGAGGACGAGGCCCGGCAACCCCACGGCGACGAACGCGGCGCGCCACCCGGCGGCGTGCTCCACGGTGCCGCCGAGGATGTAGCCGAGCGCGCTTCCGACCGGCGTCGCGAGGTAGAACACCGCCATCGCGCGCCCGCGCTGGGCCTTCGGAAAATAGTCACCGATGAGCGCGGGCGCGATGGACGCGTAGGCCGCCTCGCCGACACCCACCGCGGCCCTCGCCGCAACCAGGCCCGCGTAGGTGTGGACGAACGCCGCGGCCGCCGTCGCGAGGCTCCACAGCCCGACGCCGAAGGCGAGCAGATGCTTGCGCGAGCGCGTGTCGCCGAGGCGTCCGAAGACCGGCGACGCCAGCATGTAGACCCAGATAAACGCCGTCAGCGCGACGCCCTGCGCGGCGTCGTCCATGGGGATGTCGCGGCGCACCGACGACACGATGGCGGGCAGCACGAAGCGGTCCACGTAGTTGAGGAGGTTCATGGCGCAGAGCAGCGCCATCGCCCCGTACGTCGCACGCCGGCCCACCGCGCTCGCTTCACCCATCGGTCGCAGGAAGGTATCCCAAGCGCCCGCGCGGCGATGCTACGGTGCGCCACGTGACCGCCGCACGCACTGCCCTCGCCGCCGCCCTCACCCTCGCCGCGACGTCCGCCCCGGCGCAGACGCCGCCGGACCCCAACGCGACGGCGATTCGCCGGTCGACGGCCGCCGCCGCGCCGAGCCTCGGCGAGTTCAGCGAGGACGCTGGCACCCCCGCGCCGCCGCCGAGGCCGCGGGTCCGGGGCGACGTCGGAGGCACGGGGACCGTCGCCACGGAGCACGCGCCGCAGGGCAATCTTCGCGGGAGCACGCAGCCCGCGCCGGGCGAGATCGACTTCACGCACCCCATCGGCGCTGCCGACGTCGCGCGGCTGCTCCAGATGCAGGAGCCGCAGCTTCGCGCCTGCTACGACGCCGCACGCGCGACGCGCCCGCAGCTCACGGGGCGGGTCGCGCTGCGCTTCGTCGTGAGCCGCACGGGCGAGCTCACCGACGTCGACGTGCGGGGTTTTCCCGACGTTCCGACGGTCGCCCCGTGCATGGCGACGGCGCTGCGACAGGTGCGCTTTCCGCGCCCCGAGAGCGGCGTGCTGCCGTTCAACCGCACCATGAATTTCGCGCCACCGGTGACCATGGCGCCCGCCGCCGCGCCGCGATCACGGCGACGCTGACGCCGGGCCGCGCACCGTCGACGTTCCTCCGGCGGGGATCTCCACCGGGGCCGCACCGTCCATCCATCGAAGCGGGGCGTTGCCGGCGTTGCCGACGAGGGTGCCGCCGTCGGCCGTCGCGCGGGTGAGCGCCGCCTCGGGCGCGTCGGCTCCGTCGGCGAGGGCGATGACCGCGTGCGTCGGGGCCCCGGTGCCGGTCCACGTCACCTCGATGGCGGAGCCCTCGACAGAGGGCCACGGCACCGTCGTCTCGCGGACCGTGCAGCGCTCGGCGCCGGGGGGAGCGAAGGCCGCGCGGGCCACGACGCCGTCGTCGCGATGCGTGACCACGGCACAGAGCGCGGCCGTGTCGATGTCCACCACGACGGCGTCGTCGAGGAGCTGCCAGAGCGTCGCCCGATGCGCGACCTGCGCGACGACGGGCTCCACGCCGACGCTCCGCGCGACCCGTCCGGTGGACCACCCCGCTCCCACGGGCCGCCGCTCGCCGCACGCTGCGGGGAACACCGCGCACGGGTCGTCGCCTTGCGCACCGCCGGCGGAGGAGCTCGTGAAGAACGGCGCGAACCCGGGGGCGACGCCGCCGAAGCGGCGCCATCGTGCGCCGCCGGAGCGTCCCCACCGACCCCAGGGGAAGCTTCCGATCCAGCCGCCCACGTCGCTCCACTCCTCGTCGCCGCTCCAGCCATCGCTGGTGATGCCGTAGCCTTCGATGGAGATCTCCTCGCCCGTGAACGCCGCCGACGCGGAATCCGTGGCCGTTCGCTCGAGGTCGACGGACGGCGCGCGGTTCGCTGGCGCGGTGACGCTCGTCCCGCGCTGCGTCGGCGGGCGTCGTTCGGGCCATCGAAACGGCGCGTCGACGCGCTGCGCCACGACGAGTCGAGGACGCGCCAGCGGCAGGCGCGCTGCGAAGCCCAGGGCGCTGGCTCCGAGCGCCCAGACCGCGGCGAGTGCGAAGGCGTCGAGGCGCAAGGTCCGCGTCATCGATGGTGAGACGCCCGGCGCTCCGAAAAGTTCCGCGGAGTGCGCCGGAGGTCTGGTAAGCCAGCGCTCGCATGGCACGCGTCGACCCGCACTCGTACACCGATGACCAGCACCCGCAGGTGACCTCGCTCTCGTGGGAGGCGCGCGTGGACTTCGCGTCGCGCACGCTCCACGCGACGGTGACGCTGCACCTTGCGACGGCGGGGAGCGGTCCGCTGGACCTCGACACCCGGGACCTCGACGTGAGCTCCGTCGTCGACGCCGAAGGGCGCGCCGTGCCCTTCGTCCTGCACCCCGAGGAGCCGGTGCTCGGCGCGCGCCTCTCCCTCGAGCTCGCCTCTCCGACGCCGTCGGTCACCATCGCCTACCGCACGTCCGCCGACGCGAGCGCATTGCAGTGGCTCGACGGAGCGCAGACCGCGGGCGGCACGCACCCGTTCCTGTTCTCGCAGTGCCAGGCGATCCACGCGCGGTCGGTGCTTCCGCTGCAGGACACGCCGCAGCGGCGCATCACGTTTCGCGCTTCGCTCGACGTTCCGGCGGCGCTGCGCGGGCTCATGGCGGCGGCCTTCGTGAGTCGCAACGTGGCCGGTGACCGCGCCGTGGAGCAATGGGCGATGCCGCAGCCCATCGCACCGTACCTCTTCGCCTTCGCCGTCGGTGAGCTCGCCTCGGTGGAGCTCGGACCGCGCTCGCGGGTGTGGGCCGAGCCGTCCGTGGTGAAGTCCGCGGCGTGGGAGTTCGAGGGCGTCGAGGCGATGATCGACGCCGGCGAGGCCCTCTTCGGACCCTACGCGTGGGATCGCTTCGACGTGCTGGTGATGCCGCCGTCGTTCCCGTACGGCGGCATGGAGAACCCGCGGCTCACCTTCGTGACCCCGACGCTGCTCGCGGGCGATCGGTCGCAGGTGCGCGTCATCGGCCACGAGCTCGCCCACGCGTGGACGGGCAACCTCGTGACCAACGCCCACGCCGAGCACTTCTGGCTCAACGAGGGCTGGACCCGCTATGCCGAGCTCCGCATCGTCGAGGCCCTCGAGGGTCCCGACGCCGCGGCGCTCTCCGCGGCCGTGTGTCGCATCGACCTGCAGGAGACGCTCGAGCGCTTCGTGCGCGGCGGCCATGGCGAGCTCACGCGGCTGCGCACGCACCTCGACGGCGTCGACCCCGACGAGGCGTTCAGCACGGTGCCCTACGACAAGGGCAACCTCTTCCTCCGCACCATCGAGGACGAGATCGGCAGGCCGCGCTTCGAGGCGTTCGCGCGGGCATACCTCGACCGGTTCCGTTTCGGCGCCGTGACCACCGACGAGTTCGTCGCGTTCACCGAGGCGTCGCTGCCTGGCGTGCTCGCCCGCGTCGACGCGGCGGCCTGGATCGACGGCGAAGGCCTCCCCGGGAACGCACCGTCGGTGCACTCCTCGAGGCTCGACGCCGTCGTGGCCCTGGGCACCGCGCTCCCGCCCGCGGAGCCGGCGATGTCGGTGATGGAGCTCAACCTCTGGCTCGATCGCGTCCCGCGCCCGCAGACGGCGGCGTGGTGCGCCGCCGTGGACGCGCGCTTCGGCTTTTCAACGAGCGGCAACACGGAGCTTCAAGCCTCGTTCCTGCGCATCGCCATCGCGAGCGGCCACGACGCCGCGCTGCCGGCGGTCGAGGCCCTGCTGCTGCGCGTCGGGCGCATGAAGTTCCTGGTTCCGCTGTACGGGGAGCTCCTCGCTCGCCCGGAGACGCGAGACCTCGCCAAGGCGATCTTCGCGAAGGCGGCCCCGGGCTACCACCCCATCGCGCGGGCGGTGGTCCGAGGCCGCATCACGGCGGCGTGAGGATCAGCCTTCGAGGAGCAGAGCGTCCGGGTCCTGGAGGAGCCGGATGATCTCGTAGGCGAAGGCGGCGCCGACGTGGCCGTCGACGATGCGGTGATCGAAGCTCAGCGAGAGCAGCATCACCTCGCCGATGACGATCTGTCCGTCGCGCACCACGGGCTTCTGCTTGATCTGGTGCACGCCGAGGATCGCCACCTCGGGGAAGTTGATGATCGGCGTGGCGAAGAGCCCGCCCTGCGCGCCCAGCGACGTGATGGTGAACGTGCTGCCCTGAAGGTCGTCGACCTTCATCTTGCCGGTCTTCACGTCGGTGCCGAGGCGGTCGATCTCGCGCGCGAGGTCGAGCAGCGAGCGGCGGTCGGCCTGCTTCACCACCGGGACGACGAGCCCGGCGTCGGACGAGGCCGCGATGCCGAGGTTGTAGTACTTGCGGTAGACGAGCTCGTTCGTCGACTCGTCCAGCGCCGTGTTCAGGATCGGGAAGCGCTTGAGCGCGAGCACCGCAGCCTTCGCGATGAACGGCAGGAACGTGAGCTTCACACCCTGCGCCTGGGCCTTCGGACGCATGCGGTCGCGCACGTCCTTGAGCGCCGAGACGTCGCACTCCTCGACGAAGGTGAAGTGCGCCGCGGTGTGCACCGACTGCGACATGCGGTCGGCGATGCGACGGCGAATGCCGCTGAGCGGAACGCGCTCCTCGAGCACCTCGCCGCCCTTCGACGTGGCCGCCGCGATCTGCACCGGGGGGCGCGCCGCGAGGGCCACGGGTGCCGCGCGCTCGACGGCCGGAGCCGCGGCGGGAGCAGCCGGGGAAGCCGCCGCCGCAGGCTGCGCGACGACCACCGCCGGAGCGGCGACGCCACGGTCGGCGAAGCCGCGCACGTCGTCGCGGGTGACCCGTCCCTGCGGACCCGTCGGGCGCACGCGGAGCAGGTCGACGCCGAGGTCCCGCGCGAGCTTGCGCGTGGCGGGCGTCGCGAGGGCCTTGCCCGAGGGCGCGACGTACGCATCCGTGCGCGCGGGTTCGACCGCTTTCGCAGCCGCCACCGCGGCGGGCGCGGCGGTCTGCACGAGGAGCCCCATGCCCGGCAGCGACTCCTTGATGTCGCCGACGGCGGTGGCCGCGGGGCCCTGATCCTTCTTCGCGGGCGCGGGGGCCGCGGGCGCAGACGGCGCCGGAGCAGCGCCACCGGACAGGTCGAACACCACCAGCACCGAGTGGACCTTCACGGTCTCGCCCTGCTTGCCGTTGGTCTCGGCGACGAGCCCGGCCTTCGGCGACGTGATGGTCACCGTCGCCTTGTCGGTCATGACGTCGACGAGGGGCTGGTCCTCCTTGACGACGTCACCGGGCTTCGCGTGCCACGCGACGATCTCGCCCTCGGTGACGCCCTCGCCGATGTCGGGGAGCTTGAATTCGTAACGGCTCATCGCATCCCCCTCAGAACCGCGCCGTCTCGAGGATCGCCGGGAGGATGCGCCCCGCCAGCGGCAGGTAGTCCATCTCCAGGGTGTACGGGAACGGCGTGTCGTAGCCGGTGACCCGCACCGGCGGCGCCTCGAGGTGCAGGAACGCCTTCTCGTTGATCAGCGCCACGAGCTCGGCGCCGAAGCCGCAGGTCTTCGGGGCCTCGTGCACGATCACCACGCGGCCGGTCTTCTTCACGCTCGCCACGATGCTGTCGATGTCGACGGGCCAGAGCGTGCGGAGGTCGAGCACCTCGGTGTCGATGCCCTGTGCGGCGGCCTGGTTCGCGGCCTCGAGGGCCTCGTAGAGCATCGCGCCCCAGGCGATCACCGTGACGTCCTTGCCGGGGCGCACGACCTTGGCCTGCGACAGCGGCACCGTGTAGTCGCCCTCGGGAACGTCGCTGCGCGCCGCGCGGTACACGCGCTTGGGCTCGAAAAAGAGCACCGGGTCGTCATCGCGAATGGCCGCGAGGAGCAGCCCCTTGGCGTCGTAGGGGTTCGAAGGGCACACGACCTTCAGCCCCGGCGTGTGGATGAAGTACGCCTCGGGCGACTGCGAGTGGTAGTGGCCGCCGCGGATGCCGCCGCCCACCGGCGTGCGGATCACCATCTTCGCCGGGTACTCGCCGCCGGACCGGTAACGGAACTTCGCGAGCTCCGAAACGATCTGGTCGAAGGCCGGGAAGATGAAGTCCGAGAACTGGATCTCCGGCACCGGACGCATGCCGTAGAGCGCCATGCCGATGGCCGCCCCGATGATCCCGCCCTCGCTGAGCGGCGTGTCGATGACGCGGTCCGCGCCGAACTCCTTGTAGAGGTCCTGCGTCACGCGGAAGACGCCGCCGACCTTGCCCACGTCCTCGCCCAGCAGCACCACCCGCGGATCGCGCTTCAGCTCGAGCCGGAGCGCGTCGTTGATCGCCTGCACCATGTTCATCTGCGGCATCGGAATCTCTCTCTTCTCGTGTGGGGTCGCTGCGTGGGGTCAGTGCCCGCCGTGCCCGGCGGCGCGGGGCGCGCGCTCGGCTTCGGCGCGCTGCTCCACGAGGTTCCACGGCGGCGTGGCGTAGACGTCCTCGAACATCGTCCCGAGCGCCGGCGCACCGGTCTTCTCGGCGGTCTCCACGGCCTTGCGGATCTCGCCGTCGCACTGCTCGGCCCACGCCTTCTCGGCGGAGTCGTCCCAGAGCTTCTGCGCGACGAGGTACGCGCGCAGACGCGGCACCGGGTCCTTGGCGCGCTCGGCGTCCATCTCGGCCTGGTTGCGGTAGGCCTTGGGGTCGTCGGAGGTGCTGTGGCCCGAGAGCCGGTGCGTGATCGCCTCGATCATCGTCGGCCCCTCGCCGCGGCGCGCGCGCTCCACGGCGTCGCGGGTCACGCGGATCATCGCGAGCAGGTCGTTGCCGTCGGCGCGCACGGGCTTCACCCCGTACGCAAAGGCCTTCTGCGCGAAGGTCTTGGTGCCCGTCTGCTGCTCCGCCGGCACCGAGATGGCCCAGCCGTTGTTGCGGCAGAGGAACACCGTCGGCGTCTTGTAGACGCCCGCGAAGTTCATGCCGTTGTGGAACTCGTTGCTCGACGTGGCGCCCTCGCCGAAGAACACCAGCGACACGCTCGGGTCGCCCTTCATCTTCGCGGCCCACGAGAAGCCCACGGCCTGCGTGATCTGCGTGCCGATGGGCGAGCTCACGCTGCCGAACTTGTACGGCCGGCCCGAGTAGTGGTCGGGCATCTGCCGGCCCTTCACCGGGTCGTTGGCGTTGCCGTACATGTTGTCCATGTAGCGTTGCAGCGGCATGCCGCGGAGCAGCAGCGCGCCGAACTCGCGGTAGCACGGCCACAGCCAGTCGTTGTCGCCGAGGGCCGCCGTCGGTCCGAGGATGCACGCCTCCTCGCCGAGGCTGCCGATGTGGAACCCGATGCGCCCCTGCCGCTGCAACAGCACCAGGCGCTCGTCGAGCTGGCGCGTGAAGAGCATCTGCTTGAACAGCGAGACCACCGTCGCCCCAGGAAGCTTCGGATCCGTCGCCGGATCGGCCACACCCTCGGGAGACAGCACGGTGACGACGTCGTCGAGTACGAACTGCATGATCGATCCCATCCGCTCCGTTCAGACCACCACCGGCAGCGACCGGTGCGCGCGCGGAGGAGCCTCCGCGTTCTTCTTCAACTGTCCGCGAAGGAAGCCTTCGGCGGCCTTGTAGCTCGATCGCACGAGGGGGCCCGAGGCGACGTAGCGGAAGCCCATGGCGAGCCCCTCGTCGCGCAGACCATCGAACTCCTCGGGCGTGACGAAGCGCTCCACGGCGTGGTGCTTCGGCGTTGGGCGCAGGTACTGACCCAGCGTGAGCACGTCGACGTCCGCGGCGCGCAGCGAGGCCATGGTCTCGCGCACCTCGTCGAGGGTCTCGCCGAGGCCGAGCATGATGGAGCTCTTGGTGTAGACCCCGGGCGCCGCGGCCTTCGCGCGCCGCAGCACGGCCAGCGAGCGCTCCAGGTCGCAGCGCGCGTCGCGCACGGTGCGCTGGAGCCGCTCCACGGTCTCGACGTTGTGCGCGAAGACGTCCGGCGCGCCGTCGACGACGACGGTGTCGACGTCGTCGAGGTGGCCCTGAAAGTCTCCGAGCAGCGCCTCGATGAGGATCGCCGGGCTCTGGGCGCGGATGGACCGCAGCGTCTCGGCCACGTGCGCCGCGCCCCCGTCGAGGAGGTCGTCGCGGTCGACCATGGTGATGACGACGTAGTCGAGGCCCATGGCCGCGATGGTGCGGCCGGTGTGCGCGGGCTCCCGCGGGTCCACGGCGCCCTGCGGGTTGCCCGTGGTGACGGCGCAGAAGCGGCAGCCGCGGGTGCACACGTCCCCGAGGATCATGATGGTGGCCGTGCCCTCGCCCCAGCACTCGCCGACGTTGGGGCAGCGGGCCTCCTCGCACACGGTGTGGAGGTCGAAGCGGCGCAGCGTGGTCTTGATGTGACCGTAGCGTTCGCCGCCCGGCATCCGCACCTTGAGCCACTCGGGTTTGCGATCCATCGCCACGGCGGGCGCGGACGCTATGTGCGGGGGCCAGCAGTGTCAATCGACGGCGTGCATGGCTTCGATTGACGCCTCGCGCCGCTTCAAACTACGGTCCGCCCGTCATGCGCCGCCTCGCCCTGTCCGCCGTTGCCGCTGCCACGCTCGCGCTGTCCGCCCCCGCCGCGGCGCAGGACGCCATCCCGGCCTCGAACGGCGGCGGCTTCGACCTGCGATTGTTCCGCCCAGCGGTGGACTCGAAGGGCCTCATCACGGTCAACGGCACCGACATCCTCGGGTCGCGGTCGTTCTCCTTCGGGCTCATGCTCGACGCGGGCACGAGCCTCGGGCGCATCGGGTCGGGCAACGCGGCGCTCGCGTCGTACATGATCAGCGGCGCGTTCTCGGCGAACGTCGGCATCGCGAACCTGCTCGTCGTGGGCCTCCAGCTTCCGTTCCACCTCGTGAACGGCCCGGGAAACACCGCCGATCCCATGAGCGCCGGGAGCGTGGGATCGCTCGGCCTGCAGCTCGGGCAGTACCGCACCGCGGGCGCGAACCTCGACTACCAGGGCATGGGCGACATCGTGCTGCACGCGAAGCTGCGCTGGCTTCGCGCGGAGTACTGGCCCGTGGGCCTCGCGGTGATCCTGCAGGTGGGCATTCCGCTGATGAGCGGCACGCGCAATTTCGCCGGCGAGCCGGGGCCGTGGATCTGGCCCTCGCTCGCAGTGGAGCGGCGCTTCGGGCGGCGCTGGCGCCTCGCGGCGAACCTCGGCGCGCGCATTCCGTTCTCGGGCGGATCGACGCTGAACCTCGCGGACAACCAGTCGACGGCGGTGACCTACGGTCCTTCGCTCACCGCGGGCCTCGGCGTGTCGTTCCGCGCGAGCTCGGTCATCGACCTCATGGCCGAGACCTACGGCGCGCAGTACCTCAACGGCTTCGGCAACGCTGGGCTCACGACGCCGTTCGAGGCCGTGGGCGGCGTGAAGATCTTCGTCGACCGCAACTCGTACCTCACCCTCGGCGCCGGCGGCGGATACACCAATGCCCTCGCGGCGGCGGCGTTCCGCGGGTTCATCGGCTTCGTGTACGAGCCGAGCATCGGCGACACCGACGGCGACGGCTACCGCGACGACGTCGACCGCTGCCCCCTCGAGCCCGAGGACTTCGACAACTTCGAGGACGAGGACGGCTGCCCCGAGCCCGACAACGACCGCGACGGCATCCCCGACGTCGACGACCAGTGCCCGCTCGTTCCCGAGGACCGCAATGGCCAGCAGGACAGCGACGGCTGCCCCGACGCCGACGTCGAGGACCGCGACGGCGACCAGATCGCCGACAACGTCGACCGCTGCCCCGACGACCCGGAGGACCGCGACGGCTTCCAGGACGAGGACGGCTGCCCCGATCCGGACAACGACAACGACCACATCCTCGACACCGACGACCTCTGCCCGAACGAGCCCGAGGACGTCGACGGCTTCCAGGACGACGACGGCTGCCCGGACCCGGACAACGACCACGACACGATCCCCGACGTGCGCGACCAGTGCCCGAACGACCCCGAGGTCTTCAACGGGCTCGACGACGAGGACGGCTGCCCCGACAACGGCGTGCTGCGCCGCGTGGGCACCGAGATCCAGCTGAACCAGCAGATCAACTTCGAGACCGACAGCGCGCAGATCATCGACAGCGACATCAACCGCACCATCGTCGAGCAGATGTCGGCGCTCTTGAACAACAACCCGGACATCACGCTGGTCGAGGTCGAGGGTCACACCGACGAGCGCGCGCCGGACGACCACAACCTGCAGCTCTCCCGCGACCGCGCGAACAGCGTGGTGCAGTCGCTGGTCACGCACGGCGTCGCCGCCAACCGCCTCGTGGCCGCGGGCTACGGCGAGACGTGCCCGCTCGATCCGCGCTCCAACGCCGACGCCTGGGCGCGCAACCGCCGCGTGCAGTTCTTCATCATCCGCACCGCCGTCGAGGGCCGCACCACCGCCGCCGCCGGCTGCCCGCGGGGCCGCCAGTACATCCCGCCCACCGTCGGCTCGCCGCGGCGCGCGGATCAGTAGTCGATCGGGTCTTTTCAAACCCCGCGTCTTGGGCTAACAGCCCGGCGCATGGGAACTCCTCAAGATCCGCCGTCCGTCCGCAAGAAGAAGCAGCGCCGCCGCGCGAAGGAAGAGCGTCTGCGCCGCAAGGCCGCCGCCGCGACCGCCGCCCAGCCCGTCGAAGCGCCCGCCAAGTAGCCGTCCGGCCCCCCTCGTCCCTCGGTCTCCCAGACACATCCGGAAGGAGGGGCGGGAGGGGCCGCGCGTGCGAAGGAGAGTCTTGCACACGATGCGTGACGGCGCCGTGGCGTTCGAGGCAAGCGTTGGCGACGGCCTCTGGGTCGCGCACGACTACCGCTCGGCGCGACGCGGTGCCCCGACGGCGCTCGCCATCGGCAATTTCGACGGCGTGCACAGGGGCCATCGGCACCTGCTCGACCGCGTCATCGCCGCGGCGCGATCCTTCGGCGGCGACGCCGTCGCGCTGACCTTCGATCCGCACCCGACGCGGGTGCTTGCGCCCGATCGTGCCTCGCCGCTGGTGGTGGGGCTCGACCGCAAGCTCGAGCTCCTGCGCACGAGCGGCATCGACGGCGTGGTGGTGCAGCGCTTCGACCTGAGCTTCGCGTCGCAGTCGCCCGAGGAGTTCGCCTCGCGGGTGGTGCAGGGCCTCCGTGCGCGCGAGGTGTTCGTCGGCGAGGACTTTCGCTTCGGACGCAACCGCGAGGGTACCGGCGCGACGCTGGCCGAATTCGGGGCGTCGCTGGGCTTCGCCGCGCAGGTGGTTCCGGCGCTGCTCGACGACGGCGTGCCGGTGAGCTCGTCGCGCGTTCGAGCGACGCTCGCGGCCGGCGATCTCGCGACCACCGCGGCGCTGCTGGGGCGCTCCTACGACCTCGACGGGCTCGTCGTGGCGGGGCACCGTCGCGGCCGCACGCTGGGCTTTCCGACGGCGAACCTCGCCACCGAGAGCGAGGCGCTGCCGAAGGACGGCGTCTACGCGGTGCGCGTCTCGACGCTGGGCTCGCACGAGCTCGCCTCGCACGACGCGGTGCTCAACGTGGGCACGCGCCCGACGTTCCGGGCGGGGCGAAGCTGCGAAGCGCACGTGCTCGATTTCAACGGCGACCTCTACGGCCGCACGGTGCGCGTGACCTTCGTCGCGCGGCTGCGGGACGAGCGCCGCTTCGACGGCCTCGATGCCTTGAAGGCGCAGATCGCCGCGGACGTGACCGCGGCCCGGGAGGCCTTGCGATGAGCGACGCGACGACCTTCGCCGATGAAGACGGCGAGGAGAACACCCTCGACCCGACCTTCGCGACGATGACCATGGGGCACGTGCTGCGCGCCCAGGGCCGAGAAGACGCCGCGCGGCAGGTCTTCGCCGCGGTGCTCGCTCGGGAGCCCGGCAACGCCGACGCCCGAGAGGCCCTCGGTCTCGAACCCGTCGCCGAGCCGGACGCTTCGTCGATGACGCCGCTCGAGGTTACGCCCGTCGCCGCCGACGCGATTCGCGTGCGCTGGAACCTCGACGGCGTCGCGCTCGACGGCGCCGGTGCGCTGGTGCTGGTGCTGGTCTCGCTTCGCGTCGCCGGCGGCCAGCTGCGACGCACCGAGGACCTGCATCCGCTCCCGGGCACCGCGGGGAGCGTGCTCGTGACGCACCTTCCTCCCGGGGCCTCGCACCATGTCGCCCTGGGCCTCGCCGATGGCGCGCGCTTCACGCCGAAGGTCACCGCGGGACCGGTGGCCTGTCGCGCCGACGACTGAACACCGCCACCCCCGCCGCCACCCCCCGCCGCCACCCCGCCACCCTGGCGGCCGCCCGATTGTCCCGACGAATCCGCTGGTGCAGGCCCTGCTGTGGGGGTGCGCATGCTGTCCCACGCCGCGCCCGCCCTCGCCGCCCTCGCCCTCGCCGTCATCGCCTTCGGGAGCGCTGCGCGCGCCGACGATCCATCGTGGCTCGCCTCGCCGGTGGTGCTCGAGGCGACGCGCCGGGCCGTGCTGCACGCCGCCCTCGACGACGCGCCGCTGCGGTCCTTGGCGAGGCGGGTGCGTGCGGCGGGGTGGATGCCCGAGCTGTCCGCCGACGTGACCCGGGGGCTCAACGCGAACACCGTCGTCGTGACCAGCGCGGCGGATCGGGCGGCGCTCACGGAGTCCATGGCGTTCTCGGTGCACCTTCGCTTTCACCTCGACCGCGTGGTCTTCGACCCCCACGAGACGGGCCTCGCCCGGGCCTCCGCCGCCCGCGCGGAGCAGCGCATCGCCGTCGAGCGCATGGTCATCGACCTCCTGGCGCAGCTCGAGCGCCTGCGGGTCCGGGCGGCCGCCCCCACGGCCTCGAGGGACCGCGCCGCCGACGCCGACGCGACCGTCGAAGCGGCCCGTCTCGAGGTGACGCTGGAGGTGCTCACCGGCGTTCCGGCGCGCGCGCTGCTCGCCCTCGCGCCGTCACCGCGGCCACCGTGACGAGGTCGTCAGTCGACGGAGACCACGGAGGCTTCGGCGCGCCAGGCGCCCGTGCCGTCGCGCGAGAGGGAGAACCGTGCCGCGCCGCCGTTCAGCGTCCGCAGCGAGACGTCTTCGTGGAGCGCGTCGCCGCCGCTCGGCCCCCGCGCGAGGGCCCACGGCACCATCGTGAGGGCCGGCGCCCAGCCATCGCCCGCGCCCGGCGCAGGCACGAAGGTGGCGTCGAGCCTCGGCGTGGCCGTGGACGCGACGAGCGCGCCGACGAGCTTCGCCTTGCCCACGAAGGCTGCCCACGCGGTGGCGTCGAGGCGAGCCGCGCGCCCCGCGGCATGGCCGAGCACGGGCACGACGAGCACGCCGAGCCCGCACGACCCGGTGCGCACGGGCGCTTCGGGATCGAGCACCGACGGATCGATCCCGAGGGCGCGGGCCGCGGCGGCGGGGTCGTCGACGG
>CAIMWA010000216.1 GCA_903845045.1 uncultured delta proteobacterium | reverse complement strand
GCGCCCGCCGCCGCCGCGCCTGCAACTGCCCCCGAAGCCCCCGCGGCGCCCGGTGCGACGCCGACGCCGGCTCCCACGCCGGTCCCGGCGGTCGCTGCTGCCCCGACGCCGCCCGCGCCTGCCGCCGCCGCTCCTCCCGCCGCAGCGGCCGCTGCTGGATCGCAGACGCCTGCGCAGCTCCTCGCCGCGGCGCGGGCGTTCCGCGGTCCCATCGTGGGACGCGTCGCTGCCTACAACGCCTATTTCGCGGCGGCTCCGACGGACCACCGCACGATGACGACCTTCGCGATGACCCTCGCCGAGTCGGGGCGCAACGCCGACGCCGAGAGCATTGCGCTGCGGGCCACCGCCGCCGATCCGCGCGATGGCCAAGCGTGGTTCGTCCTGGCGTACGCGCGCTCGCAGCTGCACAACCGCGAAGGCACGGCGGACGCGCGCACCCACTGCGTCGCTCTCGGAGGCACCTGGGCCACCGAGTGCCGAGCGATCCACTGATCGTCGCTCAAGGCGCGCGGTCGTAGCGCTGGTTCGCCGGCGCCACGGCCACGCGTACGCCGCTGCTGCGGCCCGAGAGGTCGCAGCGTCCACCCACGAAGAGCCACGTGCGCAGCGCGCCGTCGTTCCACGAAGTCGGCGACGACACCGTCGGATCGAGGGCTCCGGGCAGCACGGCGGTCGCATTGCGAGTGAAGTGCACGCCGTCGAAGGAGCCCGCGAGGCCGACGCTGCGCAGGAACGTGGTGCCGCCGTCCATCGCCACCGGCGCGCTTCGCGCCGAGAAGTAGAGCCGCAACAGCTCGCGGCCCGCCACGCTCGCCTCGACGCGGAGCGACGGGTCGCCGACGGAGCCCGACGCGTACCCGACGACGCCGGCATCCACCGCGTCGTCGCCCGGCGACACCCATGGATCGCGGCGCGCGGTGCGGTCATCGCCGTCGACGCGCACGAACGGACCTTGCGGCCCCGTCGCGCGCGCACCCCAGATGGCGCCGGCGCTCTCGTACGCGAGCCACCAGGTTCCGTCTGCGCGCACCGCCAAGGTCGGCGCCCGCAGCGCGCTGAGCTCGCCCGCCGTCGCGTCGGCCACGAGCAGCGGCGCGTCGAGCGAGGTCCACGCGATGCCGTCGACGCTGCGGGCCAGCCCGATGCCCGCGGCCGTGTCGAAGACCATCCACGCCCCGTCGGCCGTTCGAACGACGTCCGGCGCACCGACCCCGCCGCCGTGCCACGGCAGCGTCGGAACGAGAGCCATCGCTGGAGCTCCCGGGGCGCTCCGGGACCCGTCGAGGCGAGCGCGGACGATGCTGCGGGCGGTGCCGTCGGTGCGCGTGGCGTACAGGTCGATGCGCCCGTCGGGCAGCGCCACCGCCGATGGATCACCGAGCGTCGCCGTGTCGTCGCGAAGCACGCAGGAGCCCGCGGGGAGCTCGAGGTTGTCGAGGAGACGGAACGGTCCGCTGCGCCCGCGCGGGAGGTCCGTGTCGCCCCCGGCCCCGGACGCGAGCGTGCCGCACCCCGCCACGCCGAGCGCCAACACGACGCACGCGATGCGGCTCATTCGAACCCCACGGCGACGGTGGTTCCGACGTTCAGCACGGTCCCCGAGGCGGTGTACGAGCCGACGGCGTCGTTGGGGTCGGCCTTCACCACGCTGCGCGTCTCGAGCACCTGCATCGCGGCGTGCACGTCGAAGGAGAGCGTGCCCGGCAGCGCGGCTCCGAGGCGTCGAAGCGTGAGGCCCGCACCAAAGGAGAACACGTGCCGCGAGCTGTCGATGAAGTTCGTCAGCCCGGCCTGGTCGGGCACCGGCGTCGGGTCGTACGCGTACCCCGCGCGCACCGCGATGGAGTGCCTGCGCGCTGGGATCGTCCACTCCACGCCGAAGCGCGGAACGAAGGTGTCATGGAAGCGCATCGCCTCGCGGGTCGCAGGCAGCGGCACCGTCGGCTGGCGCAGCCCCGGGATCCCCGCGGGGATGGTGAGCTGCAGCGAGACGTCGGTGGCCGCGGTCGGGTTCTCGTAGCGCGACCACTGCACCCAGCCGAGGTCCGCGGTCACGCGCACCGACGGAACGATGCGCCACACCGCCCCGGCCACGACCTGCCGCGGCTGGAACGCCGACAGCACGTGCGACTGCAGCGCGTAGAGACCCGGGATCGCGAGCGCCCGCGGGTCGTTGATGCCACCGACGACGATCTGCCCGGCGAGGTTCGCGACGAGCTGCGTGTCGAGCTTGAACTCGTCGCGAAACACCAGCCCCAGCGACACGCCGTGCGGCAGGTCGGCCTGGGCGCCGGCCTGGAGGTAGCGCACCGCCGTGAGGTCCGCGTCGACGCCGTGCGTGAGCGAGCTGTTCGACGGCTGCGTCGCGGAGATGCGCCCGCTGATGTCGAAGCCGCCCCGCGTCGACGCCATGAAGACGAGGCCCGCGCCGAGCCGCAGCCAACGCCATGGCGAGATCGCGAGGCTCGCGGCGATGTAGAGGCGCTGGAGCCGAACGGAGTAGAGCTCCCAGCGCGGCTGCGGCTGCGTCAGCGCGCGCACCTGCGACAGCCGGTCGTCGGGCACGTGAATCGCGAGGCCGAAGGCGAACGGCAGCCCGAAGACACGGCCCGGCGCCGCGAGACCGCCGACGACGCCGTGCGAGGAGTCGACGCCGTTGTCGCGTCCGTCCGTGGCGAGCGACGGCGAACCCCAGAAGTACCCGAGCTCCGCGCGAAACGCGTGCATCCGCGCGAGGCCGGCAGGGTTGTAGTAGCCCGCGGAGACGTCCCCGACGTCGGCCGTCACGGCGCCCCCCATCGCCGTGGACCGCGAGAGGAAGCCGTACATGTCGAGGGGGTTCGCGCGCGCCGCTGCAGGAGCGACGAGGAGGGCGGCGAGGAGGGCGAGCGGGGCGCGCATCAGAACGTCACCGATGCGGAGGTGCCCATGTGGAGCAGCGCGCCGCCGTGCGAGAGAGTGCCCGACGAAGCGACGGCGTCGCGGGGCGCCAGCCAGTGCGCCTGCGCGAAGAGGTCGACGGTGAAGCGCGTGCGCGCCGCGGTGGCGCCCAGCCCGAGGCCCGCCGTGAACACGTGGCGATCGTTGTCCATGTACGCGCGCGACGGCGTCGCCGACGGGGCCGGCGAGGGCTCGAAGAAGTAGCCGCCGCGCACGGCGACGTGGGTGCCTCCCGCGAAGTCCCAGCGACGCTCGAGCCCCGCTCGCGGAACCAACGTGTCGCCGAAGGACGGATCGGGCGGCTGCGGGCTGTTGTCCGTCGTCGCCGACGCCGGGCCGGGGTAGTCGCTCCAGCGCTTGCCCGTGACGCCGAGCGCCACGGTCCACCCGCGGTGCTGCCAGGCCGCCTCGAACTGGAGCTGCGCCGGGTCGTACTGGGCCACGCCGGAGATGTTGAAGATGGGGAGGTTGATGCCGAGATCGCGGGCCTCGATGGTCACGAGAAAGCGCGCCACCAGCGGTCCTCGGTACGTCAGACCGAGGCGCCACGGTCCTCGTTCCCACTGCACGCCGACGACGGCGGCGTACGTGGCCACGAGCTGATCGTCGATGCGCGAAGTCGCGCGCCCCGTCGCGTCGGCCGCGACGAGCACGGTGCCCGTCAGCCCCGCCATCGCCATCACGCCGCCGCCGATGCGCAGCCCCCACGGAAGCGCCACGCCGAGGCCGATCTGCAGCGCCACCGTCTGCACGCGATCCGGCAGGATCACGAACTGCGGCGTCGTCGCGCGCACGATGCGTCCCCGAACGACGACGTCCGTCGGCGTGAAGAAGCCGAGGCCCAGCGAGACCCGTCCGCGCAGCGCGCCGCCGAAGGGGATCGGCAGCCCGAGGCCGATGAGCGTCGCCGCGCTCGGGTCCGCGGAGAACGGCGCTCCGTCGCGGCGCAGCCAGAACGCCGTGCCCGCGAGGCCCACGGTGAGCGACGCGGTGCGCATCCGCGACAGCCCGGCGGGGTTGCCGTAGACGGCCCCGAAATCGTCGCCGTAGGACGCCCCGGTGGCGCCCATGGCCACCGAGCGCGGCCCGTAGCCGAAGAGGTCTTGCGGTGACGCCGACGCCGGTCCCGCCGCGAGCACGGCAGCCAGCGCGACGGCGGCCCAGGCGGCGTCGCGACGATGCACGGGACGCACGCTACACGCACCGCCGCGGCTCTGGGAATCTCCGCTTGCGCCCCCCGAACGGTTGCCCGTAGCGTCCGGCGCACCCATGCCGCGCCGGGTCCTCGTCATCACGCCGACGTACAACGAACGGGAGAACCTCCCGGTCTTCCTGTCGGCGCTCTTCTCGTATGCCCCCGAGGTCGACGTTCTCGTCGTCGACGACGGATCGCCCGACGGCACCGGCAAGCTCGCCGACGAGATCGCCGCCGGCGACGCCCGCGTCCAGGTGCGCCATCGCGCCGGCAAGCAAGGCCTCGGCACCGCGTACCTCGAGGGCTTCGCGTGGGCGCTTGCGCATGGCTACGACGTCGTCTTCGAGATGGACACGGACCTCTCGCACGACCCGCGCTACGTGCCGGAGTTCCTTCGCGCCATCGAGGCGGGGGCCGACATCGTCATCGGCTCGCGCAACGTCCCCGGCGGCGGCGTCGAGGGCTGGGGCATCGGCCGGCACCTGCTCTCGAAGGGCGGAAGCGTCTACTCCCGCACGATCCTCGGCCTCGGCGTGCGTGACCTCACGTCGGGCTACAAGGCCTTCACCCGCGAGGCCCTCGAACGCCTCGACCTCGGCGCCGTGCGGAGCAACGGGTACTCCTTCCAGATCGAGCTGACGTACCGGGCCGTGCTTCGCGGGCTGCGCGTCGCCGAGGTGCCGATCCTCTTCGTCGACCGGCGCGCGGGAGCCTCGAAGATGTCGCGCTCGATCTTCGCCGAGGCCATCGTCATGGTCTGGAAGCTTCGCTTCGAGGCGATGCGCGGCCGGCTCTGACCGTCGCGCCCGGCGTCAGACCTGGTTCGCCTCGGCGGGGCGGTCGCTCGCATCGTCGCCGGGAGCCACCGAAGCGCGTGCTGCAGGCAGCGCATCGCCGAACCACCCGAAGAACTCCAGCAGCCGCCGCTTTCGCTCCGGCGGGATGTAGTCGAAGTTCGTACCGCGGTCCGTGACCTCCCAGAAGTCCGACGAGTGCACCGCGAGGATCTCGTCGCGGATCGACGCGAGGCGCGCCGGGCTCTCGAAGCGCATGTCCTGGAAGACCTCGCGCGCTGCGGCCGCGTCGCCGTGCAGCAGGTACCACGTGGCCAGCTTCACCTGCGCCTTGCGCACGCCCTTGAGCGACGCCTCGCGGGTGCCGCCGTCGCCCTCCTTGTCGACCTGCAGGAAGATCTTGAGGAGCTCGGTGCGCTCCGGGGCACGGAGGTTGAACGCGATCTCGTTGAGCGTGCAGAGGTCGTACGCGCTGGTCTCGAGGATGAAGCCGAGGTCCACGCCGAACGCGAGCTGACCGTAATACTTGAAGTATTTCGCGACCTCGACGGCGAAGGACCCGCGTCCGGCGCGCAGCGCGGCCTCGGCGAGCAATCGGTACTGGTGCAGCACGTTGTACGCGGTGCGCACGTCGCGGCTGTTCACCGTCGCGCGGAGGAACGTGTTGAAGAACTTGATGCAGAGCGACGTGACGCGGGCCTCGTCGCGGGTCAGCGACGACTCGGCGAGCTCGCGGGTCTTGATGGCGACGACGTAGCAGATCTCGCGGCTCGCCCCGAGGCCCGACTGGTACACGGTCTGGAACTGCCGCAGCAGCTTGAACTCGAACCAGTCGCGCTCGCGGCCGATGGACTCGAGGACGTCCGGCGACATGGAGACGAAGTCGGGGTTCTGCGAGACGGCGTCGGTGATGCCGAACCACGCCGTCGGGAGCGTCGGCTTCACGACCAGGTAGTCGCGTCCGAGGTCGCCGAGGGCGTTGACGCAGGCGATGGCGATGGCGCCGTCGTGGTTGCTCATGGCGTTGAGCACGACGTCGCAGAGCTGCTCGGTGCCCTCCGTCGCGCCGCGCTGCGCGGTCTCGACGGCGACGGCACCACCCTCCGCCGCACCCGGTGCCCCGCGGATCGCGTCGAGGGTCTCCGATCGAATGCGCCCCACGATGTTCAGCGGGTTCAGGAAGTCGAAGACGAAGGCGAAGTACGGCAGCAGCGCCAGCATGCTGAGCGACATGAGCAGCAGCGACGTGAGCGTGCCCCACACCGGAACGAAGCCCTGGCGGAACGTGAACGACACCCAGATCGCGTCGAGGCCCGCGATGACGAAGAAGCCCAGCACCGCGAAGTTCACCGTGGAGCGGAAGAAGAGCTCGGTGATCTTGTGCGTGTACCGGTTCGCGGCGAGCTCCACGATGATCGCCACCACGGAGATGGCGACGCCGAGCAGCGCCGTCACGAGCTGGCTCACGTCGCGCAGCCAGTCCGCGATGGGCGCGCCGCCGTGGTTCGTGGCGATGGACCACAGCGTCACGTCCGGCGCCGCGCCGCTGCGATCGACGAGGTAGGCTCCGAAGAACGCGAGCAGCGACGCGCCGAGGAGGAAGAGGAACGGGTACAGCCACACCCGCATCGGGAGCCGCCGCTCCTGCCGCGAAGGGCTCCCTTGGTCGCCCGCGCCGATGGTGGACCCGCTCACCGCGAGCAGTATCGCCGCAGAGCGCGGCCCGCTCAACGCTGAACGATGAGCACCCGGTTCTCGTCGGTGTACGTCACCGCGCCGTGCTCGCCGCCGCAGTTCCAGCACGACGACCACACCACCTCGCGACGCGCTTCGCCGAAGGCCAGCGCGATGGCCACGGGGTCGTTCTGCAGCAGGAAGCTCGACGCGTGACGGTAGCGCCCGTCGGGCAGCACCCAGAGCGCCGCGACCCAGCTCCCGACGCGCGATTTCGCAGAGACCACCAGCAGGTCGTCGCCGAAGGTCGGGCTCCATCGCACCGGGCTCGCGGTGATCGTGAATTCGGGGTGCAGCTCCGCCGACGTCGCTCCGTGGTTCATCACCTCGGCGACGGCGCCCGGGAGGAACATCGAGAGCCCGTCGCGAAGGTGCAGACGCTCGAGCTCCGGCACCGCAGCCACGATGGCCAAGAGCTGCGACGCGTTCATGGGCTGCTCCTGGAACGGGCGCCGCGACACCTCGCGCGGGTAGGTGATCGTCGGTGATGGCCCGCCGCAGCAGCGGAACGCGAGGTCGAGGCCGCCCTGGCCCGCGAGCGCGGTCCGACGGGCCGCACAACGGTGCATCGGGCCCGCGGCCGCAGCGCCGGCCCCGCGGATGATCGCGCGCCCGTCGATGTCGTCGCGGGTCCACTCCGCGTGGCGGGTGCCGAGCGCGAGGACTCCGTCGGGGCTCGCGCAGCGCCCGAGGTCGCCCTGCGTGCACGCCGCGTCACCCCACCCGGTGCCGCCGGGATAGGGCTGACCGCTGGAGCCCTTGCACGCGCGCTCCCACTCCACCTCGGAGCAAAGGTGCCGCCCGCGCTCGGTACACGCTCGGGCCGCGGCGTCGCGAGCGAGCCCCGTGGTCGCGGGCTGCGCGGGATCGCCAGGGTACGGCAGCGCGTCGATGTCGAACGCCGGAAGCTGGACACGCACCAGATCTGCCTCGACGGCGGGGTCGCGGCCGGGGTCTCCGGGGGTGCTGCCGAGGCTGAACGGCCCCGCGGCGATGGAGATGGTGGCTCCTGCGCGCGGCACCTCGCGCACCGTCACGGCGACGTGCACGCCCGCATCGGGCGTAGGCGCTCGAAGGGCCACCGGCTGTCGGGGCGCGGCCGCTGGCACCGTGGGCCGGGCCGTGGCCGTCGCGGCGTCGGAGCCTTGCGTACGTCTCGCGCCGCATCCCACGAGGACCGGGAGCAGGGCGGCGAGCACCGTGGGCATCGGCAGCGAACGCACGGCTGCGCGCTACCACGCGGGCGTGCGAGAACTCCAATTCCCGGTCCATTCCCATTGCCACGGTGCCGCGGCGGCGATACTCCCCAGCGCTCGCGCCGATGAACGGATGGCGACGCCCGCGCAACACCAGGACCACCGTTCGATGACCTCCCACCTCGTCCGCTCGCTGTTCGCGTGCCTCGTGCTCGGCTCCTTGGCGACCGGCTGCCGCCGGCCCATGGGTGCTCCGCTGCCCACGCGCTCCACGTGTCGAACGCGCGCGCTCGGCCTCGGGGCCCGCGACGTGCTCTCGATCACCGTCTTCAACGAGACCAACCTCAGCGGCGACTTCCGCGTGGGCGAGGACGGGGCGATCCAGTTCCCGTACCTCGGCCAGGTGAGCGTGCTGCATCTGCAGGCGGGCGAGATCGCGGAGATCTTGCGTCACCGCCTCGGCGAGCGCTCGTCGGACAACCCCGCGGGGCAGAACGTGCTGCGCGATCCGAGCGTTCGCGTCGAGACGCGCGAGATCAACAGCCGGCGCATCTCGGTGTTCGGCCAGGTGCAGCACCCCGGTGTGTTCCCGCACCAGCAGTGCATCACGCTGACGCAGGCGATCTCGCTCTCCGGCGGGTTCACCGCGCTCGCCGACAAGAACGCGGTGCGCGTGACGCGCGTCGACGCCACGGGCACCCGCCGCACCTTCGTGCTGCGCGCCGAGGACATCGCCGAGGGCCGCGCCCCGGACTTCGACCTCGACCCCGACGACGTCGTGTTCGTGCCCGAGAGCCTCACCTAGCGGGCGTCCCGCCGCGCGGGCGCTGCGTTATCCTCCGCGGCCTCCGATGGCCGACGACATCCGCTTCACGCTCAATGGCCGCGCGATCACCGTTCCCGGTGCCTCGACGCAGACGACGCTCCTCGACTGGCTCCGCGCCCGCGGCGTCAGCGGCCCCAAGGAGGGCTGCGGCGAGGGCGACTGCGGCGCATGCACCGTCGCGATGATGGACCGCGGCGCCGACGGCGAGCCCGTTTGGCGGTCGTTCTGCAGTTGCATCACGCTTCTTCCGATGGTCCACGGGCGGGCGCTCGTGACGCCCGAGGGTCTCGCCGCGACGGGCCCGCACCCCGTGCAGGCGGCGATGGAGAAGCACCAGGGCTCGCAGTGCGGGTACTGCACCCCGGGCATCGTCATGTCGATGTTCGAGGGCGTGCATCGCGGCGCGTGCGGGGACCCTGCGACGGCGGCGGACCAGCTCTGCGGCAACCTCTGTCGCTGCACCGGCTACCGGCCCATTCGCGAGGCGATGCTCGACGCCGTTGCGCTGCGCGATCGCGGCGACCGGCACCATCTTGCGCTCGCGTCCGCCGGTGCTGCGTCGGCGGCGGCGGTCTTCACGGGCGACGGCGACGAGCGCTTCTGGCGCCCCACGTCGCTCGACGAGCTCTTGGCGCTGCGCGCGGCGCACCCCGAGGCGGTGCTGGTCGCGGGGGCCACCGAGGTCGGTGTCGAGCTCAACAAGCGTCCGAAGCGCTTCGCGGCGTTGATCTCCGTCGAGGGCGTCGAGGCGCTCCGAACCGTCGTTCGCGGCGATGCGGCGTGGAGCTTCGGAGGCGCCGCTCCGCTGAGCAACGTGGAGGACGCGCTCGGCGAAGAGCTCCCGATGCTCCGCAAGATGCTCGCGGTGTTCGCGTCGCGGCAGGTGCGCAACCGCGCGACGCTGGCGGGGAACCTGGTCACGGCGTCGCCCATCGGAGACATGGCGCCGGTGCTTCTCGCCCTCGACGCGACGGCGGTGCTCTCCTCCGTCCGCGGCACGAGGCGTGTGCCCTTGGACGAGTTCTTCACCGGCTATCGGTCCACGGTCCTCGCCGCCGACGAGGTCCTCGCGGCCGTCGAGGTCCCGCACGTCACCGTGCCCGCCGGCGGGAGCTCCCTGGCGGAGAGCTACAAGGTCAGCAAGCGCCGGGAGATGGACATCTCCATCGTCGCCGCGGCGTACCGGGTGGACCTCGACGCGACGGGCACGGTCACCCGCGCGCGGCTGGCGTACGGCGGCGTCGCGCCCACGCCGTCGCGTGCGAGGCGCACCGAGGCGGCGTTGCTCGGGCTGCGCTGGAACCCGTCCGCGGTCGACGCCGTCCGCGCCGTGCTCGCGGGCGAGTTCGCGCCGATCTCCGACGCGCGGGCCGGAGCGGCCTACCGTCGTCGCCTCGTCGAGACGCTCTTCGAGAAGTTCGTCGCCGGCGAGCGCTCGCACGCCCAGGATCTCCCGCTCGATTTCGTGACCTCGACGGCGCCGTCGACGTCGCCCGACAGCAGGTCGCTTCGCCACGACAGCGCGGCCGCGCACGCAAGCGGCGCCGCGCGCTACGTCGACGACGAGGGCCAGCAGCGCGGCATGCTGACCCTGTGGCCGGTGATGGCCCCGCACGCGCATGCGCGCATCCTCCGCCGCGACGCGACGCGCGCACGGGCGGTCCCCGGTGTCGCCGCGGTGCTCTTCGCCGAGGACATCCCTGGTGTGAACGACGTCGGCGCGATTCGCCACGACGAGCCGCTGCTCCCGCGCGACCTGGTGAGCTTTCACGGTCAGCCGGTGGCCGTCGTGGTGGCCGACGACCGCATCACCGCGCGCCGCGCCGCGGCCCTCGTCGACGTCGAGTACGCGGTGCTGGAGCCGGTGCTCGGCATCGAGGCCGCCGTCGCGAAGGACAGCTTCCACACGGCGGCGAACCGCATCGCGCGAGGCGACGCGTCGGCGGCCATCGCCGCGGCGCCGCACCGCCTGTGGGGCACGCTGCACATCGGCGGCCAGGAGCACTTCTATCTCGAGACGCACGCGGCCCACGCAGAGGTCACCGACGATGGCGGCGTCAGCGTCGCGTCGTCGACGCAGCACCCGAGCGAGGTGCAGGCCGTCGTGGCGCACGTGCTCGGACTGCCGAGTCACCTCGTGACGGTTCGCTCGCCCCGCATGGGCGGCGGCTTCGGCGGCAAGGAGACGCAAGGAAACGCTTGGGCGGCGCTGGTGGCGCTCGCCGCGAAGCGCATCGGTCGTCCGGTACGCGTGCAGCTCGAGCGCGACGTCGACATGATGGTGACCGGCAAGCGCCATCCGTTCTTCGCGCGCTGGGAGGCGGGCTTCGACGGCGACGGTGCGCTGCGCGGCGTGCGCGTCGACCTCGTCTCCGACGGCGGCTGGGCCCTCGACCTCTCGGAGTCCATCTGCGACCGCGCGCTCTTCCATCTCGACAACGCCTACTACCTCCCGGCGGTCGATTTCTCGGGGCGCGTCGCGCGCACGAACACCGTGTCGAACACGGCCTTCCGCGGCTTCGGCGGCCCCCAAGGCATGGTCGTCATCGAGGACATCCTCGACCGCGTCGCTCGCTCTCTCGGCCTCGCACCGCGCGTCGTGCGCGAGCGTAATTTCTATCGCGGCGGCAGCGGCGACGCGGGCACCACGCACTACGGCCAGGCGCTCGAAGACAACCGCATCCCGCGGATCTGGGCGTCGCTCCTCGCGGGCAGCGACTACGAAGCGCGCGAGGCCGACGTGCGGGCCTTCAACGCCGCGAGCGGGCGCATCAAGCGCGGCATCGCGGTGACGCCGGTGAAGTTCGGCATCTCGTTCACCGCGTCGTTCCTGAACCAGGCCGGCGCGCTGCTGCACCTGTACCGCGACGGATCACTGCAGGTGAACCACGGCGGAACGGAGATGGGGCAGGGCCTGCACACCAAGGTCGCCGGCATCGTGATGCGCGAGCTCGGCGTGACCGCCGACCGCGTGCGCGTCATGCAGACGTCGACGGACAAGGTCCCGAACACCTCGGCGACGGCGGCGAGCGCAGGCGCGGACCTCAACGGTGCTGCCGTGAAAGACGCCTGCGAGACGCTCCGCGCGCGGCTCCTCCCGGTGGCGGCGGCGATGCTCGGTGCCGATGCGTCGGCGGTGCGGTGGAGCGAAGGATCGTTCACCGACGGCGTCGCACGCGTGGGCCTCGCCGACGGCCTCGCGGAGCGCGCCTACTTCGCCCAGGTGCCGCTCTCGGCCACGGGCTTCTACCGAACGCCCGGCGTGCACTACGACCGCGCGAAGGGGCGCGGCAAGCCGTTCCACTACTTCGCGTACGGCGCGGCGGTGACCGAGGTCGAGGTCGACGGCTACACCGGCATGAAGCGCCTGCTTCGAACGGACATCGTCCACGACGTCGGCGATTCGTTGAATCCCGGCATCGACCGCGGCCAGGTCGAAGGGGCCTTCGTGCAGGGCGCGGGGTGGCTCACCGGCGAGGAGCTCCTCTGGGATGCCGAGGGGCGGCTCCGCACGCACTCGGCGAGCACGTACCAGATCCCGTCGTTCAGCGACGCCCCGCGCGACCTGCGCGTGACGCTGCTCCCCGACGCGGCGCAGTCGAACACCGTGCACGGCAGCAAGGCCGTGGGCGAGCCGCCGTTGATGCTCGCGATCAGCGTGCGCGAGGCCCTCCGCGACGCCGTGGCAGCGTTTGGCGAAGCCGGGGGCGCGGTGCCGCTGGCGTGTCCCGCGACGCACGAGGCCATCCTCGCGGCGGTGGACGCACGTCGCGCCTGACGGTCAGCGCCGCGGCGCCGAGAGCACCTCGAGGGTCACCGCGACGACGCCCGCGCGCAGCATGTCGAGGGCCTCGGCGGCCGCGCGCGACAGGTCCACGATGCGCCGCGGACCCGCGAAGGGACCGCGATCGTTGATGCGGACCTCGACCTGCCGCCCGGTGTCGACGCGCCGGACGGAGACCCGCGTGCCGAAGGGGAGGGTGCGGTGCGCGGCGGTGTACTGCGACGGGTCGTAGCGGTCGCCGGAGGCCGTCGCGTGCCCCGCGAGGCGGTCGCTGTAGAACGACGCGTAGCCCTCCTGCACGCTGCCCGGCTCGGCGCGCACGGTGCCGTGCATGCCCAGCGTGGTACCGCACGCGGCGGAGGTGGCGCAGAGGGCAGCGAGCGCGAGACGGCGCATCGCGGCGCAGTGTTCCCGCGCCAGACGTCCCACCGCAAGATTACGGCGCGGCCACGGCGTCGCGCGCGACACCCGCGTCGCCGTCGCCGACGGGGCGTCCATGTCCCGGTCCGAGCACCCGCGGCAGGTACGTCGTGTAGTCGAATTGATCCGAGTGCTCGTGCGTGTGGCACTCGGTCGCGCACAGGTCCCGCGGCGGGTTGCGCACGATGGTCGCACGGCGAGCCGCGCGGCTTCGGGCGTCGGCGTGGGCGCTGCCGGGACCGTGGCAGGTCTCGCACTGCACGTCGCGCAGACCGTCGTTCTGCACGACCTCGCTGCCCCCGGGCCGACGGTATCCGGTGACGTGGCAGCCCACGCACGCGAGGTTGAAGTTCTTCGACGCGTCCGCGAGCGTTCGGTAGGCGCGGGCGTGCGGCGTGTGCGACCAGACCTCGAAGGCCTCCTCGTGGCACTCGCGGCACGCCTCGATGCCGACGTAGTGCGCGGTACCGGGAGGCGCAGGGGGCGCGTGAAGATCCGCGTACGCCGCGCGGTTGTGGTCGTTCACCGCGCGGAAGTACGACGCGATCTCGGCCTGCACCGTCGGCGCCCGCGGCACATCCGGGTCGACGGCCAACCAACGCGCCTCGAAGGTGCGTCCGCGCGACGGCGGCTGCGGGCGGGCGAGCGCGCTCCGACGAGACTGCATGTCGGCGAGGCGCGCGCGCTGCGCGGCCACCGCGACGGCGTCGGCGTGCGGATCGTGCTCCCACCCCGCGATGCGTGCTTGAAGCTCCTGGATTCGCCCGTCGAGGCGCGAACGCTCCGCCGTCGCGCTGCGCTCCGACGCATCGCGAAACACCCCGTCGCCGTCGACCCGCAGGTCGAGCACGCCGAGCCCCTTGCCCTGGTCCACCGAGGTCAAGAGCCAGGCCGACCCGATCTGCTCCGGCGGCGGCGTCGTGCCCGACGACTCGCGCGCCGCGAGCACGAAATCGACCCCAGGAACCTCGGCGACGTTGCGGGCGATCCGGCGCGGGAGCGACGACAGCACGACCACGACGTCGGCGCTCGCGCGCACCTCGGCGACGGCGCGTCGCGCGGCCTCCACCGGGTCCGATGTGGCTGGGGCGCCCGCGGCGCGATGCTGGTCGCCGTCGGTGAAGTCGCTCACGCCCACGAAGGCCACGCGCAGCCCGCCCGCCTCGCGAACGACCGTTCCATCGCGGCCGGCGACGTTCGCCATGAGCGGGCGTGCCTGGGTGCCCCGCGCGAGGGCCTCCCAGGCCTGCGTTCCGAGGGCAAAGTCCGCGGGCCCGGGCGCGTACGCGGCGAGCTGCAAGCGGTCGAGGATCGGCCCGAGGCGCTCGGCCTTCGCGCGCTCCTGGAACACCATGTCGGGCTCGAGCGTCGGGTGCTCGAAGAAGGTGTTGCCCGTCGCGACGAAGAGCGTTTGCGCGCGCTGCGGCGACTCACGCTCGACCAGCGCGGCCAGCCGGTCGATGCCGCCGAGGGGGCGCGCCTGGCATCCGCACGGCTCGAGGTAGCCGTCGAGATCGGACACGAAGTACAAACGAACGGCTCGCGCGGCCCGCGCTGGCGGCGCCACCGCCGGCGCGGAGGTGCTCCGCCGGCACGACGCACCGAAGCCGAAGGACGAAGCGAGCGCGAGCATGAGCAGCGGAACGGCGCGACGAAACGGGGCTGGCACGGGAGGCATCGTGCGACGGAGTGACGCCGAGCGCACGCCCTCGTCAAGGGTCCGCGGTGGCGGGCCGACGCTCGACGCGGGGAGCGGTGCTTGACGAGTCCCAAGGGCCGACGGTAGTTTCCGCGCCCCCGACGGGTCTCTGCCCCGTCGCTTGTGTCGTCGATCGCTAGGAAGGTTACGCAGTCATGGTCAAGGTCCGGCTCGCGCGCGTTGGTACGAAGAAGACCCCGATCTACCGGGTGGTGGTCACCGATTCGCGCTCCCCGCGTGATGGAAAGCATCTCGAGATGATCGGCCTCTACGACCCGCGGGCGAAGGACGCCGCGAAGTCGCTCGTGCTCGATCGCGACCGCCTCGCGCACTGGCAGAAGACCGGCGCGCTGCTCTCCGAGGAGGTCTCGAACCTCGTGAAGCGCCACCCGGCGCCCGCGGCGTCCTGAGACCTCGACGGTAGCCATGGCCGACCCGTTCCTCATCGTGCGCCACCTCGCGCGCGCCCTCGTCGACAAGCCTGAGGCGGTGCGCGTGGCCGAGTCGATGCGAGACGGCGCGTCGGTCATCGAGCTGCGCGTCGCGCCCGAAGACCTCGGCAAGATCATCGGCCGCCGCGGCCAGACCGCCCGGGCCCTGCGCACCGTGCTCGCCGCCGCCACGGCGAACGCCAGCCGCCGGGTCCTCCTGAACATCGTCGAAGACTGAGCGAGACCGGAGCGTCCCGCGACGATGTCTCGCATCGATGTTTCCCGATGGATCCCGGTCGGTCTGGTTGGCACGCCCAAGGGCTTGCGCGGCGCGCTTCGGCTGCGGCCGCACAACGTGGCCATCGCATCGCTCCGCGCAGGCGTCGCGGTGAGGGTGTCGCGTGAGGGCTTGGGCACGCGATCCTTCGAGGTCGCGAGCTTCGTGCGCGACGGCAGCGGTTGGACCCTGAACCTCGCGACGGTGGTGGACCGTACCGGCGCCGAGGCGCTGGTGGGGGCCGAGGTCGCCGTTCGTCGCGGCGATCTGCCGCCGCTGGGCGAGGGCGAGTACTACCACTGCGACGTGCCTGGCTGCGTGGTCTACGACGCCGCGGGCGAGCGCGTGGGCGAGGTCCTCCGCGTCATCGCGTACCCGTCGGTGGACGCGCTGCTCGTGCGCACCGCCGACGGCGAGGTCGAGGTGCCGGTGACCGAGGTGCACGTCGCATCGCTCGACGTCGCGGCGGGCGTGGTGCGCCTCGCCGACGGCGCCGCGGCGGAGTGACCGTGGACGTCTGGATCGTCGCCCTCTTCCCGGAGATCCTCGACACCTTCTGCCGCGCGAGCATCGTCGGACGCGCTGCGCAGCAGGGGCTCGTGCGCTTCCACACGGTGCAGATCCGTGACCACGGCATCGGGCGCCACCGCGCCGTCGACGACGCTCCCTACGGCGGCGGAAGCGGCATGGTGATGATGGCCCCGCCGCTCGTCGAAGCCATCGAGTCGATCCCCGGCCCCCCGCCACGACGCATCCTCCTCAGCCCTGTTGGCCGGCCCTTCACGCAGGCCATCGCGCAGGAGCTCAGCGCCCTCCCGTCGCTCGCCCTCGTGTGCGGTCGCTACGAGGGCTTCGACGAGCGCGTGCGTCCTTATGTCGACGACGAACTCTCGCTGGGCGACTTCGTGTTGACGGGCGGCGAGCCGGCAGCGCTGGCGATCCTCGACGCCGTGGTGCGGCTGCTCCCCGGCGCGCTCGGCAACGCCGAGAGCGCCACCACCGAGTCCCACGGCGCCGACGGGCTTCTCGAGTACCCGCAGTACACCCGGCCTGCCGAATTCCGGGGGGCGCCGGTGCCCGAGGTGCTGCGCAACGGCGACCACGCCCGCGTCGCACGGTGGCGTCGCTGGCACTCGCTGCGGCGCACCCGCGACCGTCGTCCCGACCTCATCGAGCGCCTCCCGCTGACCGACGTCGACCGCAAGCTGCTCGCCGCGGAGGAGCCGTGAAGGGCCTCTACCTCGCGCTCGTCCACCATCCCGTGCGGGGCCGCTCCGGCGACGAGATCACCACGTCGGTGACGAACCTCGACGTGCACGACATCGCGCGCACGGCCCGCACCTTCGGCGTGGCGCGCTACTACGTCGTGACGCCGGTGACGGCGCAGCGCGATCTCGTGCGGCACATCCTCGGATACTGGCGCGAAGGGCGCGGCGGCGAGCGCGTGCCCGAGCGCACCGACGCGCTCTCCATCGTCGACGACGTCGCGTCTCTCGAGGCCGCGGTGGCCGACGTCACGGCCCGCGAGGGAGCGCCGCCAAAGGTCGTCACCACGGCGGCGCGGGGTCGCGACGACGCGCTCTCCTACGGCGCGCTCCGTGAAGAAATGTCCTCGGGCGACGGGCCGTGGCTGCTGGTGTTCGGCACGGGCTACGGCCTCGCCGATCGCATCCTCGACCGCGCCGACCGGCACCTCGCGCCGGTGCGTCCGCACGGATACAACCACCTGCCCGTGCGCTGCGCCGTGGCCATCATCCTCGATCGCCTGCTCGGCGACGAAGGCTGACGCGGTCCGCGCTCAGTCGGCCGTCGACGGGCGCGAGCGCTGCTGCAGGAACGCGATGACCGCGGCCTGGTCGCGCACCGGCGCCCCCGGGAGCTGCACGAAGTGCTTCGCGAGCGTCGTCCACCGCTGGGCCATGAGCAGCATCCACACCTGGAAGAAGTCGACGCCTTCGAAGACGACGGCGTCCTGACGGCCGTACTCCTCCTTGTTCGTCTCGAACTCTTCGGGAAGCTCGCTCCAGTGGCAGCGCGCCTTGACGTGATGGTGGATGTGGTAGCCGTCGTTGAAGCAGCGGCGGTTGTACCGGGTGTTGATGCACGTGATGCTGTTTCGGTACGGGTTGCCGCCGTCCGCGAGGTCGACGAAGGCGTGCTGCGCCCAGTTGCCGGCCATCATCAGGATGCGCACCGCGATCACCGGGAACACGAAGACCGCCAGCGCCGCGCGCGCGTTGAAAGTGCAGAGCGCCGACACCATCGCGATGAAGCTGAGCTCTCCTACGAGGAGGCGCGCGAGCATCTTCTTGTTGCCCTTGCGCAGGTGGTAGAGCGCGAGCAGCGGCAGGCCGGCGACCATGAACGTGCCCGCGTACTGAAGCCAGTGCGCGAGGCGGTCGCGGCGGTACTTCATCGTCGACGAGCCGTCGCCCGCGAGGTTGTTCTCGGGGTGGTGCATGCCCATGTGGTGCGCGAAATACGTCTCCGGCGTCTCGCCGAAGAAAGGGCCGACGATCCAAGGGATCACGTAGTTCAGGTGCCGGTGCTCGGCCTTGAAGAGCTGCCGGTGTGACGTGCAGTGCAGCATGAGGATGAAGCGGTCCTCGAGGCCCACGAGCAGCGCGACCCAGTAGAGCGGCGCGAGGTACCAGAACCACGGCCCCGCGAAGAACAGACCCACCCCCAGCGCCGCCAGCGCGAGGCACTGCAGGATCAGGTAGACGAACGGCAGGTCTCGCGGATCGACGATCATCGACGCGAGGCGTTGATCGAGACCCGGGCGGGGCGGCGCGGGCACGTTGGCGAGGTCCATGTTCGCGGTGGTCACCGCGCGCTTCTACACACCGTCATGGGGGCGCAGCAAGGGCCGCCGCCCGTCGATCACGAGAGCGGCGACTGGCCCGCCTCGGCGCCGAGGAGGTACAGCACCGCCATCCGCACGGCGACCCCGGCCTCGACCTGGTCGAGGATCACCGAGCGCTCGCCGTCGGCCACGTCGGCGTCGATCTCGACCCCGCGGTTCATGGGTCCCGGGTGCATCACGATGGCGTCGGGCTTGGCCTCGGCGAGCACCGAGCGGCTGAGACCGAAGGTGCGCGCGTACTCCCGCGTCGTCGGGATCAGCGCCTCGGTGAGCCGCTCGTGCTGGATGCGCAGCATCATCACGACGTCGGCCCCGCGCACCGCCGGGCGCAGCGAGTCGAAGACCTCGGCGCCGTACTGCTCGACGCCGATGGGCAACAGCGTCCGCGGGGCGCAGAACCGCACCTTCGCACCGAGCTTCGCGAGCAGCAGCGCGTTGGATCGCGCGACCCGGGAGTGCGCGATGTCGCCGGCGATGGTGACCACGAGGTCCGCGAGGTGCCCCTTCGCGCGCCGGATCGTGAACGCGTCGAGCAGCGCCTGCGTCGGGTGCTCGTGGGTCCCGTCACCCGCGTTCACCACGCCGGCGCGGGTGTGGCGAGCGATGAAATGCGGCGCGCCCGACGCCGAGTGCCGCACCACGATGACGTCCGGGTGCATCGCCTCGAGGTTCTTCACGGTGTCGAGCAGCGTCTCGCCCTTCGACACGCTCGAGGTGCTCACCGAGACGTTCACCACGTCGGCGGACAGGCGCTTGCCCGCGATCTCGAAGCTCGTGCGGGTGCGGGTGCTCGCCTCGTAGAAGAGGTTGATGATGGTCTTGCCGCGCAGCGTCGGCACCTTGCGCACCCGGCGCGTGGAGACGCCGAAGAACACCTCGGCGGTGTCGAGAAACTGCGTGATGTCGCGGGCGTCGAGGTCGTCGATGCCGAGCAGGTGCCGCACCGGCCCGGTCTGCGCGCCGCGCGCTTCGATGCTCATGAAGGCTCCTCGGCGGCCCGGGGGCCGCGCACCTCGACCCGCACCGTCGCGGACTCGGCCTCGCCATCGGCGACGACCTCGACGCGCTCGTCCGCCGCGGTCGCGAGGCGCAGACCGACGTAGTCGGCCTGGATCGGGAGCTCGCGGTGACCCCGATCGACGAGCACCGCGAGCTCGATGGCGCGCGGCCGACCGTAGTCCATCACGGCATCGATGGCGGCGCGGGTGGTGCGGCCCGTGAAGAGCACGTCGTCCACGAGGACGACGCGGCGGCCGTCGACGTCGAAGGGGATCTCGCTGCGGCCGATCTGAGGGTTGGGAAGCGCCGTCGCGGCGTCGTCGCGGTAGAGCGTGATGTCGACGCTCCCGACGGGCACGTCCTGCCCGAGCAGCGCCCGAAGCCGAGCGGCGAGGGGAATGCCTCCACGGCGCACGGCGACGAGCACCGGACCCGGTGCGGCCGGGGCGCGCGCGACGATCTCTGCGGCGATGCGTCGGAGGGCGTCGGCGACGGCTCCCTCGTCCATGACCACGCGGGCGGCGTTCGTGGGGCTCGGAGACATCGCGGCGGACCATAGACGGCGGGACGGTCCCGCCGCAACGCGCACCTCGTCTTGACCGCGGCGAGGCCGCCGCCCGATAACGCTCGCGCATGGGTCGGACACCAACGCAGACCGCCGGGACCAGGGCGTGACCGTGCGGATCCTCGTGGTGGACGACGCCGTCACCGTGCGGCGCCTCGTCGAGGCCGAACTCCGCGACGCGGGCTTCGCCGTCGAGACGTCGGGGGACGGTGCCGATGCGTTGGCGCGCACCGAGGGCGGAGCCTTCGACCTCGTCGTCGTCGACGAGATCCTCCCGCGGATGAGCGGCGCCGACGTCGTGCGCGGCCTTCGTGCGCGGGCCGTCACCGCAGCGACGCCCATCGTCTGGACTTCCCCTCGGGCCGAGGCTCTGAGCGCGTCCGTCGTAGACTCGCTCGGTGCCGCAGCCTCGCTCGCGAAGCCGTTCTCCGGGCGTGCGCTTCGTGATGCCGTGGCCGACGCGCTGGCCCGTCCGCGAAGGCCGGCGGAGGTGCCCGTGGTCGCCGCCGCGCCGCCGCAGCGCGAGCCCGAGTCGTCGACACCCATGTCGGGGCCGCGGGCGGCCCGGATCGCGCGCTGGGCGGGCGGACCCGAGGCGTCGCGCGATCGCTTCGCGGCGCTGCTCGTGGAGCATCTGGGCGCGGCGGTGCGCGAGGTCCTCGAGGCCGGCGTGGCGGCGCACGACGACCTTCTCTTCCATGCGTTCCGGCACCACGTGACGCCGACCGTGGCGGCCGACCTCGCGCGCGAGATCCGCGCGATGGATCCGTCGCTCCGAGGCGCCACGGGGTTCGAAGGCACGCTCGGCGTGGTGTCCCTCGCCGACGTGCTGAGGCTCGCGAACGCGTCTGGGCTGGCCGGCGTGCTCCGCGCCGAACGGTCGGCTCGCGGAGGTGCCGTGGGCGTCGAGATCGCGCTGCGCCCCGGTCTCGTCGACCAGGTCGTCGGAGCCGGAGTCGGTGCCGAGTACCGCCTCGGACGCTACCTGGTGTCCGGCGACGCGTTGGGACGCGGCGACCTCGATGCGTTCATCGCGTCGGGGAGCGCGCGCGGGCAGCCCCTCGGCAGGGCGCTCGTCGCAGCGCGCCGGGTGGAGCCCGACGACCTCGCTGCGGCTCTCCGCGCGCAGACCCTCGAGCTCTTCGCCGAGGCATCCCGGTGGCTCGGCGGTCGCTTTCGCTTCGTGCCCGGGGAGACCCTCGCCGTCGGCGACGCCGCGTTGGCGATCGCTGCCGAGGAGTGCGTCCAAACCGCCGCGGCGCGCTCCGCAGAGTGGGAGGCACTCGACGCGGTGGTTTCGCTCGACCAGGCGGTCTCGGGCCGCGACGCTTCGCTAAGTGCTTCGATGAGCGACGTCGTCGCGCGTCGCGTGGTCTCCGCCGTGGACGGTGAACGGACGGGGCGCGAGATCGCGCGAGAGCTCGGGTTGGGCCCGCTCGAGGTCGCCCGGGCGCTCGCTTCGCTGCTCCGGGCGCGGGCCGTCGCGGTCGCACGCGGCCCGTCGGCGGGCATCTGACAAGGGTGTGGCGGGGGTCTCCCCGCTCGGCATAGTATCCACGGAGCCCCGCATGTCTTCTGAGCCGAAGGTCGACGAAGCGGATCCCGCTTCCCCGAGGAGTCTCGCGCCCGCAGCGCCCAGCGAGCGTCTGCCCTACGTGCTCGATCCGACGCTGTCCGGGGCGTGGTCCGAGGTCCTCGCGGTCCTCCGGACCGAGGCGGGGTACGCCGACACGAAGGAGTCGCGCGCGTCGCTCCTGCACGCCGTCGCGGAGCTCGAGGAGATCCTCGTGGGCGATCAGCCCGCGTCCGCACGGGGCTATCTGACGGCGTACAACGCCCGGTCTTCGTTCCGCCCTCCGCTCGATGCGCTCGTGCGCCTGTACCGGCAGCGCGCGAGCTTCTCGAACCTCGGCAAGCTGCTCGACGCCGAGGTGCGGTCGGCGCCGAACGCCGTGGAGCGGGCCGAGGCGCTCACGTTGCGCGGGGAGCTCTCCGAGGACTACGCGGCCGATCGCGACTCCGCGCGCGCTTCGTACCGTGCGGCGGTGGAGTCCGACGCGGAGCACGCGCTCGGGTGGTACGACCTCGAGCGGCTCGCGGCAGCGCGCGCCGATGCCGACGAGCGCCTCGAAGCGCTTCGGCACCTCGCCGGCCTGACGCGCGATCCGGCCCGACGCGCGGCGCTCCTCTTCGAGCGCGCCGAGGGGCTCGAGGCCCGCGGTGACTCGGGCGTCGACGCTGCGCTCGACTGCCTGCGTGAAGCCGCGATGATCCCGACGGCGCGCTGGCGGGCACACGAGTGCATGGAGCGCGTGGCGCTTCGTGCGGGGCGCCGACCCGACGTCGCGGAGGCGATGGAATCCCGGGCCGCGCTGGCGGCGATGGTGGCCCGCGGCGAGGCCGATGCGCCTTCCGTCGGCGCGAGCGTCGCGGACCTTCCCGATCGCGCGGCGGCGGGGCGCATCGGCGCTTGGCTGCGTCTCTCGGCCGCGAGGGTACGGCTTCAGGCTTCGGACGCCGCGGTGCCGATCCACGCCGCGATCGCCGAGGCCATCGCCCTCGACGACGACGTCCGAACGCGGGTCGCCGCCATGGTCCTCGGCGACCTCGCGGGGGAGATCGAGGAGTCGGCGGTGCATGCCGCGTGGCTCCTCGAGCGCGGTCACGGTGATCCTGCGGCGCAGGCGGCGTTGCACTTCCGGTGCGCCGAGCGATCGGCCCTCGCGGGAGAGTCGACGGCCGCGGCGGAGTCGCTGCGGGAGGCGCTCCGCTGCGATCCCTCGAGCTCCGCGGCGCGTGCGGCCCTCATCGAGCAGGCGAGCGCCGTGGGCGACGCGACGACGCTGCTCGAGCAGTACGACCGGCTCGCCGCGGCGGCGGGCTCGACGTCCGATCGTGGAGCGGTGCTGCGTGCGGGGGCTCTCGCGTCCTTGCTCCTGCGCAGCGACCTGCGCGACGCCGTGCGCCGGCTCCGCGAGGCCCTCGAGCTCGACCCGGCGGACGTCCTCTCGCGCCGACTTCTCTTGTCGCTCCTCCGGCGCACCGCCGAGCGCGACGACGGACGAACCCGTGCCGAGCGCGCGGCAGAGCGCATCGCCGCCATCGATGCCCTGCTCCCGAAGGTCGTCGACGAGGACGAGCGCGCGGCGCTGCTTCTCGAACGGCTCTTCGACGAGCTTCTCGAGGGTGGCGCCATGGCCGCGGCGGCGTCGACGGCGGAGCGCCTTGCGGATGCGGCCCCGACCCAGGCGTGGCCAATGCAGACCGCCGCGTCGTTGTGGGCAGCGGCCGGCTCGTTGGCGAACGCCTCGCGCTGTGCGGAGCGCGCCGCGCGGGCTTCCTTCGATCGTTCAGGGGCGTCTGGAGGCTGGTCCGCGCTGGCAGCGCGGTGGGCGTGGGCGGCCGGCGACGAGGGCCGCGCTCGCGTCTTGGCGGGCGACGCGCACGCGCTCGCCGCCGACGATCGGTATCTGACGGCGCTGCGCATGACGCTGTGTGCCTCGGCGCACGACGGCGCCGGCCTCCTCGAGACTGCCGAGCGCGCGGCCGAAGCCGAGGCGAGCGGCGGCGCGCGCTGGCTCGTCGTCGCAGCGCTCTGGCTTCAGCAACTCGGGGCGCCGGAGCTTTGCCGCAGGGCCCTCGAAGGCGCCGTGTCCCACGCGCCCGCGGATGCCACGGTGCTGGCCGGCGTCCTCGCGGCGACCACCTGGCGTGACGATCCGGAGCTGCGGCTTCGACTCTTGTCGCGTGACGATCTCGACGCCGAGGGGGACACGGAGGTCCTCGCCGCGAGGATCGAGGAGGTGCTTCTGCACCTCGTGGTCGAGCACGACGCGCCCGGTGCGGCGCAGGCCTCGCGTCGCATCGCTCCCCGCGGAGCGCCGGCGGCGGCGGCAGCGGCGCTCGTCGCGGTGATCGCACACGGAGCGGCGTCGGGTGCCGAATCCGAGGCTGCGCAGACGGCGCTTCGGGAGCTGTCCGCCGCGCTTCCCTCCGACGATCCGGCGCGCGCTTCGGTGGAGACCGAAGTTCTTCGCGCCCGCGCGGCGGACGGCGCATCGATGCCCTCCCAGGCAGGCGATGCGTCCGCCGCGACGCGCGTCCAGGGCCTCGTGGACGTCGTGCGGCGCGACGCCGTCGAGCGGGTTCCGGCCGCGCTGCTGCGGGTCGCCGAGCTCGAGGATGCCGACGCGAAGGCACCGCTCCTCGAGGCCGCCCTCGCGGGGTTCTGGGCAGGCGGGCGCTCGCGCGAAGCCCGCTCCGTCGCCGATCGTGTCGGCGCGGGATCGCTCGCGACGGTCGTTCGCAGCGAGCTTCCGCCGGGCGGCTTCGAGGGCGCGCGGGCTCACGGCGATGCGCTCGCGGCGCGCGCCGGCATCGCGGAGGCCGCCACGCGCACAGATTGGCTCGCGCAGGCCGCGAACTGGCATTCCCTCGGCGGCGATTCCGAGGCGGCCATGACGGAGGCCCGGGCGGTGCTGGCGGTGCGTCCATCGGACCTCGGCGCGCTCGACGTTCTGCGTGTGTCCGGCCGGCGCCTCGGACGCTGGGACGACGTCGCATCCGCCTGCGAGGCGTTGGGCGGCGCGGTGCTCGATGCCCACCGCGCAGCGACGTATTTCGAGGAGGCTGGCATCGTCGCCCTCCAGCGCCTCGATGACGCGCCACGTGCGGAGCGTTCGTTCCGCGCCGTGCTCGAGCGGGCTCCGGGGCGCGACGTCTCGTTCCGATTGCTCCGGCGCCTGCTCGAAGCGAGCGGCGACGTGGCCGGGCTCGAGGTGCTCGTCGGCCGTCGCATCGATGCTGTGTCGGCCCCCGATGCCCGCTCGGCCTTGCTCTGGGACCAGGCGCGGCTTCGACGTGCGCTCGGCCTTCGTCAGGGGGCCCTCGAGAGCGCCACGGCAGTGCTCCGCGACGAGCCCGCCCACGTGGCCGCGCTGGCGCTGGTCGCCGAGATCCACGCGGTGTCGGGGCGCCTTCGCGAAGCCGCCACGGCGTTGGTCGCGCTCGGCTCCGTCCCCGCGGCGCCCGAGAGCCAACGGCGCGCTGCGCTCCTCGGCGCCGCCGAGATCCTCGAGCGTCGTCTCTCCGACCACGCGGGGGCCCTCGACGTCTTCGGCACGCTCGAGAGCTTCGGATGGCTGACCGAGCCGCTCGCGCTCCGGGCCGTGGCCCTGGCCACGTCGTCCGGGGACCACGAAGCGGCGCTTCGATTCGCCCAGGCGGCGCTCCGAGTGGCCGCGAGCGACGAGGCGCGCATCGCCGCGCACCTCCGGATCATCGGCATCCATGCCGAGGGGCGCCGCGACCCGGCGGGTGCGTACCGCGCCGCCGCTGCCGCGCTCGAACGGTTTCCGTGGTCCGTCGTGCTGCTCCGGGCGACGACGGCCCACGCGCCGGACGAGCAGGCGGCGCCGGCAGCCCGTCGGAGCATCGAGGCCATGCGTGTCCGGGCGCTGCAGGTGCGTGACTTTCCGGCGGTGCTCGCCGATCTCGCGGGCGCCGCGGTGATCGCTGGCGACGCTCCGTTGGCGCGCGCGGCGGAGCGTCTCGGGGCGTGGTGCGGAGGCGGAGGTCGCCCGTCGGTGCTCCCTGTTCCGTCCAAGGGAAGCCTGCGTGACGCCGCGACGCAGCTGCGCGTTCGCGGGGCGAGCGACCGTGGGCGCGCAGGGAGCGTCGTCGAGCACATCGAGCGCGAGCTCCTCCCGTTCCGCAGCATGACCCTCGACGCCCTTCGTCTCGGCCGCGGTGATCGGGTGCGCGGGCCATCGGCGATGCGCGCGGCGGTGACTCCCTTCGCGACGGCCTGCGGCGTCGGCGAATTCGAGCTGTATGCCGGCGGCGGAGAGCAGCAGATCCTGGTGCTGCCCGACGAGCCCCTGGTGCTCGTACTGGGTTCGCGGGTCGCGTTGGACAGCGACACCGGGCATCGCTTCCGGCTGGTGATGGAGCTCGTCCTCGGCGCTCGCGGGCTCGGGGGCTGGACCTACGACGAGCGGCGGCGCCTCGAGCTGCGGCTCATCGCGTCGCTTCTGACGGCCGGCGTGACGGTGCCTGCGCAGGGCCTCGATGCCGCAGCGCTGCGGAGCGTCGCGAAGCTTCAGTCGCGTCGCGTGCGCAAGCTCGTGGCGGAGTACGCGCGCACGGTCCCGGCCGCGGAGGTGCTGCACGAGCTCATGACCGCGGCGGATGGCATGCGATGGACTGCTCGCCGCAGCGCGCTCGCGATGACCGGGGCCGTCGACGCGGCCATCGCCGACGCCGCACGCGAGGACGGAACGGCCGCGGGCGCGACGCCCGAGGGGTGGGGGCCGGCGGTGCGCGACATCATGACGTTCGCGGCGAGCGACGCGCTCGTCGGCGCCGAACTCGAACTCGGGGTCGACCATGGCTGAGCACGACGAAGGTCCCTCGAAGGTGCGACGTGCGCCGCGCGCGAACACCGACAACCGCATCACGGTGCCGCCGCCGCCGCGGGAGCCCGAGTTCTCCCTCGACATCGACGACATCGAGCTCGCGACGGTTCCGGTGCCGGCCACCATGGCGACGACGCCTCCGCGGCGCGAGTCGCTCTTCGGCGATCTCGCGCTCGGCGACGAGGAGATCGACGCGCTCTTCGGGTCCCTGAGCGAGGGGCCGCCCAGCGACCTGCCGCCGGCGCTCGACATCGCGCCGCCGGACGAGTTCCTGTTTCGCGGGCTTCAAGCGCCGAGCCTGGCTCCTCCGTCCGCCGTGACGAGCGGTGCGCGCGACGATGCGGACGACGCCGACGCGATCGAGGTCGAAGCCGACGACGACGCGGAGATGACCATCGAAGCCGGCGACGACTTCGTCGAGGTCGATGCGGTGGTGGACGTCGATCGCGGCGCCGCGCTCGCGGCGTCGGTAACCAGCCGCCGTCGCGATGACGGGGACCTCGATGCGCCCTACGTAGTCGATGCGGTGGGCGAAGCGCGTGCCCGTGCGGAGCTGCTTCTCTCCGAGGCGGCGCTCGCCGCCGATTTCCCCGAAGCCGCTCGGCGCCATGCGTTCGCAGCGGACCTCCTCGACGGCGTGCTCGGCCACGGGGCCCGAGCGGAGCAGTCGTGCGAACGTGCCCGCGCGTTGGCGCCGGAGGTCCCGCTCGGACTCCGGCTGCAGCGGCGGATGCTCCTCGCTCGCGAGCGGGTGTCGGGCGTCGCAGCGCTGTTCGCCGAGGAGCTCGCGGGCTCCCTCGGCGACGACGAGCGCGCGGCGCTGCGTTGGGCGCACGCGTTCGCGGCGCTCGCCACCGACGTCGACCTCGCGCGCGGCGTCTGGCACGACGTCGCACGCGGCGCGGTGGGCCTTTCCGCGGCGTTGGCGTCGCTCCTCGAAGCCGCGGCGGGCCGTGACGGCGCCGGCATCGAGAGCTCGCTGGCGTCCTGGGGCTCGGTGGCTTCGCCGGTGGTTGCCGCGGGCATCCAGCTCGCACGCGCACGCGTCTCGGAGATCCAGGGTGCTGCGTCCGCTCTTTCGGTGGCGCGCGCCGCTGTGAAGGGCGAGGCCGGTGATTTCGGAGCTTGGCTGACCCTGGCCCGGGTTGCCGCGAACGCTGCGAGCACCACCGACCTCGAAGATGCCGTCGCCGGGATCCGTTCCCTCGCGGGCGGCGGACTCCTCGAGGGGGCCTGCGAACTCGTCAGCGGAGCGCTCGCCGCGGTGACCTCCGGCGTCGCGAAGCCTGTCGCGGAGCGGGATGACTCGTCGTCCTGGGGCGCGGTCGCGGCCGCGCGGCGCGCGTTTCGCGAGGGGGATCCGTCGACGGCGGCGGTGCTTCTGGAAGGCGAGACCGCTGCGGCCCGGGCGGGGCTGGCCGCGTGCGCCGGGGGCATCGTCGCCGCCGAGGTCGATGCGCTGCGGAACGTCAGCGAGTCCACGGATCCGTGGCTCGCCTTCGGGCTCGGCGCCGCGGCGTCGGCGGCCTTCGATGCCGCAGCGGTGCCGCCCGATCCGCAGTGGCGCGCGGCGTACGCCGTGTGCGGCGAGACGTTCGTGTCGAGCTCGGGCACCGGGGCGGCGGCCATTGCGCGTGCGGGCGATGATGAGCCGGCATTCCGTTGGTTCGCCGCGCACCGGGCCGAGCGCACGGCGCCCGCGTCGGTTACGGGGTCCCTCGAGCGCGCGGAGGCCTCGTCTGGAGACGACGGCGCGCGCAGCTCCGCGCTCCTGCTGCTCGCCGCCGCGACCGCCGGCGAAGGCGGACCGTTGGAGATGGACGTCGCCGAATTGCGGCGGCTGCTTCCTGGTGAGCTCGCCGTGGCGGAGCTCGCGGTACAGCACGCGCGGAGCGGCACCGTCTCCGAGGTCGATGCGGCGGCGGCGCTCGACGAGGTGCGGGGCGAGGGCGCCGCGGCGCAGGTGTCGGCGGTGCGGGCTGCGCTGCGCCGGGCCGAGGTCGACCCCGTCGTGGCGGCGGACACGCTCTGGGATCGATGGGGCGCCGCCAGGGCCGACGCGTGCCTGGCTACGCTTGTGTTGCGCTCGCCGGGATACGCGCTCGGCAGGGCTTCCGACGTGCTCCGCGCGGGGTTCGAGTCCGCGGTCGAGCGTCGCGAGCCCGGCGCCTTCGGGGTCGCCTTGGGGCACGTCGCCGCCGACGTTCTCGCGTCCACCGGAGCGACCGACGAGGCCCTCGCGGTGCTTGCCCGCGCTCGCGCCGTCGCGCCGGGCGATGCCCTCCTCGCCGACGCCGACGCCGTGCTGCGCCTCGCGCTGGGCCGCGCGAACGAGGTGTCCGAGCGCCTGCTCGAGCGGCTCAAGCGCGTCGATGATGCGTCGGCCAAGGTCGCCGTGTACGAGCGCCTCGGGCGCATCGAGCTGGGCCTGCGCAACGACGTCGCCGCGGCGGCCCCGTCCTTTGCGGCGATCCTCGAGCGCGACCCGCACCACGCCGAGGCGCTTCGCGCGCTCGAGCGCCACTACGCCGAGCGCGAGCAGTGGGAGCCGCTCTTCCGCGTGCTTCATCGGGTGGCCTCGGACGCGACGGAGCCGGCCGACCGACTCACCGCGGTTCATGCGGCGTTCCGCGCTGCCCGCCGTGCCGACGACGCAGCGCGCGACTCGGCGCGGGTGCTTCGGTGGGAGACCTTCGACCGGGGCATCCACGACCGGCGCTTGCTCCTCGACCTCGACGCCGACGCGCGCCTCGAGCGCGACTGGGCGCACACCGAACGGCTGGCCCGTGCGCTGGCCGCTCGTGCGGTGGACGCTGCTGAACGCGCCGCGCATCTCGTCCGGGCTGCGTCCTGCAGCGAGGCGCTCGGCGATCCGGCGCGCGCGGCCGAGGCCTTTGCCGCCGCCCTCGCGGCGCGCCCCCGGCTCGACGCGTACCTCGGGAGCGCGCGGGTGGCCGACGCGCGCGGCGACCGAACGGCGGCGCTCACGTTCCGCGAACTCGGCGCAAAGGAGATGTTCGACCCGGGGCTCGCTTCGGAGCGGCTGTATGCGCTGGCGTGCGCGTGGCGCGACGAGATCGGTGATCCGGTGCGGGCGCTCGACGCGGTGGTCGAGGGCCTGCGGCGCGACCCGGCGCACGGTCCTTCGTTCGGGCTGGCGTTGGGCCTGCTCGAGCACGCCCCGGACCCGGTTCTCGAACTCGAGTTGGTCACCTCGTTTCTCGACGTGGCGGCGCAGGACCTGTCCAACGCCGACGCCGTGCGGGTCTACACGCGCGGGGCTGCGGCGGCCGAAGCGGCCGGCGACCTCGACCGCGCGCGGGCGCTGTACCGAGGGGTCACCGAGATCGACGGGGCGAACCTCGCGGCGCTTCGAGCCCAGGTGCGCCTCGCCGACGTGGCGAGCGATTGGTCGGCGTCCGCGGACGCGCGCATTCGCCTCGCGAAGTCGACGACGGACGGAGGCGAGCGGCTCGAGCTGCTGCTCCAGCTCGGCGACCTCTTCGACGAGCGTCTCGGAGACCCGAAGCGCGCGGAGGCGGCGTGGCGTCGCGTCGCTCAGGGCGTGGCGACGGATCCCCGTGCATGGGAGCGCCTCGCCGGGCTCTACGAGCGCACCAACGACGCGTCGAAGGAGGCCGAGGTTCGCCGCGTCCTCGCTCAGCGCGCGCGGACGGCGGCGGAGCGTGCGACGCACGGCTTGCGGCTCGTGACGCTCTTCAAGACGGTGCTGGCCGACGAGGCGTTGGCCGACGAGGCGCTGCGTTTGTGCGCCGAGGACGTGCGCGCCGGCGTCGATCGCAACGTGCACGACGAGGCTGCCTTCGGGCGCCTCGCGACGTGGCATCACCTTCGGGGTGCGAAGGACGCCGAGCGCGTGCTCGCTGCGGCCGCCGTCACCGTCGGCGTGGCCACCGAGGAGCTCCGCGCGCTCGCTCCGGACGGTGTGGTTCCGGGCGCGGGGGCGGAGTGTCTGAACGCGGGAGCCCTCGACCTCCTCGCTCCGCCGGCGCTGCCGCCGGACCTTCGCGAACTCATCGTCCGCGCTGCGCCCGTGCTGGACGCCGTCGCCCCGTTCGATGCGGTCGCGGCGAAGGCCGAGCCGCTCGGCGCGCAGCCGCACCCGTTGAGGTCCGAGCTGGAGCGCTGGGCGAAGGTTCTCGGCGTCGGCGACGTCGAGATCTTCGTCACCGCGGATCTTCCCGCGGTCGCGTTGCCCTTGAGCCGCCACCCTCCGCAGGTGCTGGTGGCGGCGGGCGTCCACGCCTCCATCGCGACGCAGTTCGCCGCGGCGAGGGCCATGGTGCTCCTCGCGCTGGGGCTCGGGGTGCCGATGCGCGGCGGTCCTGCGGCGTTGGCGCTTTCGCTCTCGGCGTTGCTCCGGCAGTTCGAGCCCATGTTCCGTGCCGACGGCGTCGACCCCGAGCGCCTCGACGCCCTGTCGCGAGCCGTCACCCGTACGCTGCCGCGGACGCTCCAGACGGAGCTCGCCACGGCCGCGCGCACGGTGCTGAAGCGCCCCTTCGACGCAGCGCTGGTGCACGGCGCCACGCTCGAATTCGGCGATCGCGTGGCACTCCTCGCGACCGGCGACCTCCCCGCGGCAGTGGCCGCCCTCGCGCCGCCCGGCGTGGCGCCGGGACGGGTCATCGACGAGGTCCCCTCCGCAGGCCGTCTCGTTCGCGTCTCTTTGAGCGAACGGTTCCTCGAAGCCCGTCGCCTCTGCGGCGTGCCGCGCGACTGAGCCGGCGATGGCCCGAGTCCGTCGCGCGGCGCTCGCGGCGCTCGTCGTCTTCGCAGCGCTGGGACCGGCCCGCCCGCAGAGTCCGCGTCACGCGGCCGCGACGAGAACGGCTGCCGGCGCGTACCACAGCGACTTCCGGACCCCGTCCCGGGGCTCCGGCGGGACGCTGCTCCGCGGGCCGCACGGGCCTGCGGCGCTCCGCTGGGCCGTTCGCACGGGCCATCGCGTCTTCGCGTCGCCGGTGCGCAACGCCGAGGGCTGGGCCGTCGTCGGGTCCGTGGACGGCACCGTCGTCGCGGTGGACGCGACGGGGGTGGTTCGCTGGTCGAGCCGTCGACGCTCGAGGGTCTTCGCGTCGCCGGCCGTGCACGGTGATCTGGTGTTCGGCGGCAGCGACGCGCGCGAGGCGTTCGGGCTGGCCGGGCGCGGCGAAGAGCGCTGGCGGGCGATCGTTCCGCAGGACCTCGACGCGCCGTTGCTGGTCATCGACGGCGGCACCGTGCTCGCCGTGTCCGGAGACGCTCGCGCGTACTCCCTCGACGGGACGCTGCGGTGGACCACGACGCTCGCGGGTCATGCCTTCGGCGCCCCGGCGGAGGCGGACGCTCGCGTGTTCGTTGCGGAAATGCGCGGATCCGTGGCGGTCCTCGACGCGAGGTCGGGGACTCTCGAGCGTCGCGTCGAGCTCGGCGGCTTCGCCTACGGCGGCGTGCTCGCGATGCCCGACGGGGGCTTCATCGTGGGCGTCGCAGACGGGACCGTGCGCCGCTTCGGACGCGACGGCGAGGCCCGCTGGTCGTTCAGGACCGACGGTGCCGCGCGCTCCCTCGGCGTCCGTTCGACGCCGGCGCTTCGCGGCGATGGGGTCGTCGTCGTCGGCGCCGAGGACGGCAACGTCTACGGCCTTCGCGGCGACGACGGATCGCGCGTCTTCGCCGTGCGCACCTTCGGGGCCGTGCGATCGCGAGCGTGCATCGACCGCGACGGCTGGACCTACGTCGGGAGCGAAGACGACGCCGTGCACGCCATCGCGCCCGACGGCGTCGAAGCGTGGCGCGTGAACGTCGGCGCCGACGTCGACAGCGGCCCGGCGTTGCTCGCCGACGGACTGCTCGTCGTGGGCGCCGACGACGGAGCGCTCCACGCGATCGGCGACGCCGCGCCCGTCGCGCCTTGACCTGCGGGGGCCGGCGCGTAGGAATCCGCGCATCATGACGCGACGGAAGCTGGACGACGGCACGCTCCTTGGCGTGCTGCAGGAGCACGCTCCGCGCGCTATGCACGGAATGGAAGTGGTGGCGGCGCTGGGCCTCGGTCCCGCGGCACGGCACGAGGTCTCCGAGGCGCTCGAGCGCATGGCGGAGAAGGGGCTCGTGCACCTGCTCCCCGGCGGTCGTTACCGCCTTCCGAAGGACGTCGGGACGCGCGTGCAAGGCCGCTTCGTGCAGCACCCCCGCGGCTTTGCGTTCATCGAGGCCAACGACGGTCGCGGCGACGTCTTCGTGCCTCCCACGGGCGTGCTCGGCGCGATGCACGGCGACCTCGTCGAGGCGGTCGCCCACCCCGGACCGCGGGGGCGTGACGGGCTCGTGTGCGAGGTGCTCCAACGGCGCGCCGCGACGGTTCCGTGCACGCTTCGAAGCCGCGCCGCCGGGGCCTGGGCCGAGCCCGACGATCCCCGCGTGCGGGGGCCCATCGTCGTGACGGACGTCGGCAACGCCCGCGACGGCGAGAGCGTCGTGGTGACCATCGAGCGGTGGCCTGCGTTCTCCGGCGAGAACCCCGCCGGGCGCGTGAGCCTGGTGCTCGGTGCGGCGGGAACGCTGGCCGTCGAGGTCCAGAAGGTGCTGCTGCGCGAGGGCATCGACGTTCCGCCGCCGGAGGCCGTCGAGGCCGAGCTCGCGCGACTCCCGCAGGTCGTCGAGGCCGAGCATTGGACCGGTCGGCGGGACCTCCGCGACGAGCTCCTCGCGACCATCGACCCTGACGACGCCCGCGATCACGACGACGCGGTCTGCGTTCGCGCGCGTCCGGGCGGCGGCTGGGACGTCATCGTCGCCATCGCCGACGTGTCGTCGTACGTGACGACGGGCAGCGCCCTCGATGCCATGGCGTCGACGCGCGGCACCAGCGTCTATCTCCCCGACCGCGCCATCGCGATGCTGCCGCGAGAGATCTCCGGACGCATCGCGTCGCTGCTCCCCGGCGAGGATCGATTGTGCCTCGCCGTCTTCGCCGAGGTCGGCGGTGACGGCGCTGTGCGCTCCGTCGACTTCGCCGAGGCCGTGATGCGCTCGCAAGCGCGGCTCACGTACGGCGGGGTCGCCGCGGCCATGGGTTGGACCACCGAGGGAACGCCCGCCCCGCTGACCCCGGCGCTCCACGAAGGCATCGTCGAGGCCGACAAGTGTGCGGCCGTGCTGCGTGCCCGTCGCATGCGACGCGGCGCGATGGACTTCGATCTCCCCGAGGGGCGGGTGCGCTTCGCCGACGACGGCGTCACGCCCGTGGACATCGTCCAGAGCCGCCGCGACCCCGGCGTGCGTCGCGCCTACGCGCTCATCGAAGACCTCATGCTCCTCGCCAACGAGGCCGTGGCGGCGCATTGCGTGGCGAACGGGCTCGGCGCCATCTACCGCGTCCATGGCGGACCGCAGGGCGAGGCGTTCCAGCGCTTTCTCGCGGCGGCGCAGACCCTCGGGCACCCGGTGGAGCTCGACGACCTGCGCGACGCCCCGGCGGTGCTCTCCCGGTTCCTCCGCGAGCTGCAGGGAAAGCCCGAGGCGAGGGTGCTCGGCATGCTCCTGCTGCGGGCGATGCCGCAGGCGCGCTACAGCGAGCAGGTCGCGACGCACCACGGCCTCGCCGCCGAAGCCTACCTGCACTTCACGTCGCCGATCCGTCGTTACCCGGACCTGCTCGTACACCGCGAGCTGCGACGGGCGCTCCGGGCGCGTCCCGGGGAGCGTCCCCCGTCGCCCGACACCCTCGCTGCCGTTGCGGCGGACTGCTCGCGGCTCGAGCGCCGCGCCGTCGAGGTCGAACGCGAGGTGCTGGACCTCTACCGCTGCGAGGTCGCCCGCAAGCACGTCGGCGAGCGCTTCGAGGCGACGGTGAACGGCTTCAGCGCGTCGTCGGTGTACCTGGACCTCGACGCGCCGTTCCTGACCGTGGTGGTGCCCGTGGAGTCGGTGTCGAGCGGTGCGTGGGACACCGACGACCTCGGCCTCCGGATTCGTTCGTCGCGCACGGGCATGACCTTCGAGGTCGGGCAGGTCGTCGCCGTCGAGATCTCCGAGGTGTCGATGGCGCGGCGCTCCGTCCTCGCGCGGCTCGCCCCGGACGCTCGCGAGGCCCTGCGGCTCCGCGCGCCGCGGCAGACCCGGGACGCCAAGAGCTTCGATCCCCGCGCGACGAAGAAGGCTGCGAAGCAGGCGGCGAAATCGGCGAAGCGCGCCGTGAAGAAGGGGCGCAGGCGGTGATCCGGCCTTGGGTCGCGGGCGCGGTGCTGACGTCGCTCGGGACGTCCATGTGCCGCCGCGCGCCGCCCAGGGTCGACTTCGAGGGAGGCGTCGTCGCCCGCGTCGAGGCCGCCGACGCACACGCGGACGCGCCGTCCTTCGATGCCGTCGCATCGTCTCCGGTGGCGGGCGACGGACGCGCGGTCACGGTGGCTGGGCAGCGCTTCGAGGCCGCGCCCACGGAACGCTTCGTCGCCGTTCTCGAGATCGGCGCTCCGAGCCCCGAGGCGTGGATCTACCGTGTCGGCCTCGCCGGCGAGCCGATGGACCTCCTGCGCGTCTCCGCCGCGGGCGGTGCGCTGCGCCCCGAGCCGGTTGCCGCGACCGCTCCGGGCGCGACGGGGTGCGACGTTGCGACGCTGCGGGCGACGTCGCCGCGCTCGGTGACCCTCGTCGCGACCTGCGCCGGTCCTGGCGGACCCCGCATCGAAGGACGATGGATCGCGCGCGGCGCGACACCTCGCGTGCGTTCTCGGGCCGCCCTCGAGGGCGCCTCGGCCGGCGTGTCGCTCGATCTCGTCGCCGATGACGCCGACGGCGACGGTGTCGACGAGCTCGTCGTGACGACCCGCGTTCGCTCGGCCGCGCTGCGGCTTCGGTGGGTCGACCGTGGCGGAGCGTTGTCGCGCGACGTCGCAGAGCCGGCCGCATCGCTCGGGGCCGCGGTGCAAGCACTTCGCGTGATGCGTGGCGGGGGCGATGCGGCGCTCGCGCGCGTCGACGACCTCGAAGCACTCCGCCGTCTCGGGTGCGTCGAAGAGGGCGCGCCGGGTCTGGTCATCGACGGAGCACGAGGTGTCGCCTGTGGGGTCGTCGGCGGAGCTTTGGAACGCGGCACCGCGCGTGTCCACGCGCTTCTCGCGCTCGGCGAGGTTCCGGCGGCGGAGCGGGCGGCGCGAGCCCTCGCTTCGGACGGGACGAGCGGAGCGGCATGGCCGGACCTCGAGCGCGCGCTGCGTCGGACCACCCAGTTCGATCGCGGCTGGCGGGCGCGGCTCGGTCCTTTCGTCGCCTCGCAACTCGACGCTGCGGTGCCGGCGCGCACCGGGGTCGTCGCCTTCGACGTGCCCGTCGCGCCGACGGCCTTGGTGCTCCGCGGTGCGACCAGTGCGCGCGTCGGCCTCGCGGCCTTCGACGTGACGCCCGCCGAGCCCGTCGTCCTCCGAGCGCTGCTGGCATCCATCGCAGGTTCGGTGGTCGTGGGCGTCGCCGCGCGCTGCGACGGCGTCGCGGCGGTGCTCTGTGACGTCACGCGGACGTGCGAGCCCCTCGACGCGTCGGCGACGGCGCTGCCGCCGGGTCTCGCGCTCTGGGCGTCCCGGGCCCGCGTCGCCGCTGCGGGAGAGGCACGTTGCGATGCGGCGCCGGAGGCTGCGCGGGTGCTGGCGCCCCCGGTGGGTCAGGTGCTCTGCGCCGTGCGCGACCGCCTCCTCGTGGCGGTGGACGGGCGGCCGTGGTTCTTCGGTGCGACGGCGTCGGCGCCCGTGCGGCTCAGCGAAGCCATCGCCGCAGGGTGCGCCGCGGGCAGCGCCGCGAGCCGCAACGGCCGCTGGATCGTCCTCCCTGGCGCCGATGGCATCTGGGTGCGCGGCGTCGGAGGGTGGCGTCTTCGGCCCGTCGAGGGCCTCGAGGGGCGCACCGCGCAGCTCCGGGACCTCACGATCACCGACGACGGGGCGCTCGTGGCCGGGACCCTCGGCACGCAGCTCGTCGTGATCGAGCGGCGCCCGCGGCGCTGACCGTTCGAGCGTCGGCGGGAGTTGCGCCGGGGCGGGGGCGGGAGGATACCTCCGGCTCCTCCGCGGAGAGCGCCCGGCGCCCTCCGCGGTTCACCCCACGACCAACGCGCAAGCGGAAAGAGAACCATCGCCATGGCTCGCGAACCGAAGAACTTCGATCACCTCCTCGGCGGACACGTCAAGGGGCTCTCGGACGCCCAGTTGACCGCGCACCTCTCGCTCTACAAGGGCTACGTCAACAAGCTCAACGAGATCACCACGCGCCTCGCGACGGCCGATCGCGGCGCCGCGAACTACAGCTTCAACGACTACTCCGAGCTGCGCCGCCGCGAGCCCGTGGCGTTCAACGGCACGGTGCTCCACGAGCTGTATTTCGAGAACCTCGGCGACGGCTCCAAGGCTGCCGGCGAAGGCACTCGCAAGCTCCTCGCCGACTCCTTCGGCAGCGTCGACGCGTGGCTCGCCGACGCCAAGGCGTGCCTGCTCAGCTCGCACGGCTGGACGCTCCTTGCGTACGACGCGGGCACCGGCAAGCTGCTGCACAACCTCGTGCAGTCCGAGCACCACGTCGGGCTCTTCGCCAACGTGCACGTCGTCGGCGCCGTCGACGCGTGGGAGCACGCGTACTTCTTCGACTACCAGGCCGGCAAGGCCAAGTACGTCGAGGCGGTGCTCTCCGGTCTCGACTGGAGCGTCATCGAAGGCCGGCTCCGCAAGCTCGGCGCCGCGGTCTGACGTTCACCCCTCCCGCGCCGCCGTCGGGCGCGCGGTGATCCCCAGCCGACGAAGCTTCTTCTGCAAACCGAAGCGTGAGAGCCCGAGGGCCTTGGCGGCGCGGGTCTGGTTCCCGCCGTGCGCGGCGAGGGCCTGCACCACCATCGTTCGCTCGACGTCCTCGACGGCGTTGCGCAGGTCCGAGCCGGGCGCCGCGTCCGTGCGCGGTCGAGCCCCGGCGGCGATGGCGACGGTGAGGTGCTCGGGACGGATCGTGTCCTCCGAGAGCACCACCGCCCGCAGCACCTCGTTTCGGAGCTGCCGCACGTTCCCGGGCCACGGCGCAGACGACAGCGCGGCGAGGGCGGCGCGGTCCACGCCGGCCGACGGACGGGCCGACTCCCGTAGGAAATGGGCTACCAGCTCGGGGACGTCTTCGCGTCGGTCTCGCAGCGCGGGCACCCGCACCACGAGCACGGCGAGGCGGTAGTAGAGGTCCTCGCGAAAGAGCCCGCGGGCGACCATGTCCTGCAGGTCGCGGTGCGTCGCCGCGATGACGCGCACGTCGACGCGACGGGTCTTGTCGCCGCCCACTGGACGCACCTCGCCGTCCTGCAGCACGCGCAGCAGCCGCGACTGCATCGACGCCGACATCTCCCCGATCTCGTCGAGGAACAGCGTTCCCCCGTCGGCGGCCTCGAAGAGCCCGGCGCGCGGCCGGTCCGCGCCGGTGAACGCCCCGCGCACGTGTCCGAAGAGCGTGCTCTCGAGGAGCGTCTCGGGAATCGCGCCGCAGTTCTCGGCCACGAACGCGCGCGCGGCCCGCGGGCTGTTCTCGTGCACCGCGCGGGCGACGAGCTCCTTGCCCGTGCCCGACTCGCCCTGCAACAGCACCGGCATGGCGGTGGGCGCCACGCGATCGACCAACGCGAGCATCGCGCGCATCGCGTCGCCGCGACCGACGAGGGCGCCGTAGCGTCCACGGGTCGCGCGATCGCCGGCGGCTGCCCGAGCGGTCTCCAGCTCCGCGCGCTGCTGGGCCACCGAGCGCTCGAGCTCCTCGGCGAGCTGCTCCGACCTGCGGAGCGACGTCCGAAGGGCGGCCCGCGAACGGGCGTGGTCGATGGCCAGCGCCGCCGCGTCGGCGAAGGCCTGCGCGAGCTCCACGGCCCGTTCGTCGAAGGCTCCGGCGCGCAGCCGGTCGTCCACGTAGAGCGTGCCGAGCACCTCGCCGCGAACGCGCAACGGCACCGCGAGCACCGATCGGAGGCGCAGGCCCACGACGCTCCGCGCTCCGTCGATGCGCCCGTCCGTCGCCGCGTCGACGGTGACCAACGCCGAGCCCTCGCGGGCGACACGCTCGGCGATGGTCCGCGACACCGCGGCCTCCGGGTCCGCGAGGTCCCGCGCGCCAAGGTTGCGGGCGTTGCGGACCCGCAGCGTGCCGTCGCGCTCGCGCAACAGAAGCAGGCCGCGCGAGGCGCCGGTGAGCTCGATGACGGCGTCCATCACGCGATCGAGGAGCGCCGGAAGCCGCGGCTCTTCGAGCAAACGCTGCAGCACCGCGAGCATCCATCGCCATCGGGCGTCGACCACCGACGCAGCAGAGGAAGCCTCCGGGCGGCGCGACGCGACGCGGGGCCCGTGCGCGGCCACGAACGCGGGGCGAAGCGCTTCGGGGAGCGATCGCGCGAGCGTGTCCACGCGATCCCGTCGGCGCGTGCGAAGCACGTCGGCGCGCGCGATGTCGCCGGCGGCCTCGGCGGCCTCCTCGGTGCACGCGAGGAGCAGGAGCTCGTGTTCGACGCTCGGGTCCGACTCCACCGCGCGGCGCGCGCGCGCCTCCGCCGCCTCGACGGACCCGCGTCGCGGATGAAAGCGCACCGCGCACGCCAAGCGCGCGAGCTCCGTCAGCGGACCATCGCCGTCCGCAGCCGGCGGGAGTCCACGCAGCGCAGCTTCCTCGGCGCCGGCGCGCACCGCCCCGAGCACCCAGCGGGCGTCGGCATCGGCGGCGAGGGCGCCTGCACCGAGGGCGCGCAGCGCGGCGCCCGGCAGCTCCGACGTCGCATCGAAGGACGAGAGCTCCCGCTCGATGGCGTCGGTCCAGCGCGCGGTCAGCGGGTCGTTGCCGGCCTCCGCGTCCTGCCGGGCGACGGCGAGCAGCGCCGCCGCGTCGTCGCGTTCGCCGATCCAAACCGACAGCGAGGCGAGGTTCGCGACGGCGCGCCCCGCAGCCGCCGTCGAGCCCGCCGCGCCGAACATCGCCGCCGCCCGGCGGAGCGCCCCGCGGGCCTCGCCGAGGTCTCCACGCTCGAGCCCGACGGCGCCCAGGTTCATCAACCAAGCAGCCGCCGCCCTCGCATCCCCGTCGCGGCTCGCGAGCTCCCAGGCCCGCGCGTAGGCGGACCGCGCGGCGGAGAGATCGCCGTCGGCCTGGGCGACGAGGCCACCCACGCCCTCGCGTCGCGACGCCGCGATGCCCACCGACGATGGAAGGGAGTCCCAGCGTGCGAGCCACCGCCGCGCTGCCTCCATCTCGCGACGCGCCACCGCTGCGAGCGCGCCGATCTCGCAACGCCGCGCCTCGAGCAACGGTGCGCCCGCGGAGCTCACCGCAGCAACCTCCGTCTCCGTCGGAACCTCACCGCGATCGTAGGCCGCTCGAAGCCCGACGACGCTGGCGGCCACCTCGGAGGTTCCCGAGCGGACGCGAGCGAGCCACGCATCGAGCGGCGCGGCGGCACCGGCTCGCAGCAACGCCTCTCCCTCGAGCAACGTCCGCGTCGAGTCGTCCGGCGCGTCGTCGAGGTCGGCGGCTGCCAGCGTGTGACCCCCGCGCACACGCAGGGCGAGCCGCGCCGCGCGCACCCTCGCGGGCGCGGGGGCCGTGGAGGCGAGGTCTTCGATCAACGCGAGGCGCGCCGCAGGCTCTTCGGTCTCGTCGGTGGCAAAGACTTCGGCCGCCGCCCACGCACCGTCGGTGTCGCCTGCCGACACGCGCAGCCCGGCCTCGGCGGCGGCGGCGGTCCGAAGCTCGCGCAGACGGTCGGCGACACGGC
>CAIMWA010000215.1 GCA_903845045.1 uncultured delta proteobacterium | reverse complement strand
TCGATGTGATCAGCCCGCGGCGTAGCGCGCCGCGAGCTCCACGTACGAACGCCAGCCGGCCTCGATCATCTTGCGGTCCGCCGCCCCCAACGGGCGGATCTTCTTCGCCGGCGATCCCAGGTACAACCAGCCCGACTCGAGCTTCGCCCGCGGAGGCACGAGCGAACCCGCGCCGAGGATGACGTCGGAGCCGACCTCGGCGAGGTCGAGCACGATGGATCCCATGCCGACGAGCACGCGGTCCCCGACGCTGCACCCGTGCAGCACGACGCGATGTCCGACGGTGACCTCGTCGCCCACGGTGGTCGCCGCGAGGTCCGTGGTGCCGTGCACCGTCGTGAGATCCTGGATGTTGCTGCGCGCGCCGATGCGGATCGGCATGACGTCGCCACGGAGCACCGCGCCGTACCAGATCGAGCTGCCCTCGCCGACGACGACGTCGCCGACCACCGTCGCCGTCTCGGCGAGGAACGCACCGTCGACGCGAGGCACGCGGCCGTCGTAGGCGCGCACGACGCCTCGAACGCTCACGCGTGCACCACCGGCAGCAGCACCTTGCGCAGCGTCGGCACCACCGGCGCCGGAGCGGCGTGCTTCACCGACGCGAGGCGGCCCTCGAGGGAGTGCTTGTTCGCCCGCACGATCTCGGCCACGACGACGGCGCCGGGGTCGATGCGCTCCGGCAGGTGCACGATCTCGTTGCGCCGGGTCCGTCCGACCACCGTCGCCGCCCCGGGCTTGCTCGGGCCCTCGACGAGGACCTCGACGCGCGCGCCGGTCATCGCCGCAAGGTGCGTCCGCGTCTGCGCCTCGGAGACCTCGAAGAGCGCCTGCAGGCGGTCCTGCTTCTCGGCCTCGGAGACGTCGTCGTCGAGGCGCAGCGCAGGCGTCTGCGGCCGCTGCGAATACTTGAACCCGTAAAGCGCCGTGAAGCCGACCTCGCGCACGAGCGACAGCGTCTCGTCGAAATCCGCGCGGGTCTCGCCGGGAAAGCCCACGATGACGTCCGTCGAGAGCGTCAGCCCGGGACGCGCAGCCTGCAGCGACGCCACGCGCCGCACGTACTCCGCGCGGGTGTACCGGCGGATCATGCGCTTCAGCACCCGGTCGCTGCCCGACTGCACGGGCATGTGCACGTGCTCGGCGAGCACCGCCAGGTCGGCGTGGGCCTGCACCAGCGCGGGCGTGAGATGCCGCGGGTGCGGCGAGGCGTACCGCAGCCGATCGAGCGCCGGCGCCGCCGCGGCGAGCTCCCGGAGAAGCGCGGGGAACTGTGACTCCGTGGCGTCGTCACGGAGCACCGACGGGTCGACGAAGCTGTTCACCGTCTGCCCGAGCAGCGTGATCTCGCGGGTGCCGCCGGCGACGAGGGCGCACACCTCGCGAACGATGTCCTGCGCAGGGCGGTAGCGCTCGGCGCCGCGGGTGTACGGCACGATGCAGAACGAGCAGCGCTCGTCGCAGCCCTTCATCACCGTCACGTACGCGCTCGCACCCACCGCGCCGTCGCGCACCTGGTTCTCCAGGAACTTCGGGTCGTCGAGGTCGTGCACCGTGCGCACCGCGGGGGCCGCGCCGAGGTCGGCGTTGCGCACCAGCGCCGGGAGCTCGGAGAGGTTGTCGGGGCCCACCACCGCGTCGACGAAGGGCATGTCGCGCACGATGCGCTCGCCCTCCTGCTGCGCGACGCAGCCGGCGATGACGAGCACGGCCCCGGAGCTCTTCAGACGGCCGGCCTCGCTGCGCAGCTTCTGCTCGGCCTTCTCGCGCACCGAGCAGGTGTTCAGGATGATCACGTCGGCGTCGTCGACGTCGTGCCCCGGTTCATAGCCGTCCGCGCGCATGATCTCCTCGATCCGCTGCGAGTCGTGGACGTTCATCTGGCACCCGAAGGTGACCATCGCCAGGCGCTTCTTCATGGTCCTCGGTGAAGGGCGGGAGGGTGTTCTGCGTCGGCGGGGGGGTCAAGGCCGGGCGTTCGCACGGCGCCGATCAGCACCGCACCGTACCCTACGACGCCGTGATCGCATCCCCTCGCGCGCTCGCGCTCGCCCTCGGACTCTGCACGAGCCCCGCAGGCGCGCAGCCTTGGCTCGCGCCGTCGTCGCCGCGCCCTCGCTCGGCGCCGCCGACGGAGCTCACCCTCGACGATCGACCGTTCCCGGGGCGCATCCCGCTCACGCTCCACTCCCGGGGGAGGCCGCAGCACGCCGTGATCGAGCTGCGCGCGCTTCCCGCTCCGACGGACCGGCGTCGCGGGCCCGAGGTGCGCGCCGCCGGGGCCTGCAACACGCCCTGCACGCTCTTCGTGCTCCCGGGTCTGCTGCGGCTGCGGGCGACGGCGCCAGGGCTCCGAGACACCGAGATAGACATCGACGTCCGCGCCGCGACGACGCTCACGGTGCGCGCCCCCTCGGCGGACCTCTTCAACGTCGGCACCGGCCTGACGGCCGCCGGCGCTACGGCGTTCGTGGTCCTCGGAGCCGTGGCGCTGGGACAAGCCATCGACGGCGTGCCTTCGGAGCACCGCATGCAACCGTCGGTGGCGACCGGGGTGGGGTTGCTCGGCGCGCTGCTCCTCGGCGGCGGCATTCCGCTGCTCGTCGCGCACCGCACCGGCGTCACCCGCGACGACGCTCCGCCCTGACGCGGCGCGACCTCAGCGCGAGGGCTCGGCGAGAAGGCGCTCGATGGAGCGCGCGAGGCTCCGCGGAGACTCGGCGCCGACGGTCACCTCGCGAACGGTGCCCGCCCGGTCGACGAACACCATCGTCGGGAGGCTCTGCACCCCGTAGCTGCGGAGCGCCCCGGGGATGGACGCGAGGGTGTAGCGAATGCGCAGCTGCGCGCCGACGGAGCGCGCGGCCTCGACGGGCTCGTCGGTCACTCCGAGCACCGTGAGGCCCTGGGCGCGGTACTGCTCCGCGAGGCGGTCGAGCACCGGCATCATCATGCGACACGGTCCGCACCAGCTCGCCCAGAAGTCGAGGACCACGACGCGTCCGCGAAGGGCCGTGAGGTCCAACGGGTCGTTGCCGATGGCGACCTGACCTGCACCGAGCGCGGGCGCGGCGCTGCCCGTGCGCACGGCCCCTTGCGGCGGCGCATCGGCCGCCGAGGCCAGCTGCACGCGCAACGGAATGCGCTGCGCCCCACGCCGCACCACGAGCGCGTAGGACGCCCCCGCGCCGGCCGCCCGCACCGACGTGGTGAACGCCGAGACCGACCCCGGCGCCACGCCCTGCGACAGCACCACGACGTCGCCCGGAGCGATGCCCGCGCGCTCGGCGGGGCTCCCCGGCACCACGCGCTCCACCCGAAGGCCTGCGGGATCCGGCGCCAGGCCCGCGCCCAGGAAGCCCGGCGCCGCGGATGCGTGTTGCGGATCGCCCTGGAGCGCAGGCCCCGCAAGCAGCAGCGAGAGCAGGAGCGGCAAGCGGACGGGCGTTCGCATCGTCGGGACCGTGCGGGGATGCGCGCGCTCCGTCAAGCCGCGTGTTGGTATGCTGCGGCGATGCGTCGATTGCTCCCTCGCCTCGCGGCCGCGGTGGCGCTCCTCGGCCTCGGCTGGCCCGGCGAAGCGACGCTGCTGGCGCGCGAATTCGCGACGGCCCAGCCCTCGCGACGCGTCGAGCTGATGCATCGCCTCGTCGCGGAGGATCCTCGGGGTGCCGCGCCCACGCTCGCCGTTGCGCTCCGCGACGCGGACCCGGCGGTGCGCGACGCCGCCCTCGCGCTGGCTGCCCGCGCCCCCTCGGAGGAGCTTCTTCCTGCGCTGCGAGCGCTCCTCGACGACGCATCGGAGGCGGTGCGTGGCGACGCGGCCGCAGCGCTCGGCGCCGTTCCGGGGTCCGGCGCGCGTGCAGCCCTCGGCGTGGCGTTGGCAGACCGTGCCGCATCGGTACGTGCGCGCGCCGCAGCGTCGCTTGTTGGATCGGGAGCGGACGCGCTGGTCCCGTTGCTCGACCGCGTGCACGACGCCGACGGATCCGTCCGTGCGGCCGCCGTCGGCGCGCTCGGTCGCATCGGGGACGAACGCGCGGCGTTGTCGCTCGTCGGCGTCGCGGGCGATCCGCTTCCGGAGGTTCGCCTCGCCGTCGCCTCGTCGCTCGGGCGCATCGGGGGGCCGGGCGCCGAACGAACGCTCGCTGCCCTCGTCGGCGACGCCGATCACGACGTGCGCGTCGCAGCGATCGGTGCGCTCCACGGCGCGCGCGAACCCCTCACCGTGGCGACGCTCGCCGCGCGGGCGGATCCCGAGCGCGGCTCGGCGCTGGGACGCGTCGACGACACGGCGCTCCCCGCCATCGCGGCGCTCGGGTCCATCGCGTCGCCGGCGGCCCTCGACGCCCTCGTCGCGCTGGCGCTCCGCGGCAACGACGTCCTCGGCTCGGCGGCGCTGCGCGCGCTGATCCCCCATCGCACGGCGCTCCGGAGCCGCGCGGCCGCCATCACCGCGCGTGTTCCTGCCGACCGCGTCGAAGCTCTCGCGCCGCTGCTCGGACTCGTCGGCGGCAGCGACGCCGCGCGGCTGCTCATCGACGCCTCGGCGAGGTCGACCCCTCCGTCGGACGCGCTCTGGCGGGCCCTCGGCGACACCGGCGCCACCGAGGCCCTCGACGACCTCGTCGATCGCCTCGGCGCGCCGCGACGGGAGCCTGACGCGCGCTTGCTGGACGCCCTCGCGCGGTGGGCCGACGCGAACGACGGCCTCCCAGGCGCCTCGGTGGACCTCCTCCGCACGGCGCTCGCGGACCTCGACCTCGGACACCCCGCGCCGCGTCGCGCGCTGCTCGCGTTGCTCGGGCGCACCGGACATCCGCGCGCGGTCCCGCCGCTCTGCGAAGCCCTCGCTGCCGGCGACGCCTCGGTGCGCCTCGAGGCGGCCCGTGCGCTCGAGTCCGTCGCCGATGGAGCGGCGGTCCGTCCGCTGGTCGAAGCGCTCGGCGACGCCGACGCACGCGTGCGCACCGCCGCGGCGGCAGCCCTCGGGCATGCGCCTCCGGACGACGCGCGCACCGCCATGCTCGACCGATGGCGCGATGCGCGAGCCGTCGATCGCGCGGCGCTGCTGGTGGCGCTCGGCCGCTCTGCCGCCGCGGCACCGGATCATGCCGCGGAGGTCGTGGCGTTGCTGCGCGAGGTGTCCGCACGGGGCTCGGAGCGCCTGCGGACGGCGGCCTTGCGAGCCTTGGGTTCCGTCGCGGCGACGGGCGACGCGGCGGCGTGCGGCGTGCTCCGCGATGCCCTCGGCGAGGCGGCGGTGATGCGCCCGGCGTCGACGGCCCTGGGCGATGCGCGCGCGGCCTGCGATGCCGACGGCGCGTTGCTCGGCGCCCTCGATGCCGCGGCCGATCCGTGGGACCGCGCGACGCTGGCGTGGTCGCTCCGAGGCGGGGGCGACGGCACCGTCCGTCGGCTCGAGGCGGTCGCGCGCGAGGCTACGGGGCCGGCCGCGCTGGCCGCGGTCGCCGCGCTGGCGCGCAGCGTTGCGGCCCCACCTACCGACACGGGTACGGGGCCCACCCCTCGCGGTCCTCGGCGCGAGACGGACCTTCGCATCGTCGACGTGGACGGCGCGCCGTGGCGAGGGACGGTGCGCGTCGTTCTCGGCGACGGCGTGACGCTCCCCGTGATTCCCGACGTCGACGGGTGGGTGCGCGTGACCGACGACGTGCCCGGAGCCCTGCGCGTGCTTCGCGACGCCCCCTGACGCGCCGTAGAAGGATCAGAAGAGTTCGAGGTACATCGACCAGCTCAGGGCGGCGAAGGTCGTGTAGCCGACGACGGTGTGCACGGTGCGGAACGTTCGCGCAACGACGTCCTGGGTGTGGCTGTCCTGCGCGCCAACGATGGACGGCGCCGCCGCGACGATGCCGAGCAGCGGGAGCAGCACCATGCCCGCGCCATGCACCCACGCGAGGGTCTTGTGGAGCCTCAACGTGCGCGCCGCGCGGTCGCTGCCCACCGATGCGCCGTCGGGATCCGGCGCCGCGATCGCGAGGATGCCCGCCGTCGTGTAGAGGCCCGTGGTGAGGAACGCGAGCGTCTCGTGGATCGGCGTCATCGCAGCGCCGCATTCGAAGCCACCGCCGCCGCCCGCGCACGTTCCATCGCCGAACCAAGTGGGCCGCGCGACCGCGAGCATGGTGCCGAGCACCTCCGTGGCGACCATGGTCCCCCACGCGGCGATGCCGAAGGCACGGTGGGTCCGAAGCAGCGTCGCTCGGCGGCGAATCACGTAGCGTGCCTGCCGGTCCGACTCGCGGCAGCTCTCGCAGTCGACGTCGCAGCTCGCGCACGCCGCGGGCGCCGGCGAGGCTGCCGGAACCGCCGGCCATGCCGGTGCGGCCGCGGGCGTCGCGTCGGTGCCGCGCACCCCGTCCTGGGCTCGCCAACGCGCTCGACGAAGCGCGTCGGCGCCGGCTCCGAGCGCGGGCGCCCGCAGCGTCGTGGCGTCGCCCTCGGATGCCGACGACATCACGAGGCGCTGCGCTCCGAGGAGCTGCGCGGGCCCCGCGAGGGCCCCGATCACCAGCCACGGTCCGCCGAGCATCACCGTCAACGCCGCAGCGCGCGAACGCCGGCGCGGTGCACCTTGCCCGAGAGGTCGTGGCCCACGATGGCCGACGCGACGCGCCCGGCCTCGACGAGCTTGTCGAGGTCGATGCCCGTCTCGATGCCCATGCCGTGCAGCGTGAAGACGAGGTCCTCGGTGGCGAGGTTGCCCGCGGCGCCGGGAGCGTACGGGCACCCGCCGAGGCCGCCCACGGAAGCGTCGAAGGTGCGGATGCCCATCTCGAGCCCGACGACCACGTTTGCGAGGGCCGTGCCGCGCGTGTCGTGAAAATGCAGCGCGAGCCGCTCCGCCGGAAACTCCGCGAGGAACATCTCGAGGATGCGCTTGGTCTGCCGGGGCGTTCCGATGCCGATGGTGTCGCCCAGCGAGACCTCGTAGCAGCCCATCTCGAGAAGCTGCCGGGTGATCTCGACGCCGCGCGCCGGGTCCACCTCGCCCTCGAAGGGACAGCCCCAGAGCGTCGAGAGGTAGCCCCGCACGCGACGACCGGCGGCGACCCCCGCGGGCACCAGCTCGCGGAACACGTCGAGGGTCTCCGCGATGGTCTTGTTCACGTTGCGCCGGTTGTGCCCCTCGCTCGCCGAGAGGAACACCGCGACCTCGTCGAGCTCCGTGGCGAGCGCGCGGTCGAGGCCCTGACGATTCGGGCACAGCGCGGAGAAGCTGACTCCCCCGGGGTGCCCGAGGAGGCGGCACAGCTCCACGGCGTCGGCGAGCTGTGGAACCCACTTCGGCGAGACGAAGCTCGTCACCTCGAGGCGTTTCAGGCCGGCCGCGACGAGGGCCTCGATGAGGCGCACCTTGCGCGGCGTGGGCACCGTGATGGCCTCGTTCTGCAGCCCGTCGCGGGGCGACACCTCGTAGACGGACACCTCGTCGGGAAGGGCGTCGAACAGCGTGGAGCGCATCGCGCGCGGAACTCTACTCCATCCCGCGCGCACCGCGCTTGACGCACGCAATCGCGGGTGCGAACACCCACGCCGTCGCTGCGGCCCCTCCGCCGCCGCGTGAAGGATCGATCATGAAGGTCACCGCCCGTCAGCTCCTCCAGGACCGCAACCGCCTCGCCCCGAACACCGTCGCCGCGGTCGTCGACGGGCGCACCGTGGACCTCCACACCCCGCTCGAGGTCGCCGACGGCGTCGAGGTGAAGGCGATTCCGAGCGACGACCCGCGCGCGCTCCCGATCATCCGTCACTCGACGGCGCACGTGATGGCCGACGCGGTGCAGCGGCTCTTCCCGGGGACCAAGGTCACCATCGGGCCGTCCATCGACAGCGGGTTCTATTACGACTTCGACCGCCAGGGCGGACGCTTCACCGACGACGACCTTGGGCGCATCGAGGCGACCATGAAGGAGATCGTTGCGGCCGACGCACCGTTCGTCCGCGGCGTGATGTCGCGCGACGAGGCGCGGCAGAAGCTCGACGCCATGGGCGAGACCTACAAGCTCGAGATCCTCGACGGCATCCCGGCCGGCGAGGACATCTCGTTCTACCAGCACGGCGCGTGGATCGACCTCTGCGAGGGTCCGCACGTGCCGAGCACGAAGTTCCTGCAGGGCGTGAAGCTCACGTCGGTTGCCGGCGCGTACTGGCGCGGCGACGAGCGCCGCCCGATGTTGCAACGCATCTACGGCACCGCGTTCCCGTCGCAGAAGGCCCTCGACGCGCACATGAAGCAGCTCGAGGAGGCCCGCGCCCGCGACCACCGCAAGCTGGGCAAGGAGCTCAAGCTCTTCATGTTCCACGAGTGGGCACCGGCGTCGCCGTTCTTCCTGCCCCGCGGGGCGTGGGTCTACAACGCGCTCGTCGCGTACGTGCGCGAGCAGTACGCGCGCCGCGGCTACGCCGAGGTCATCACGCCGCAGATCTTCGACAAGGCCCTCTGGGAGACCTCGGGGCACTGGGAGAACTACCGCGACAACATGTTCCTCGCGCTCGGCACCGACGCGCTCGAGACCGCGCGCGAGGGCCACGGCGTGCCGCTGTCGGGCGTCTTCGCCCTCGACGAGAAGGTGTCGACGGCGCTCGCCCCGGTGCACGCCAACTACATGTGCGGCTGCAAGGCCATGAACTGCCCGTCGCACTGCCTGATGTTCGGAGCCGAGCGCCGCTCGTACCGCGAGCTCCCGCTGCGCCTCGCCGACTTCGGGCGCCTGCACCGCTACGAGCGCTCGGGCGTGACCCACGGGCTGTCGCGCGTACGCACCTTCTCGCAGGACGACGCCCACATCTTCTGCACGCCGGACCAGATGGGCGCGGAGATCAGCGGCTTCTTCGACCTGCTCGACGAGGTCTACGCCGACCTCGGCATGCGCGACGTGAAGATCCTTCTCGCGACGCGGCCGGACCAGGGCTACCTCGGCTCCGTCGAGACCTGGGAGCGCGCCGAGCAGATCCTCGCCGACGCCGTGCTCGGGAAGAACCGCACCTTCGAGTTCGCCAAGGGCGAAGGCGCGTTCTACGGACCGAAGCTCGAGTTCCACGTCACCGACGCCATCGGCCGCTCGTGGCAGCTCGGCACCATCCAGGTCGACTTCAACCTCCCGGAGCGCTTCGACCTCACCTACGTCGGCGCCGACAACACCGCGCATCGTCCGGTGATGCTCCACCGCGCGGTGCTCGGGTCCCTCGAGCGCTTCCTGTCGGTGTACATCGAGCACACCGCGGGGTGGTTCCCAGCGTGGCTGTCGCCGGAGCAGGTGGTGCTCGTCACCGTATCCGACAAGCACGTGGCCTTCGCCGAGGACCTCGCCGCGCGGCTCCGCGTGGCCGGCGTTCGCGCGACCGTCGACGCGAGCAACGACAAGCTCAACGCGAAGATTCGCTCGGCCTCGCTGCTCCGTCCGCCGTACATCGGCGTCGTCGGAGACAAGGAGGTCGAGGGCGACGGCACACAGCTCCGCCAGGGCCGCACGGACCTCGGCTTCTTCGGCTTCGACGCCCTCGTGGCGAAGATCCGCGCCGAGTCCGTGGCGCCCTCGCGGCGCGCCCCCGCGGCGGGCTGACGATCGGGATCAGCCCGGCTCGTCGGGCAGGGAGGCGACGGAGTGCACGAGCGCGACGAGGCGCTCGCGCTGCTCCGCGTCGAGGTTCGTGAAGCGCACGCCGAAGCCCGGGTTCAGGTTCTCGCCGCCCTCGCGGAACGGGTTCACCCAGGCCACCTCGCCCTCGAGCTCCATGGGCTCCTCGCCCGGCACCGCGAAGCGAAGGCGCACCATGCGGTCGCGCTGCGGCGGCCGCCTCGTGTTGATGAAGATCCCCATCTCGGAGATGTTCGTGATGTACGAGTAGAGAAAGTTCTCGCCGTCGTTGCAGTCGACCTCCCAGTTGTCGACGTCGATGCGCGGAAACGATCGGCGGTCGGCCCCGCCAAGGGACTGCGGAGGCTGCTCGGGGTCCTTCTTCTCGCTCATCGCACCCTCACCGCACGTTGACCCGGGCCACGACGACGCGGTTCTCGCGGTCGTGGTCGCCACCCTCGAGGCGCATCCGGTCGTTGCCCTCGAAGAGTCCCATGAAGACCGTATACACGCCGGGACGGTAGGTCACCGGGATGTTCACGCTGATCTGATCGTTGACGTAGTCGCCGGCCTGCCAATACCGCGTCGGGTAACGCCCGCCGGCGCCCTCGTGGTCGCCGTTGAGCCGCGGACCCTGGCCGTCGGTATGCACGAAGATCTGCCAGTTGCGCGTCGTGTCGGCGAGCAGATGGAAGTGGAAGGTCAGCTTGAACGTGCCGCCCAGGGGCACGAAGCTCTGGCCGTTCGAGTCGAGGTCGTAGCCGATGTACTCGATGGCGTTCTCGAAGACCGACGCCTCGCGCGCCGCGTGGCGCATCGTCGGGCGGGCGGACTGCACCCACGGATCGAGCGGGTTGCGGCTGGGGCGCCCTTCGAGGTCGCTGACGGCCACGAAGAGGTTGCTGTTCGTGGCGTCGGCCACCGGAATGTTCGTGTGGCGCTCGCGTCGATACGCGCGGTTCAGCGCCGGGAACACGTCGCTCCCGACCACGAGGAAGCTCCGGCGCCCGGAGGTGAGCCAGCGCACGGCCTCGTCCTCGGCGCGCAGGGTCTCCGGCGCGGACTGGGTGTAGTAGCGCGCCGCGGGGTCGTCGCTGGGGCCGCCGTAGCGAGCCACGGGCTCCTCGGCGTGGCGCATCGCGCGGATCACGGCCCACACGCCGCGCGGCGACATGTGCTCCGACAGCGCCGCGACGAAGCCCTGCGTGTAGATCATCGCGACGACGAAGCCGCCGACGGCGACCCAGGCTACGCGGGAGCCGAGCACGCGGTTCACCGGGTTCTCATCCTTGCCCAGCCACGCGAACGCGTTCCAGACGAGGATGAACCCGAGGACGCCGAGGACGACGAACACCGGCGCCGCCGCCAGCGCCGTCATGGCGTTGCGCCCCGGCGTGGTCAGCGTCGGCACCGAGCGCACGCTCGCGCCGATCACCACGCACGCGACCGCGAGGGCCGCGAAGACGCCCCGGACGTTGGCGAGGAGCACCGTTCCAATGGCCGGACGCCCCGTTTCGGAGCGCTCCCGCGCAGCGTCGGCGGCCGCCGCGGACTCGACGGAGAGCATCCAATCGTACGGTGCCCGCAGCGTGAACGAGCCCACGCGCCCGGCGCCCTGGAACAAGATCAGCGACGACAGCCCGAGGAACACCGCGGTCTCGACGAGGTGAAAGCCCTCGGCCGGCAGCGGCGGGATCGCTCCACCGGCGGCCCGGGCCGCGTGCACGTTCTCGAGCCACTCGCTGAACTTCATCGCGAAGCCCGTGGGGAACCCGGGGCCTCCGTCGGCGAGGCCCAGCGCCGCGTACGCAGCCTTCGGGAACTGCAGGAAGTCGCGCAGCATGAGCACCGTGAGCAGCGACGCGGCGACGGCGACGGTGCGCCACGGCGTGCGCTCGCGCTCGGCGTCGCGCAGCAGCACCGCGAGGCCCAAGGCCACCGGCGCCACCGTCACGAACGCGCTGAGCCCGAACATCTGCATGTGGAACGTCTGCAGCGCGAAGCCCAGCGCGATGGCCAGGAACGCCGTGAGCCGCATGCCGGCCTCGCGCCACGCGTCGGACTCCGCGGCCTCGTCGTCGGGCAGCGACGCATCCCCCTCGGACGACACCGGCGACGGCGGGCTCACCAGGCGAAGCAGGCCGAACGGAACGAGGCCGGTCCACGGGAACGACGCGTGCGCGAGCTGCTCGAAGTAGGCCTCGAAGGTCTGCCACCCCGACGGGATCGCCGATTGCGGTGACGCGCCGACCCACGACGAGTAGTCCGTGAGCGGGCGCGACGCGACGCGCAGGCACGCCGCCACGAGGGCCGCCGCCACGACGAAGGACACCGTGCTCACCGCCCGCGCGAGCTTCGTCTCGCTGCCGAAGCGCAGCATGCCCGCGAGGCCCACGGCACCCAGCACCGGCACCACGCCCAGCATGACGCCCGCCGCGCGCACCCCCACTACCAAGCCGATCGCCGCGATGGCCGCGCCCGCGCCCTGCCACTTCGTCGAGCGCCCCCACAGCAGGAGCACCGCGCCCGCGAGGGCGAGCGTCGACGCGCTCTGCGCCACGCCGCCGCCGAACATCTGCCGCGCGTTCATGAACACGAGCGGGAGCGTCACGTACGTCACGCCGACGTACGCCGCGAGGCGACGATCGCCGGCGCCGCGCGCCGCAGCCATGAGCGAGCACGCCGCTGCGAAGGCGAGGAGCGCCGTCGGCAGGCGTCCCCACAGCTCCGTCACCCCGCCGAGGCGGAAGCCCAGGGCCACGAGGCCGATCTGCGCGGGCGGCCGATCCAACGCGCCGGGGTGTCCGGCCACGAGGTTGCGCGCGAGGTCGGCGACGTGCACCTCGGCGGGCTGCCAGATTCCGAAGCGCTGGAGACCGAACAGCAGCACCAGCACCGCGGCGGTGATGGAGACGAGATAGGTGACCCAGCGGTCACCGGCAGAGTTCTTCATGCGTCCTCGGAATGGCGTTGAAAAGGCGCGCGGAATCTATGCAACCGGCGCGGCGAACACAACCGCCGCCGGGTCCCCCCGCATCAGCACTCGATGACGTTCACCGCGAGGCCGCCGCGCGCGGTCTCCTTGTACTTCGTGCTCATGTCGGCGCCGGTCTGACGCATCGTCGCGATCACCTTGTCGAGCGAGATGTGGTGGCGCCCGTCCCCTGCGAGGGCCAGCCGCGCGGCGTTGATGGCCTTGACGCTCCCCATGGCGTTGCGCTCGATGCACGGAACCTGCACGAGTCCGCCGACGGGGTCGCAGGTGAGGCCCAGGTTGTGCTCCATGCCGATCTCCGCGGCGTTCTCGACCTGCTCCGGGGTGCCGCCGAGCACGTCGGCGAGGGCTCCGGCGGCCATCGAGCACGCGACGCCGACCTCGCCCTGGCAGCCCACCTCGGCACCCGAGATCGACGCGTTGGTCTTGTAGAGAATCCCGATGGCGCCGGCCGTGAGCAGGAACCGCACGATGCCGTCGTCGTCGGCGTTGGGCACGAAGCGGCGGTAGTAGTGCAGCACCGCGGGGATGATGCCCGCCGCGCCGTTCGTGGGCGCCGTGACGACGCGCCCGCCGCCGGCGTTCTCCTCGTTCACGGCGAGCGCGAAGAGGTTGACCCAGTCCATGACGACGAGCGGGTCGCCGCCGCCGCGCGGATCGCAGCGGAGCTTGCGGTGCATCGCCGCGGCCCGACGACGCACCTTGAGGCCACCGGGAAGGATGCCCTCGCGCGCGCACCCTCGCTCGACGCAGCCGGCCATGACCTCCCAGATCGCGAGGAGCCCGCGGGTGACCTCGTCGGGCGAGCGCCAGGTGCTCTCGTTCTCGCGCATCAGCGTGCTCACCGAGAGGCCCGTCGCGTGGCAGCGCTCGAGCAGCTCGCGCGACGTCTTGAACGGGTGCGGTGCGGGCGCGCGAACGCCGCCGCCCTCGTCCGGGGAGCCGTCGGCGTGCACGACGAAGCCGCCGCCGACGGAATAGAACACCCGCTCGGCGAGCACCGCACCGGCCTCGTCGAGGGCCGTGAAGCGCATGCCGTTGGAGTGCAGCGGCAGCGTCTCGCGGCGATGGAACACGAGGTCGCGGTCGGGGTCGAAGGCGACGGTGCGTCCGCCCGCGAGCTCGAGGCGCCGCGCCGCGCGGACCGCTGCAACGCGCGCGGGAATGGTGTCGGGATCGACGGTCTCCGGACGCTCGCCCTGGAGGCCCACCAGCACCGCGCGGTCCGATCCGTGGCCCTTGCCGGTGTGCCCGAGGGACCCGTAGAGCGCCGCGCGCACCGTCGCGACGCGGGGGAGCAGCCCGTCGGCGTCGAGGCCTTCGACGAAGCGACGCGCAGCGCGCATGGGACCGACGGTGTGCGAGCTCGAGGGCCCGACACCGACGGTGAACATGTCGAAGACGCTGAGGGCTGCGCTCACCCCGACCTCGGAATGGTGCCCATGCGGCCCGCGCGATAGTCGTCGACGGCCTGCTGGATCTCCGCGTCGGTGTTCATGACGAAGGGTCCCCACCGCGCGATGGGCTCGCCGATCGGCGCCCCCGCGAGCAGCAGCACCTCGGCGGGCGAGCTCCGCGACGCATCGCAGCGCATGCGCACGCTCTCGCCCTGACCGAGCACGGCGAAGGTTCCGTCGTCGGCGGTGGCCGAACCGTCACCGATTCGAAGGGAACCGCCGAAGACGCTCAGCGCGACGCGCTGCTCCTCGGGCACGTCGAAGCGCACGTCGGCGCCCGGCGCGAGGGTCCAGTGGTGATAGCTGATGGGGGTGTGGGTCTCGGTGGTTCCCCGAGCTCCGAGGGCGCGGCCGGCGATGACCCGCACCGTCGACCGGCCGTCGGACGTCTGGTCCCGGGCGATGTGCCGCGACGAGAGCTCCTGGTAACGCGGCCGCGTCCACTTCTGCCGCGCGGGCAGGTTCACCCAGAGCTGGAATCCGTGCATCGGCCCGCCCGCATCGACCAGCGACTGCGGCGGCATCTCGCTGTGCACGAGCCCTGAGCCGGCGGTCATCCACTGCACGTCGCCAGGCCCGAGGAGCCCTCGCCCGCCGAAGGAGTCCCGGTGCTCGACCGCACCGCGAAGAACGTAGGTGACCGTCTCGAAGCCGCGGTGCGGGTGGTCCGGGGCGCCCTTGGCCTCGCCCGGCGGCCAGTCGACGGGCCCCATCTCGTCGAGCAGCACGAAGGGATCGAACTGCGGAACGCCGGCCACGGGAAAGGGCCGCCGTACCGGAAATCCCGCGCCCTCGCGGCTGCGCACGCCACGCAGCACCGACTCGAGCTCCCGCACGCGCTGCCCGCGACGCACCGGAGCCACCCCGGACTCCGTGCGGGCAATGCAGCCGCCCAACGCCGAGCCGACGACGAGCTTGTGAAAATCGCGTCGCTCCATCGCGGTCGTTCATTCCACGCATCGGACGCGGCGCGCAACCACGGCGTCGCTGCGGGGGCGGTATGGTGGGCCCATGGCTGCCGACCTCGTTCGCTTCGGTGTCGCGATGGACGCCGACCTGCTGCGTCGCTTCGACGACCTCGTGCACGCGAAGGGCTACGAGACCCGCTCCGAGGCGCTGCGCGACCTCGTGCGCGCCGAGCTCGTCTCGGATCATGTCGCCCACGACCGGCCGACCATCGCCACCCTGACGCTCCTCTACGACCACCACGTACGGGAGCTCTCCGAGCGTCTGACTGCGATGCAGCACGACCTGGGCGCGCACGTCATCTCGACGCTTCATGTGCACCTCGACCACCACCATTGCCTCGAGGTCATCGTGATGAAGGGCCCCGCACGGCTGCTCGCGGCCGCCGCCGACCGCGTGCTCGCGACGAAGGGGGTGCAGCACGGCCGCCTCGTGGCCACGGCGCTCCCGGAGGACCATGCCGACGACCACGGTTGAGGCGGACGATCAGTCCTCGCCGCGCAGCGCTGCGTCGGCCGCCCGTGCGCACCCTCGAGGCGTCGCACCGGGAGCGCGCCCGAGCACCACGAAGGACCCGTCCTCGGCGACGCGCCCGACGTCGCTCGTCTGGATCGCCACGGCGCTTCCGATGTTGAGCAGGTCGACGACGCGCAAGAGGCCCTCGACTCCCGGCGGAAGCTCCGCGAGCGTCGACGGGTCCACCGCGCGTACACGCATCCACGGCGGCGGGTGATGCGCGCGCCGCCCGTTGCGCACCTGCTCGTAGGCCTGCGACGAGAGCTCGGTCATGCCGTACTCCCCGACGACCGAAGCCTCGGGAACCCCGAGACCGTCGACGAGGGCCGCGCGAAAGGCCTCCGGCGCGAGCTCCCGCGATCGACCCTTGAACCCGCCGGTCGGCATCACCACGCTCCCGGCCGGGAGACGCAGCGCGGGGCTCCGGGCGGCGTCGAGAAGATGCACGAACGCGAAGCTCGTCCCGAGCAGCGCCACCGGCTGGTCGCCTTGCAGCGCCCGCACGACGCCGTCCACGTCCAGCTTCCCGGCCCGCAGCATCCACGGCGTCGTCGGCGCGTCGTGCCAACGCTCGGCGAAGCGGGCGAGCATGAACGAGAGCGACGACCGGGGTGCATCGCGCTCGTCCTCGGCGAGAAATGCGCACCGATAGCGCTCCGCCGGAAGGAGGCCCTGCGCTGCGGTCGCAACGCACGCCTCGGCGTAGAGCGACAGGTCGGCGAAACGATGGACGCCCGGAACGTCGCGCGTGGTTCCGCTCGACGCGAAGGACCGCACGGTGAAGCGCTCGTCGAAGCTCGCGACGCGGGCGGCCGCGAACACGTCCGTCGGCACCGCGGGAACGTCCGCTGCACGCTCCGGAGCGGTGCGTGCCAGCGTGCGCGCGGCGAGTCGCGCGAGCACCGGGTCGTGGGCGCGCTGCCAACGGAAGAGCTCGCACGCGAAGGCGTCGAAGTCGTCGGCAGCGACGTCGCCCGCGGCCACGAAGGCCCGCGCGCGGTCCCAGAGCGCCTGCCCCGCTTCGTCGAGCCAGCCTGCGCTCACGAGCGATCCAACGCGTCTCGGAGGGCCGCGACGAAGGCGTCGATCTGCGCCGAGGTGAGGCAGGCCGGTGGGGTCAAGGTGAGCACGTCCCCGGCGGCACCGCCGGTCAGCACGATGTACCCGGCCTCGAGCAGCGTGCGGCACACGGCGAGCGCACGTCGCGATCCACCGTCGAGCGCAACGCCCAGGAGCAAACCTGCGGTCACCACCGACCGAACGCCCCGCAGCGGCGCGTCGAGGGCAGCGGCAAAGTTCGCCGCGCACCCGGCGAGCGCGCTCTCGGCGTCGGAGCCGTGCAGCGCCTCCAGCACCGCCAACGCCGCCGCGGCCGCCATCGGATTTCCCAGGAAAGTCGACGTGTGAATCGCCTCCCCGGCGCAGTCGCCCCAGGCCTGCGCGACGTCCTCGCGAACGATCGCCGCGCTCACCGGGAGGCCTCCTCCGAGAGCTTTTCCGGTCACGACCACGTCCGGCTCGCAGCCCGCCGCGACGGACCGAAACCATGGACCGGTGCGGCGAAGCCCGGTGTAGATCTCGTCGGCGAGAAAGAGCGCGCCGGCCTCCCGCGTAGCCGCCGCGACCGCCCGCAGCGCCGCATCCGGCGCTACGACCACGCCCCCTCGCCCAAGCACGGGCTCCAGGAGAACCGCCCCGACGCTCCCGTCCGCGAGCGCTTCACGCAGCGACGACAGCGAGCGCTCGGCGCTCTCGGCGGAGGGGTACGGAACGAAGCGCACCGAGGGATTGAGCTGACCGGCGAAGGGCGCCCGGAAGGCCTCGCGATAACCGCATGCCGCGAGCGCGCCGTAGCTGAGCCCGTGGTACCCGCCCTCGAACGCGACGATCCCGGCGCGCCCCGTGGCCAGCCGCGCCGTCTTGAGCGCCGCCTCGACGGCATCGGCGCCGCTCACCCCGAGGATCACCCGCGCTGGCCAGGGGACCAGCGCAGCCAGCGCCGCCTCGAGGGCGATCTTCTCCCGCGACGGAGACACGTCGCCGAGCGCGTGAAGCAGCCTCCCAGCCTGCGACTGCACCGCGGCGACCACCGTCGGGAGCGCGTGCCCGAGGAGCGCGACCCCGAAGCCGCCGGTCAGGTCGACGTAGACGTTGCCGTCGGCGTCCTCCACGTTGCCACCCGAGGCTCGGGCCCAGACGATGGGATCGTGCGGAGCGCCGCTGAGCTCCTCGCGCCGGCGCCGTCGCGCGGTCAGCCCGGGGCACTCGTAGCGCGCGAGGGTGTCGACGAGCGCACGCGTCCGCGGGCCGTTTGGCCCCGCGGAGGTCATGCGTGGGAGGGATCTGCCGAAGAGGTGCGCTGCGTCCGTCATGGGAGCGGCGCGTCGGAGAGGCGCTCGATCAACCGGCCGTCGACGGCTCTTCGGCGTTGCGCGACTTCGGGGCCTCGGCGCGGACCGCCTCGGTCACCGGGGCCGCCGTCACCGCCGCCTTGGCGCCGACCTTGGGGTCGCGCACGACGAGCTCGATGAGGCACATCTCGGCGTTGTCACCACGGCGGTTGCGCGTCTTGAGGATGCGCGTGTACCCGCCGTTGCGGCCGACAAAGCGGGGAGCCAGCTCGCGGAAGAGGTGCTCGACCACGTCGATGCGCTCGGCCTGGCCCTCGACGATGCGCACGCGCCACCGCGGGAGGAAGGAGCCGATCTCGCGCTTGAGCGCCAGGCGCGCCGCGGCCGCCTTGGGGTCGCTCAGCGTCTCGGCGTTGACGTCCGCCCCGAGGCGGGCGGCGCGGCAGATCAGGCGCTCGGCGACGCGACGAAGCTCCTTGGCCTTCGGCACGGTCGTCTCGATGCGCTCGTGCGCGAAGAGGTTCGCCGCAAGGTTCTTGAACATCGCCTCGCGGCTAGAGCCGTCGCGATCGAACTTCCGACCAGCATTGTGATGACGCATGACAGTGATTCCTGGATTTCTAGGGGAAGGCCGTTCAGCCGTGCTCGGCCTTCCAGCGCTCGAGGAGCTGAGGCCAATTCTCGATGTGCGTTCCGAGCTGGAGGTTCAGCTCGTTGAGCTTGTCCTTGATTTCCTTCAGCGACTTGCGGCCGAAGTTCTTCGTCTTCAGCAGGTCCGCCTCGGTCTTCTGCACCAGCTCGCCGATGTACGAGATGTTCGCGTTCTGCAGGCAGTTGGCGCTGCGAACGGAGAGCTCGAACTCCTCGACGGACTTGAACAGCGCGTCGTTGATCGGCTCCTCGCGGGCGGACGTCGGCGTCGAGACGACCTCGTCCTGCTCCTGGAAGTTGATGAAGATCTGAAGCTGCTCCTTCAGGATCTTCGCGGCGTACGCCACGGCGTCGCGGGGCTTCACCGCGCCATTAGTCCAGACCTCGAGCGACAGCTTGTCGTAGTCCGTCGTCTGGCCCACGCGCGCGTTGGTGACCGTGTAGTTCACCTTGCGGACCGGCGAGAACAGCGAGTCGATGGGAACCCAGCCGATCGCCAGGTTCGGATCCTTGTTGCGCTCGGCCGGGACGTAGCCGCGGCCCATGCCGACGATGAGCTCCATCGACAGCTTGCCGCCCTTCGAGACCGTCGCGATGTGCTGGTCCGGGTTGAGCACCCGGATGCCCGCCATCGCCTCGGTCTTGATGTCCGCGGCGGTGACCGGCGCGGGGCCTTCCTTCACGAGCGAGAGGGTGTAACGCTTCGCCTCGGCGGCGTGGAACACGACCTCCTTGAGGTTCAGGACGATGTCCGTGACGTCTTCCTTGACGTCGTCGATCGTCGTGAACTCATGGAGCGCCCCGTCGAGGCGCACGGCCGTGATCGCAGCGCCCTGCAGCGACGACAGCAGCACCCGGCGCAACGAGTTGCCGATCGTGATGCCGAAGCCCCGCTCGAGCGGCTCGCAAACGAACTTGCCGTAGGACTCCGAGTGGCTCTCGCGATCCTCCTCGATGAGCGCCTTCGGCCGGATGAGGTCGCGCCAGTTGCGGGCCTGCGTGGACTGCGTCATGGAACCCTTTTCCCTTCGTACGACATTGAAACAGCGCGAACCCCGCGGGCCGACGTCTCGGCCACGCGGGCGACCGCGCGACATCTACGGATCTTCAGCGGCTGTAGAACTCGACGATGAGTTGTTCCTTCACGTCGAGCCCGACCTCTTCGCGAACCGGAAGGGTCTTCACGGTGCCCGTGAAGGTCTCCTTCTCCAGCTCGAGCCAGGTCACCTGGGTGCGCTGCGTCGTGCTGCCGAGTGAGTCCTTCAGACGCGGAATCTCACGCGACTTCTCGCGGATCGAGACCTTGTCTCCGACCTTCACGAGGAAGCTCGGGATGTTCACGCGGCGGCCGTTGACCTGCACGTGGCAGTGCAGCACGAGCTGACGCGCCTCGGTGCGGTTGGCCGCGAAGCCCAGGCGGTACACGACGTTGTCGAGCCGGCGCTCGAGCAGCGCCAGGAGGCTCTCGCCGGTCACGCCCTTCGCACGATCGGCCTCGGCGAAGTAGTTGCGGAACTGGCGCTCGAGCACGCCGTAGATCCGGCGGACCTTCTGCTTCTCCCGCAGACGGAGCCCGTACTCGCTGAACTTCACGCGCTGCTCGCCATGCTGGCCCGGGGGCCGCGGGCGGCGCTTGAACGAGCACTTCTCCGTGTAGCAGCGATCACCCTTCAAATACAGCTCCATCCCCTCGCGGCGGCAGAGCTTGCAGACCGGTCCGATATAGCGCGCCATGACGAAATCCGCTCTCTTCTTCCTGATATCCTGTGATCAGACCCGGCGGCGCTTCGGCGGCCGGCAACCGTTGTGCGGGATCGGGGTGACGTCACGGATGAGCGTCACGCGGAACCCCGCCGTCGAGAGCGCTCGCAGCGCGCTCTCGCGTCCGGCGCCCGGGCCCTTGATGAACACCGCGACCTCGCGCATCCCGTGCTCCGCGGCCTTGCGCACCGCGTCCTCGGCCGCGACCTGCGCCGCGAACGGGGTGCTCTTGCGCGAGCCCTTGAAGCCACGCGAGCCGGCGCTCGACCAAGCCACGGTGTTCCCGTAGATGTCGGCGATCGTCACGATGGTGTTGTTGAACGTGGCCTGGATGTGACAAACGCCCTTCGGGACGTTCTTCCGGACGCGCTTCTTGCCCTTGACGCCACCCTTGTTGGTGGCCGCCGATCCGCCCGCTGCTGCCTGAGCCTTCGCCATCGAAGTTCCTCTACCTTCTCAATTCACTTCTTGACCGCGGCCGGACGGGCAACCGCAAGACCCTTGCGCGGACCCTTCCGCGTGCGGGCGTTCGTGTGCGTGCGCTGCCCGTTGACCGGGAGGCTCTTGCGATGACGCAGGCCGCGGTAGCAGCCGAGGTCCATCAAGCGCTTGATGTTGAGCTGCACCTCGCGGCGCAGGTCGCCCTCGACCTTGTAGTCGGCCTCGAGCACCTCACGGATCTTGCGGATGTCCGCCTCGGTGAGGTCCTGGGCCTTCTTGTCCGCCGCGATCTCCGTCTTGCGGCAGATCTCGAGCGCCGTCGTCGGTCCGATGCCGTACAGGTAACGGAGCGCGATGGAGATGTGCTTGCGACCGGGGAGGTCGACGCCTGCAATGCGTGCCATGTTTCAGCCTTGCCGTTGCTTGTGCCTGGGGTTTTCACAAATGATCCGCACCACGCCACGGCGGCGGACCACCTTGCACTTGTCGCAGATCTTCTTGACGGACGGTCGGACCTTCATCGCTCCATCTCACTTGTGTCGGTATGTGATGCGCCCCTTGGAGAGGTCATACGGGCTGACCTCGACGCTGACGCGGTCTCCGGGGAGGATTCGAATGTAGTACTGGCGCATGCGGCCCGAGATCGTGGCGAGCACGTCGAGGCCGTTGTCGCACTTCACGCGGAACATGGCGTTCGGCAGGGCCTCCAACACGGCGCCCTCGAACTCGAGCTTGTCGGCCTTCGCCTCACGAGGCTCGGCGTTGATCATTCTCTTACGTGCCATGCGAGCTATTGCACTCCGACCGCGCTGAAGATCGCCTGCGTGACGCCGTCGACGGAACCAACTCCATCGACCCGCCGCAACAGGCCCTTCGTGCCGTACCAGGCGACCAACGGGGCCGTGAGGGCCGAGTAGTTCACCAAACGCGGGCGAACCACCGCCTCGCTGTCGTCTGCACGAAGGAGGAGGCGCTCGCCGCCCTCGCCGCGGTCCGGCGAGGGGGGCGGATCATACTTGAGATGGTAGATCCGTCCAGTGGTTTCGCCCACCCTTCGACCGGTGATGCGCTCGAGGATCAGCTCGTCGGGCACCTCGAGGAGGACCACGTGGGCGATCGCCCGACCCCGCTTCGCGAGGATTTTGTCGAGAATTTCAGCCTGTGGCACGGTGCGCGGGAACCCGTCGAGGACGAACCCCGAGGCCGCATCCGGCTCCTGGAGGCGCTCGTCGACGAGACCGATCACGACGTCGTCCGGGACCAGAGCTCCCGCTGCCATGAACTCGTCGGCCTTGCGACCGAGCTCGGTGCCGGCCTTCCGGGCCGCACGAAGCATGTCGCCGGTGGAGATCTGCGGCACGCCCAGCTTGGCGCACAGGCGCTGCGCCTGCGTGCCCTTGCCGGCGCCGGGAGGACCGATGAAGACCACGTCGATCACGCGGCCCTCCGACCCTGCACGCGCGGTCCGCCGGGGCCGGCGAAGCCCTCGAGGTGCCGGGAGATCAGGTACGACTCGATCTGGTTGACGGTGTCGAGCGCAACACCCACGACGATCATGATCGACGTCCCGCCGAAGGGGAACTGGACCCGCAGGTACTGCCGCAGGAAGTCCGGCATCACGCAGATCACCGCGACGTACATCGCGCCGCCGAAGGTGATGCGCATGAGCACGCGCTCGATGTAGTCGGCCGTGTCCTTGCCGGGGCGGATCATCGGAATGAACGCGCCCTGCTTCTTCAGGTTGTCCGCGAGGTCCACCGGCGGGAACGTGACGGACGTGTAGAAGTAGCAGAAGAAGACCGTGAGCGTGACGAAGAGGGTGTTGTAGACCCAGTCTCCGCGCTGCATCGAGTCCCGCGCCGCTTCCATCCCCGGGATGTGCAGGTTCGCCAGCGTCGACGGGAGCATGAGCACCGTCGAGGCAAAGATCGGCGGAATGACGCCGGCCGAGTTCACTCGGAGAGGAAGGTGCGTCCGCTGCCCGCCGTACATCTTGCGGCCGATGATCCGGCGCGAGTACTCGATCGGGATGCGGCGCTGCCCACGCTCGAAGAACACGATGGTCGCCACGGACCCGAGGATCAGCACCGCCGCGATGAGCAGCGACACCGGCTGGATCTGACCCGTGCTCGTGAACTGCCACGTCTGCGCGAGCGCTTGCGGGAAGTCGGCCACGATGCCCGCGAAGATGATCAGCGAGATGCCGTTGCCGATGCCGCGCTCGGTGATCTGCTCGCCGAGCCACATGATGAACGAAGTGCCGGTGGCCAGGCTGAGCATCGTCAAGAGACGGAAGCCCCAGCCGGGATCGCGCACCACCGAGACGAGGTCCGCCGTCTGCCGGCCCTCGAGGTACAGCGCGATGCTGAAACCTTGGACCATCGCCAGGACCACGGTAGCGTACCGTGTGTACTGGTTGATCTTGCGCTGCCCGAGCTCACCCTCCTTGCGGAGCTCCTCGAGCGGCTTGAAGATCGACGACAGCAACTGGAAGATGATGGAGGCCGACACGTACGGCGCCACGCCCAGGGCGAAGATGCTCACCTGCTCCAGCGCGCCGCCGGAGAACAGGTTGAGCAACCCAAGGAGCGAGCCGTTGTTGTCCTGGCCGATGAACTCCTGCATGGCCTGACGATCGGCGCCCGGGACCGTCACGTAGACGCCCACGCGGTACACCGCGAGCATGCCGAGGCTGAAGAGCAGCCGCCGCCGGAGCTCCGGAATCTTCGCGATGTTGCTGAGCGCGCCGAGTGCCATGGTGATCCTTGCAAAGGGTGGTTGAGGGAAGACGGAGGGGGCCAGACGTGCCGGCCCCCACCGCCCGAACCCGCGATCAGCCCTTCGCAGTTCCCTCCGCCGGGGGAAGGGTATCCGGGAGCACCTCGACGGAGCCGCCCGCCGCCTCGATCTTCGCCCGGGCACCCGCGGAGATCGCGTGCACCACGACGGAGAGCTTGCGCGTCAGGTCGCCGTTGCCGAGGATCTTCACGCGCACGGCGCGCTTGTCGACCAGGCCGACGGTCACGAGGCTCGCGAGGTCCACCGTGGCCCCCGCGTCGAAGAGCTTCTCCAGCGAGGCCACGTTGATCGCGACGATGTCCGTCGGAAACGGGTTGCGGAAGCCGCGCTTCGGGAGACGGCGCTGGATGGGCGTCTGACCGCCCTGGAACGCCATCTTGCTGAAGTTTCCGGAGTGACGCGCCTTCTGGCCCTTCTGGCCCTTGCCGGCGGTCTTCCCGAGGCCGGAGCCCACGCCGCGACCCTTGCGGGTCTTCGGGCGGACCGCGCCGGCCGGCGGGTGCAGGTTGCTGAGTACGTTAGCCATCGATCTCCTCCACCGAAACCAGGTGGATCACCTTCTTGATCGCACCACGAAACGCCGGCGTGTTCGCGACCACCACCGTTGAGTGGGGACCGTTCAGACCCAGGCCGTGCAGCGTACTCTCGAACTGGTGACGCTCGCCGATCGTCGACTTCAACTGCGTCACTTGCAACTTCGCCTTCGCCATGACTCCCTCTACGCCGTCTTCTCGGTGAGGTCTTCGGCGGTCTTGCCTCGCCGCGCCGCCGTCGCGTGGATGTCGCGGAGCTGCTTCAGGGCCGCGATCGTCGCCTTCACCGCGTTGTGCGGGTTCCGGCTGCCGAGGCTCTTCGAGAGGATGTCGCGGATGCCCGCGCTCTCGACCACCGCGCGCACCGCGCCGCCGGCGATGACGCCCGTTCCGGCCGAGGCCGGACGGAGCAGCACCTCGCCCGCGCCGAAGTGCCCGACGCACTCGTGGGGAATCGTCGTGCCGACGCGCGGCACCGTGAACAGGTTCTTGCGAGCCTGCTCGTTGCCCTTGCGGATCGCCTCGGGCACCTCGTTGGCCTTGCCCAGGCCGACCCCCACGTGGCCGTTGCTGTCGCCCACCACCACGAGCGCCGAGAAGGAGAAGCGACGACCGCCCTTCACCACCTTGGCGACGCGGTTGATGTTCACCACGCGCTCCTTGAGCTCTGCCCCATCTTCGTTATCAGTAATCGACATCGACGCGTCTCCTGATCAGCAGCCTAGAAGCTCAAGCCGGCCTTGCGGGCGCCGTCGGCGAGAACGCCTACCCGGTTGTTGGCCTGGTACACGTACCCGTTGCGGTCGAACACCACCTTCGTGATGCCCTTCTCGAGGCACAGCTTGCCGATGGCCTCGCCGACCTTTCGCGCCGCGTCGAGCTTGCGATCCTCCTTGACGGAGTCGCGCACCGAGGGCGACAGCGTGCCGACAGCCGCCAACGTCGTGCCGAGCGCGTCGTCGATGACCTGGACGTAGATGTTCTTCGCCGATCGGAACACGGTGAGCCGCGGACGCTCTGCGGTGCCGCTCACCCGCCCGCGAATGCGCACCTTGCGCCGAAGCCTTTGCTCTTCCTTCTTCATCGTTCAACCTCGAGCCGGGAGCCGGCCGATCACTTGCCCTTGCCCTTGCCGGCCTTGCCCGCCTTCTGCCGGATCTTCACGAGAACCGGGGAAGCCGACGGGGAGCCATCGACCATCAGACGGACGCCCTTGCCCTTGTAGGGCTCCGGCGGGCGGAACGACTGGAGCTGGGCCACGACCTTGCCGAGCAGGTCGCGGTCCACGGTCTCCAGTTGAAGCACCGTGTTCTTGCTGTCGCCGGGGATCGCCACCGACAGGCCCTTCGGCACGTCGAAGACCACCGGGTGCGACAGTCCGAGGGACAGCGTGAGCGTCGATCCCTTGAGCTCGGCCTTGTAGCCGGTACCCTCGAGGCGGATGCTCTTCTTGTACCCCGTGGTCACGCCGGCGACGGCGTTCGCGAGGTGCGACCGGAACGTTCCGGTCAGGCGGGAGCTCGCCTCGGCGGTGACGCCCTCGCGGGCCACCACGGTGACGACGGATCCCTCGGTCACGAGATGCACGTCCGTGGGGATCGCGCGGCGGACCGAGCCCTTCGGGCCCTTGACCTCGAAGAAGTCGCTCCCGGTCGCGACGGTCACGCCCTTCGGCAGTTCGACAGGCTTCTTTCCAATACGTGACATGGCTTCACCACACCTCGCAGAGGAGTTCGCCGCCGACGCCGAGCGTCCGCGCCTGGCGATCGCTCATCACGCCGCGCGAGGTGCTCAGGACCGAGATCCCGAGTCCACTCCGCACGCGGCCGATGCGCTCGACGCCCACGTACACCCGGCGCCCCGGACGCGAGACGCGCCGGATGCCCTCGATCGCCGGCTGGCGGTCGCGGCCGTACTTGAGTACGAGCACGAGCTTCTCCGCGCCGTTCTCGGCCGTCTCGCCCTGCACCGAGGAGACGTACCCCTCGGACACGAGGATCTCCGCCACCGCACGCTTGAGGCGCGAGGCGGGCAAGGTCACCCGCTCATGCCGGGCCATCACCGCGTTGCGAACGCGGGTCAGCAAGTCTGAAATCGGATCCGTCAGCATGATCGACCTCTCACCAGCTCGCCTTGGTCACGCCGGGCAGCTCGCCACGGAGGGCGTAGTTGCGAAGGCAAACGCGGCACAACTCGAACTTCCGGTAATAACCCCGCGCGCGGCCGCACACCTTGCAGCGGTTGCGGTGGCGCACCGAAAACTTCGGCGCTTCTTGCAGCTTTGCGAACGAACAGGCACGTGCCACGGCTTCTCTCCCGTCTATCCTTCTTTGAACTCGATCAGTGGCGGAACGGCATCCCGAGGTGCTGGAGAAGGGCTCGGCCCTCCTCGTCGTTCTTCGCGGTAGTCGTCACGCAGATGTTCATTCCCTTGACCTTCTCGACGGTGTCGTAGTTGATCTCCGGGAAGATGATCTGCTCGCGGACGCCGAGGGTGAAGTTACCCTTGCCGTCGAAAGCCTTCGGGCTCACGCCCTTGAAATCGCGCACGCGGGGGAGCGCGAAGGTCACCAGGCGGTCGAGGAACTCCCACATGCGCTCGCGGCGCAGCGTCACCATGGTGCCGATGGCAAGGCCCGTGCGCAGCTTGAACGTCGCGATGCTCTTGCGAGCGCGGGTCACGACCGGCTTCTGGCCGACGATCGCCGTGAGCTGCTCGACGCCCGTGTCGATGATCTTCGCGTTGCCCACTGCCTCGCCGAGGCCCATGTTCACGGTGATCTTGACGAGCCGCGGAACCTGCATCGGGTTGGTGTAGCCGAACTGCTTCAGCAGCGCGGGGATCACCTCGGCCCGGTACTTGTCGCGCAGGCGCGGCGGGATCTTCTGCTCCGGTCCACGGGCGACGGGGGCCGCGTCATCGGCCTTCTTCGCCTTCGCGACGGGCTTCTTCGCCCCGGCTGCCGGCTTCGCGCCGCCAGCCTTCGCGCCCTCGGGACCCTTCTTCTTCTTGTCGTCGGCCATTGCCATCAATCCTTTTCGATGCCGCGTTGCCGTGCGAGCACGGGACCCGCTCTCGAAGCCCGGTCAGGTCGTCAGACCGTCTCGGACTTGATCTCCTTGCCGCTCTTCACACCGACCCGGACCTTCGAGCCATCGCTCGAGATCTGGGTGCGAACCCGCGTGCCCTTGCCCGTCTCCGGGTCCAGGGGCATCACCTTGGAGAGCGCGATGGGGCGCTCCGCCTCGATGATCCCGCCCTCGCGGTTGCGAGGAGTGGGGCGCGTGTGGCGCTTCACCTTGTTGACGCCCTCGACCAGGACCCGTCCGTGCTCGGGGAACACCTGGAGGACGCGGCCGGTCTGGCCCTTGTCGTCACCGGAGATCACCACGACGGTGTCTCCCTTGCGGATGCGCGCGAGGCTCATGTCAGATGACCTCCGGAGCGAGCGAGATGATCTTGCTGAACTTCTTGGCGCGCAGCTCGCGGGCGACTGGCCCGAAGATGCGCGTGCCGACCGGCTCGCCTTCCTTGTCGATCAGCACGGCGCTGTTCACGTCGAACTTCACGTAGGTGCCGTCGGGGCGCGAGTACTCGCGCACGGTGCGGACCACCACCGCTCGCGCGGTCTGGCCCTTCTTCACCTTCATGTTCGGGAGCGCTTCCTTCACGCTCACCACGATGACGTCGCCGAGGGCGGCGTACTTGCGCCGCGACCCGCCGAGCACCTTCACGCACTGAACGCGGCGGGCACCGGAGTTGTCCGCGACGTCCAAGATCGTTCGCATCTGGATCATTGGTCTCTCCCGACTTCCTTCTCAGGTCACTTCCGGGCGCTCGACCAGGCGGATCACCGTCCAGCGCTTCTCGCGCGAGAGCGGACGATGCTCCCGGATCTCCACCACATCACCCTCGCGATAGCTCTGCTGCTCGTCGTGGGCCTTGTACTTGCTGCGCTTGCGGACGTACTTGCCGTAGACCGGGTGACGCACCGAGCGCACCACCTCGACCACTACGGTCTTCTGCATCTTCGCGCTGGTGACCTTGCCCACCAGGGTGCGCTTGCTGCCGTGCGCCGCGTCCGTCGTCGTTGCTTCCGTCGTCATCGGGATCAACCCTTCGCCTTCGCGCGCCCGGCGCGCACCGTGAACGCCCGGGCGAGGTCACGCCGGAGCTTTCCGATCCGGCTGGTGTCGTCGAGCCGGTTGGTGTGGTTCTGGAACCGGTTGTCCAGCAAGCTCGACGTCGTCTCCTGGATGAAGGCGTTCAGCTCTTCGTCCGACTTCGCCGACAGGTCCTTTGCGGTAATGGACTTTGCCATGGTCGCCTCGCTCAGCCGATCGCGCGGGTGATGACCCGCGTCTCGAGGGGGAGCTTGTGCGCCGCGAGGCGGAATGCCTCACGCGCCACGTTCTCAGGGATGCCGCCGAGCTCGTACGCCACGCGCCCGCGCTGCACCACCGCGACCCACTCCTCCACGTTGCCCTTGCCGTGACCCATGCGGGTCTCGAGCGGCTTCTTCGTGATCGGCTTGTCCGGGAACACCCGGATCCAAAGCTTGCCCGCGCGCTTGACGTGGCGGGTGATCGCCATACGGGCGGCTTCGATCTGCCGCGCCGACAGGTAGCCGGACTCGATCACCTGCATGCCGAAGTCACCGAAGGACACGTCGCAGCCCGTGGCGGCGGTGCCCTTCAGGTTGCCCTTCATCTGCTTGCGGAACTTGACCTTCTTCGGGGAAAGCATCTTCGTCTTCTCCGGTGAGCGTTCAGCGGACGCCCGGGCGGCGCTTCTTCTGCGGAAGAACCTCGCCCTTGAACAGCCAGACCTTGACCCCGATGGAGCCGTACGTCGTGTGCGCTTCGGCGGTGCCGAATTCGATGTCCGCGCGGAGCGTGTGCAGCGGCACGCGGCCCTCGCGGTAGCTCTCGACGCGCGACATCTCCGAGCCGCCGAGGCGACCCGCGCAGCGGATGCGAATGCCGCGGGCGCCGAGCTTCATCGCGGCCTGGACGGCCTTCTTCATCGCGCGGCGGAACGACACGCGGCGCTCAAGCTGGATCGCAACGGCCTCGGACACGAGCTGGGCGTTCGTGTCGGCCTTGCGGATCTCCTGCACGTCGAT
>CAIMWA010000214.1 GCA_903845045.1 uncultured delta proteobacterium | reverse complement strand
CGGAGAGGGAGCCTCCGGCACCATGAAGCCCTTCGCGCGCCTTGCCCTGGCCCTGCTGTTCGTCGCTCCGTCGCTCGCGGCGCAGCCTCGCGGTGCGCACCACGACGCAGGCACGCACGTCGACGCCCCGCACGCGCAGCCCGACGCTCCGCCGACGGCGCTGTGCTGCTGCCGCGCGTGGTCCCACGGGTGGCAGTACGGATGGCGCGATGCGCCGGCGTGCACCGCCGGCAACGGAACCTGCGTGAGCCCGGATCACTGTTGACGTTCCGCGCACGGCGGCGAAGGCTGCGCGAGTGCGACTGACCGTGCTCGCGAGCGGCTCCGGGGGCAATTCGATGATCGTCGAGGCCGGAGCGACGACGTTGCTCGTCGACGCCGGCGTGCCCGCGACGACGCTCGACCGGCAGCTCGCGAAGGCTCAGATCGCCGCGCGACCCACGGCCATCGTGGTGACGCACGCCCACGGCGACCACTGCCGCCACGCCGCGGAGCTGTCCGAGCGCTGGCAGGTGCCCGTGCACTGCAGCTCCTCGACACGCCGCAGCGTGCGCCTCGGCGGACGGCGCGCGCCGACGGTGTTCGCGTCGCGCTCGCGCTTCACCGTGGGCGACGTCGAGGTCGACGCGATGCCCATTCCGCACGACGTTCCGCAGGTGTCGCTGCGCTTCACGCACGCGGGTGCGAGCGCCGTGCTGGCGACGGATCTGGGAGATCTTCCCGAGGGCTTCACCGAGCACCTCGCGGGCTGCGACGTCGTGCTCCTCGAGTCGAACCACGACGCGAAGATGCTCTGGGACGGCCCGTACCCGTTCCACCTCAAGCGACGCGTCGCGGGGGACCGCGGGCACCTCTCCAACGCGCAGACCGGGGTGGCGCTGCGCACCCTCGATCGGCGCGCGCGCGACGTCGTGCTGATGCACCTGTCGGAGACGAACAACACGCCGGAGCTCGCGGCGGCGGCGGCGCGCGAGGCGCTCGGCGACCACCCGGCGCGGCTGCACGTGGCGTCGCAGTGGGGCATCACCGTCGTCGAGACGGGACCGCCGGTGCAGGGCGTGCTCTTCGGCTAGCGACGGCTGCGCGCGGCGTCGTCGGCGGCGGTGACCCGCAGCGCCCAGGTCACGGCGAAGCCCACGAGGGCCATGCCCACCGGCGAGAGCGCGTTGAGCATCCGCGCCGCGGTGCTGCCCGCGGGGTAGATCGCATGCAGCCACGGGAACACCACGCCGCACGCCGTGGCCGGAAACGCGGCGAGGTACACGAGCCTCCGTCGCGCCGGCGCCGTCGTCAGGAACGACGCGACGGTGATGCCCGCGAGGAACGAGAGCTGCGTCGAGAAGAGGTCGCCCGCAGGGTCCTCGGTGCCGTAGCGCGGTCCCAGCCAAGCGTGCAGGAAGAGCACGATGAGCGCGCCGAGGGCCGCCGCCGCAGAGATCCAGCGGGTCTCGGTGTCGTGCCCGGGAGGGGCGGGAGGCGGCGTCGGTGGGCGGTCGGCCACGGCGCCCCGCAGCGTGTCACAGCGGCTCGAAGCCCGCGAGAAAGCGCACCAGCGCGGCGCACTTGGGGCGCAGCGACGCGAGCTCGACGCGCTCGTCCCGCGTGTGAAATCCGCTCCCGCGCGGTCCGAGGCCGTCGATGGAAGGGACGCCCGCGGCGGCCGTCGTCGACGCGTCGCTGCCGCCGCCCTGCAACGGCGCCTCAGCCTCGCCGAGGCCCGCTTCGCGCTGCGCGGCCGCGTAGCGTCGCAGGAGCGCCACGCTGGCGTCGGTGCGGGCGAGGGGCGCGCGGGCCACGCCACCGTCGAGCGCGAGGGCGGTGCCCGGCAGCGCCGAGGACTCGGCGACGGCGCGCAGCCGTGCGACCAGCGTCGGTCCGTCGGCGGGGTCGACGAAGCGCGCGTCGAGGCCCGCCTCGCACTGCGCGGGCACGGTGTTCTTCGACGTTCCTCCGCGGATCGTGCCGACGTTCACGGTGACGCCGCGGGGCGCGTCGGTGAGCGCCTCGGCGCCCTCGACGAAGCGCGCCATGGCGCGGATCGCGCTCGCGCCGAGGTGATGCGCGAGGCCTGCGTGGGCCGCGCGGCCGGTAGCGCGGGCGGTGATGGCGACGGTGCCCTTGCGCGCCGTGATGATCGCGTCGCCGTCGCGTCCGGCCTCGAAGACCAGCGCCGCGCGGGCTCCGGCGGCAGCGGCGGCGAGGTGCGGTGCGCTCTCCGGCGACCCGACCTCCTCGTCGGAGACCGAGGCGAAGGTGATCGCGCGGCCCGCGACGAGACCGCTCGTGGCGAGGGCCCGCAGCGCGAAGGCGATCACCACGAGGCCGCCCTTCATGTCGAGCACGCCGGGGCCTCGCGCGACGCCGCCATCGGCCGTGTAGCCGGCGAATTCGTCGCGCGAAAAGACCGTGTCGTGGTGCCCGACGAGGAGCACGCCGCCGTCCGTCGCAGGGCGGTCACCATCGAAGAAGAGGTGCGCTCCGTGGCGCTCCGCGGGCACGCGTCGACACCGCAACGAGACGGCCGCGGCGAGCACGTCGGCGGCGGCGTCGCAGCCCCTCGCATCGAGCGTGTGCGAGCTCGCGTCGACGAGGTCGCGGAGCAGCGACTCCATGGCGTGCTGCTGCGCGTCGAGCCAGCGCAGCGCGTCGAGGAGCCGTCCGTCGGGTCGAGCGTCGCCCACGACGGCGAGTATCGCACGCGCGCCACGGGCGTCGCGCGGGAGCTCCCGGCGCAGGCAGCGAGGCGCCATGGTACCGTGGGCCCCATGAGCACCGACGCCGCGCTCACCGTCGATCCGGAGTTCCCGAACCTTCGTCCGGAGGTGGTCGCGGCGTGGCGCGCGGCCGACGAGCACGACTGCGTCGAGGTGGTGGACGGCGAGCTCGTGGCGTTGCCGAGACCGCGGGCCACGCACGCGACGTCGGCCATCGACCTCGCATCTTCGCTGCACCTTCCGTTTCGGCGCGGTCAGGGCGGACCCGGCGGCTGGATCATCCTGCCCGAGCCCGAGCTGCGCCTCGGCGCCCGCCCCGACGTCGTCGTCCCCGATCTCGCGGGCTGGCGCCGGGAGCGGATGCCCGAGCTTCCGGACGTGGCGCACTTCACCCTCGCGCCGGACTGGGTCTGCGAGGTGCTTTCGCCCTCGACGGAGGCCTACGATCGCGGGCGCAAGCTGCGGGTCTACCGCCGCGAGGGCATCACGCACGTGTGGTTCGTCGACCCGGCGGAGCGCATCCTCGAGGTGTTCCGCCTCACCGGCGACCTCTACGCGCTCGTCGACACCTGGTCCGACGGGGACCGGGTGCGGGCCGAGCCCTTCGACGCCATCGAGCTCGACCTCGCGCAGCTCTGGGCGCGCTGAGCACGCGAAGGGTTGACCGCGGGCTCGGTCGGGGAGTACCACCGCGGCCGACATGGCAGACTCGCACGGGCACGGCCCTTCGCACGACGACGCACACGGTCATGCGGCGCACGCCTACGAGGAGCCCGCAGAAGACGCACTGCGCACACCCGGCTGGCTCCCCTTCGCGGGGTTCGGCCTGGTCGTGACGGGGGCGCTGTGGGTGTACCTGTTCCTGTCGCCGGGCGTGCTCGCGACGCCGACGGCTCCGAGCGGTGGCGACGCCGCCGTGGCCGCCGAAGCCGCGCACCCCTGAGCGCCCGCAGCACCGTGGACAACGCCCCGGCGCGGGCGGAGGAGAGGCGATGAGCAACGTTCCGTCAGGGCTTCTGTACACCAAGGACCACGAGTGGGCGGCCGTCGACGGCCACCGCGTCACCGTCGGCGTCACGCAGCACGCCGTCGACCAGCTCGGCGACATCGTGCTCGTGAGCGTGGACCTCAAGGTCGGCGCGCACATCGAGGCCGGCAAGGTGTTCGGCGTCGTCGACTCGACGAAGACCACCAGCGACCTGTTCTCCCCGGTCTCCGGCACCCTCGTGTCCATCAACGACGCGCTCAAGGACGCCCCGGAGAAGGTCAACGAGGCCCCCTACGGCGACGGCTGGATGGTGGTCATCGAGACCTCGGCCGCGGTCACCGGCCTCCTCGACGCGGCGGCCTACGAGGCCTACCTCGGCACGCTGTAGTCCCCTCGTCCGCGTTTCCCCCCCATCACCGCAGGAGCGGCCATGCACAAGGTCATCATCATCGGGAGCGGCCCCGCGGGGCTCACTGCGGCCATCTACGCGGGCCGCGCCAACATGAACCCCGTGGTGATCGAGGGCCTCGGCTCCGACCACCAACCCGGCGGCCAGCTCATGATCACCACCGAGGTCGAGAACTACCCGGGCTTCGCGCACGGCGTCACCGGCCCGAAGCTCATGGAGACCTTCCGCGCGCAGGCCGAGCGCTTCGGCACGACGTTCCTCACCGAGGACGCCGTGAAGGTGGAGCTCGCGGGCCCCGTGAAGCGCGTGTGGGTCGAGAGCCAGACCGAGCCCCTCGAGGCGCGCTCGATCATCGTGGCCACCGGCGCCGTCGCGCGCTGGCTCGACGTGCCCGGCGAGAAGGAACTCCAGAACTACGGCGTGTCGGCCTGCGCGACCTGCGACGGCTCGTTCTTCAAGGGCCAGGAGGTCATCGTCGTGGGCGGCGGCGACACGGCCATGGAAGAGGCGCACTACCTCGCGAACCTCGCGAGCAAGGTCCATGTGGTGCATCGCCGCGACTCGCTGCGCGCGAGCCGCATCATGCAGGAGCGGGCCTTCAAGCACCCGAAGATCGAGTTCCACTGGAACAAGGCCATCGTCGAGGTGCGCGACCCCGCGAAGAAGCGCGTCACGTCGGTGCTCCTCGAGGACACCGTGACCCACGAGCGCTCCGAGCTGCGCACCGACGCGGTCTTCGTGGCCATCGGGCACACGCCCGCCGCACAGCTCTTTCGCGGGCAGCTCGACGCCCACGAGAACGAGTACCTCAAGGTGTTCCACGGCACGACGCGCACGAACCTCGACGGCGTCTTCGCGTGCGGCGACGTGGCCGACCACGTGTACCGCCAGGCGATCACCGCCGCGGGCACGGGCTGCATGGCCGCCATCGACGCCGAGCGTTACGTGTCCGCCCTCGAGGGCTGAAACGATGACGGCCGTTTGGCGCCGGCCGCGGCCTTGGGCACACTCGCGGCCATGAGCGAGACCCTCCGATCGCACGGCGGCACCGAGACGCCCATCGCGCAGATCGCCCTGTTCCAGGGGCTCTCGCCGCGGTCGCTGGCTCGCGTGTCGGGCATCGCGACGGCGCACCGCTACCCCTTGGGCACGGTGCTCTTCCGCGCCGGCGACGTCGGCGACCGGCTGTACCTCATCCTCGAGGGGCGCGTGCGCATCTCCCGCGAGGTGCCCGGCATGGGCGAGGAGGCCCTCACCATCCTCGGCCCCGGGAATTATTTCGGCGAGATGGCCATCATCGACGCCGCGCCGCGCAGCGCCGATGCGCACGTCCACGAGGCCTGCTCGCTCCTCGAGATCCGCAAGGACGAAATGGAGCACCTGCTCCTCGTCGACCGCGACCTCGCCTACGAGGTGCTCTGGAACGTCGTGCGCACCCTCAGCGCGCGCCTCCGCGACACCACCGACAAGGTCACGTTCCTCGCGACGAGCAGCAAGTTCTCCTGACGTCGCGCGCAGTCCCTGCGCCTGTCACCGAATCGTTTCCCCGTTCTCGCGGCGCTCTGTTACGAGGAGCGCCGGACAGGAGATCGACGACGTGAAGCAGCGCACGGGCATGGGGGCCGCAGCCCTCGCGGGGCTGGCGATGACGATGGTGGCGCCGCGCGAGGCGGGGGCGGTGCGGCTCTTCGAGGGCGCGCGCTCGGACTGGACGCCGCCGCCGGGCTACGTCGCGCAGGGGCTGACGCTGGCCGCGATCTTCGCGCCGCCGCCGCCGTCCACGGGGCTCCCGGAGCCGCTCGCGGCCGGGGGTCCTGCCGGGGTCAGCCGGCTCCCCGAAGGCGCCTCGGAGCGCTGGCTCGACGTCGGGTTCTTCACGCAGCCGTCGTTCTCGATGATGACCGGCTACAACGCCGACGCGCGGTCGAACTTCTCGTCGCCGCCGAGCTTCGGCGTGCAGCGCACGCGGCTCATCGTCCACGCGCAGCCGCACCACCTGGTGCAAGTGCGCATGGAGCTGAACATCGCCGACCAGCTCACGCTGCTCGACACCTACGTTCACGTGCCCATCCGGCGCTGGCTGAACGTCCAGGCCGGGCAGTTCCGCGTGCCGTTCTCGCGGCAGGAGACCGTCTCGTCGGCGCGCTTCCAGTTCGCCGACCGGCAGCTCTGGGCCGGCGGCGCGAACTCCAGCGGCATCAACTTCATCCCGTCCTACGACCAGGGCGTGATGCTCTGGGGCTGGGCAGGACCGCGCGACATGTTCGAGTACTACGTCGGCGTGTTCAACGGGAAGGGCGCGAACCGCCCGGTGAACATCGACGGGTTCTTCCTGTACGCCGCGCGCCT
>CAIMWA010000213.1 GCA_903845045.1 uncultured delta proteobacterium | reverse complement strand
CCGTCGACGACGAGCACGTGCAGGTGCGGGTTCAGGTTCAACGACCCGCCGAAGCGCTGCACGAAGGTCACGGCGCCGGTCTCGATCTTCACGCCAGGCGCGCTCCAGTCCGCAGCGCTGCGCAGCCAGCAGCGGATTTCCTCGAAGAACACCCGGGCGACGAGGTTGAGAATCGAGGCGTCCCGTGCGACCGGGAGCCGCAGCGACCACGGCAGCGACAACACCCACTGCCGCACGGGCACCGCGGGGATCACGCGATCGACCAGCTTCGCGGCGGTCTCGCTCATGCGCCGCCCGCCGCACGACGAGCACACGCCGCGGTGCTTGCACGAGAACGCGACGAGGCGGTCGTGTCCGCACGTCGGGCATCGCGCGCGCATGAAGCCGCAAGCGAGGACACCGCAGCGGAGGTACGCCTCGAAGTCGCGCACGACGTACCGCGGCAGCGGGCGTCCGTCCTCGGCATCGACGCGTTCGGTGAAGGCCAGGAAGTGCTCGCGTACGAGCGCGTGCACGACGGAGTCGCGTTGGGGCTCCCGAACTCCGATGTGGGCGTGCGCAGCCGACCCGTCGGCCATGGCAGGAAGGCGGCCGGTGCCGACTCCGTGCCGTGCACAATTCGCGGGAATTCAAGCGTTCTCGATGAACCGCCAGGGGTGGCGGGGGTGGCGGCCGCCATGGCGGCGGGTGGCGGCGCTCCAGACGCGGGCGACGACTGCACGCGGAAGCGATCCGGCTGCCGGTGAGGCTCGCGCAGTACCTGGCGTTCGAGCGTACCGCCGCGGAGAAGCACATCCTCTGAAGCGGGCAGGTGTACCCGATGTGGGGCATGGCGGGCGGAACGCCGGCGCACGACACCGTGGCCGCCAACACCGTCGCTGCGGCGGTGGTACTCGACGAGCACTGCGAGCGCGCCTTCGACGCCCCAGCGTGAACGCACGTCGCGCCGCCGGGCGGCCTGCGCCGGGGACCGTTTCAACCTCGGCTTCGCGCGTGCGCCTTCGTACCCTGGGCCGACGCCCATGGGCGTTGGCCCTCTCGTTGCTCCGGCGGGGAAATCCGCGGGCAACCGTCTGCAAGGCCCGCCGACGCGAGCCTGCCCGATGCCGAGCCTCGCAACGCGAGGCTTCCGGAAGGTTGCCATGCCCATTTCATGGGCCGGGCGAACGGCGGCGAGGGGTTGACGCGCATGAGCGCATGAGCGCCCGCCCCCCCCGCGCCTTCTCGGTCACCCCGGATCGACCTCGACGACCTCGCCCAGCGCCCGCGTCTCGCAGTCGAGCGCGGTGCCGTCCTCGTAGACGAAGCACGCGAAGTCGATGGCCTCGTCGAGGGCGATCATCGGGTGGTGCCACACGCCCGGCGCGTAGCTGACGCCTTGCGCCCCCGAAGCCACGAAGGCCCGCGCGGAGCCGAGGTCGGGGGCGTCGCCGCCGTGCGCCACCACGACGAGATACCGCCGCGCGTTCATCGGTACGAAGAGCTGCGACGACGCCGCGTGCCGCTCGAGCAGCGTCAACGCCAGCGCCCCCGCGGGGCGGGGCGCGCAGCGAAAGCTCGCGACGTTGAGGCGAGCGTGGGGACGCGAACTCCGCAGCTCCGTGAGCCAGTCGCGGCGCAGCGCCGTGCCCTGGTTGGCGCTCGACGCGGCGACGTCGGCGCGCTCGCACGACACCACCTCGCCGAAGGGCGCGAAGCCGGCGTCGGTGAGCGCCTCGGCGCGAAGCCGCACCGTCAGCTCCCGCGGTAGGTGCTGTACCCGAAGGGGCTGAGCAGCAGCGGAACGTGATAGTGCCGCCCGGTGTCGCGCACCACGAACACCACCGCGGCCTCGGGAAAGAACCCGTCGACGCCGAGGGCATCGAAGTACGCGCCGGTGTCGAACGCGATGCGGTAGGTGCCCTCGCGCAGCGGCGCTCCCGCGGGGAGCAGCGTTCGAAGGCGTCCGTCGGCGTCGGTGGCGCCGCGTCCGAGCTCGCGCCACGCGCCGTCGTCGTCGCGCAGCGAGAGGGTCACGGGAACGCCCTCGGCGGGGCGTCCGCTGGCGGTGTCGAGCACGTGCGTGGTGATGGCGCTCATGGTTCGAGGAGCTTCTCCAGGCGAAGGCGGGTGATGCGGTGCTGCTCCGCCGCGGCGACGCGCAGCTCGGCGTCGCGGTCGTTGCCGAGGCGCCCCCGCGCGACCGCGAGGAGCTCGTCGGGACCACGACCCGACGCGCACACGATGTAGATGAATCCGAAGCGCTCCTCGTAGGCGCGGTTCACCTCGGCGAGGGCCGTGCGCGCATCGTCCGACGCCGCGCTCACCGCCGCCTGCTCGCCCGCGGACCACCCCTTCGCGACGGTGCCCTGCGCCGCCGCCGCGTGCCGCTCGCCGATGCGCGGGTGCGCGCGAAAGGACTCGAGCCAGTCGTCCTCGGTGGTGCCGGTCCACACGTCGTCGGCGGCCTCGCGCAGCGCCGCCGTGGAGCCGAAGGGACGCCGCGCGAGCATCCCGTCGATCCATGCCGTGCTGCCGCAGCAAGCTCGCAGCGCCTCGCGGGCGGCGTCGGGCAGCAGCGTGTCGAAGCGACGGAGCCCGAGGCCCTTGCGCGCCTCGTCGTCGAGCGTTCCGAAGGCGCGGAGCCGGCTCACGCCGCCGTCGGGGTGCACCTCGAGCAAGAGGTGCGTCGCCGGCTCTCCGTGAAGTAGTTCGTCGCCGAACCAGTGCCGAGCGTCGGCCTGGAGCTTCGTGCGCGGCAGCAGCTCGCGCCACCCGGCGTCGTCATGCGACGGATCCCCCCCCGCCGCATCGATGGACGACACGCGGCAGGTGTCCGGGAAGTTTCCCTTGAAGTGATGCGTGTCGACGACGAGGCGATGCAGCGGCGCGCGTGCCGCGAGGCGCACGACGGCCCAGTCGTAGCCGGGTCCGCGACGGCGCCGCGTCTCCCAGCCGTCGCCCATGTTCAGCGCGCGGTCGGGCATCACGAGGTTGCGGCGCTCGCCGAAGAACATGTCGCTGCACGCCACGACGTGGCCGCCGTGCTCGGCCCCCGCGAGGTCGACCTCGCCGAGCGCGCGGCCGATGCGATGCCAGTCGGGCACCGCCTCGCCGAAGACCCGCAGCCGCGCCACGCCGCCGTCGGGAAAGATGTTCAGCCGCACGTGCGTGAACGCCGCGGGCACGTCCACCGCGAACCAGTTCTTCGAGTCGCCGTTCAGCGCCGCGCGCGAGAGCAGCTCGGTCCACACGCATGCCTCGGCGGTGAGCTCCGACGGCAGCGCGTCGCTGCGCAGCGTGCAGCCCTCGAGGGAGCAGTGCGACGGAAAGTTTCCGCGGAAGAACGCGGTGTCGACGAGCACGCCGCGCACGACGCCGGGCACGCCGAGGCGCACGATGGCCCAGTCGTGTCCGTGCGCGCGCTTGCGGCGGCTCTCCCAGCCGTCCATCCACTTGCCGCGCGACGTGTACTCGTGCGGAAGAAACACGGCGTCGCCGGGCTTCAAGAGGTTCTCGTGCTCGGCGAAGAAGTCGTCGCTCGATGCGACCACGGCGCCCCGAAGGCGCAGCGACGCGAGGTCCAACAGCGAGGCGAAGTCGGGGGTGCTCATCGGCGGGGGATCCATCGTCCGTGCGCGGCGCCCTCGCCGTCCACGGGTTCGCCGCGAAGGTACGTCGCCCGCACGGCGCCGAACAACGTCTCTCCCTCGTACGGCGTGAGCTTGTTGCGGTGGTGCACGAAGGGCGCGGTCACGGTGAACGACGCGTCGGGGTCGAACACCACGAGGTCGGCGTCGCAGCCCTCGGCGATGGCGCCCTTGCGACCCCCGAGGCCCGCGTGCTCCGCCGGCGCCGCGCACATCCAACGCGCCACTCGCTCGAGCGCGAGACCGCGTGCGCGCGCCTCGGTCCACACGGCAGCGAGGCTGAACTGCAGGCCCGCGATGCCGCCCCAGGCCGTCATGAAATCGCCCGTCGCCAGGGACTTCAGGTCCGGCGTGCACGGCGAGTGGTCCGACACGACCATGCGGATGAGCCCGTCTTCGAGGCCCCGCCACAGCGCCTCGCGGTTCGCGGCACCACGAATCGGCGGTGCGCACTTGTACCAGGTGGCCCCGGGCGGAACGCGCTCGGCGGTGAAGTGCAGGTAGTGCGGCGCCGTCTCGGCGCTCAGCGGCACGCCTTCGTCGCGCGCCTTCTCGAGCGTGCGCAGCGCCCCCGCCGACGACAGATGGACCACATGCACCGGCGTGCCCGTGTCGCGGCACGCGCGGTAGAGCATCTCCACGGCCTCGTCCTCGGCGGCCGCGGGGCGCGCGCGAAGCCAGGTGTCGTAGGCCCGCGGATCCGGCGCGGGCTGCTCCGCCGCCATCGCCGCGGCCTGCGCGTCGAGGGGTCCTGGAAGCTCTGCGTGCACCATGAACACCGCGCCGGTGCCATGCAGCGCCCGCAGCGCCGCGCGCACGCGCCCCTCGTCGAGGCACGGAAACTCGTCGACGCCGGACGGCGCGAGAAAGCACTTGAAGCCCAGCGCCCCGCGCTTCAACACGGTGCGCAGCGCGGCCGCGTCGCCCGCGGTATTGTCGGGCACGGCACCGCCCCACAGACCGACGTCGACGCGGCACTGCCCCTCGAGGGCCTCGGCCTTCACGTCCACGGCGCGCTCGCTCGTCACCGGCGGAAGGCTGTTCAGCGGCATGTCGACCACCGTCGTCATGCCTCCTGCGGCTGCAGCGCGCGTCGCGCTCGCGAAGCCCTCCCACTCGGTGCGCCCGGGCTCGTTCACGTGCACGTGCGTGTCGACGGCGCCAGGCATCAGCACGCCGTCGCGCACCTCGATCACCGGCGCCCCGGCTGGAACGTCGTCGTAGGCCGCGACCCGCGCGATGCGCCCGTCGCGCACGTGCACCGAGGCCGCCCGTTCGCCCGACGGAGTCAGCACCCGCCGCGCACGAAAGATCCGCTCCGCCGTCATCAGTCTCTCGCTCCCTGGTCGATCCACGCGCCGATGCGCGCGCGCTCGTCGTCGGTGATGCCCGTGGCGTTGCCGAGGGGCATGTTGCGCAGCTCCACCACGCGCAAGCGGATGCGCTCGCGCCAGCGGTACACGGTGTCCCGCTCCTCGAAGGTCACGCCGTTGGGCGCCGTCGTCACCGCGGGGTTCGTGGGGTGCCGCGCGTGGCATGGAACGCAGCGCCGCGCGACGATGGGCTCCACGTCGCTCCACCCGACGTGCCCCGCGATGGACGGTCCGCGCGCCGGCGAGAAGCCCGCGGGATGCGCGAAGAAGACGAGCATCGCGACGCACGTCGCGCCGAAGAGCGCGAGGGCCCAGGTCAGCCATCCGGGGTACGTGAACCGGATGTTCATCAGGTGCCGGATGCCCATGCTCCCGGCCGCCAGCACCAGCAGCACGGCGGCGTCGTGGGCGTTGCCGAAGGTCGTCGGAAAGTGGTTGCTGATCATGATGAACAGCAGCGGGAACGTCAGGTAGTTGTTGTGCACCGAGCGCTGCTTGGCCTGGTAGCCGCGCTCCGGGCGCTGCTTGCGCCACTCCGACGTAGCGGCCACGAGCTCGCGCTGCGCGGGCATGATCACGAACCAGACGTTGCCGGTCATGATGGTGCCGATCATCACGCCCACGTGCATGTACGCCGCGCGCCCGCTCAGGGAGTGAAACAGCAGCACCGACAGCAGGAACACCTCGAGCGCCGAGGCCAGCGTCGCTAGCGTCGGGTGCTTGCCCAGCGGCGAGCGCCAGATCACGTCGTAGAGCACCCACGACGCGACGATGGCGCCCATGCCGATGCCGATGGCGCGACCGCCGGTGATCGCCGCGACCTGCGCGTCGACCATGATCGCGGCGCCGCCGAGATGGTAGACGAGCCCGAGCAGCGCAATGCCCGAGAGCCACGTGATGCCGTTCTGCCACTTGAACCAGTGCAGCGTCTTCGGCAGGGCCCCGGGCGCCGGAATGAGCTTCACCACCTGGTAGAAGCCGCCGCTGTGGATCATCCAGTTCTCGCCGACGGCGCCCGGCCGCTCGGGCACCGGCTCGAGGTTGCGATCGAGCCAGTTGAACAGCATCGAGTTGCCGATCCACATGATGCCGGCGATGAGGTGCACCCAGCGCGCGACGAGGTGCAGCAGTTCGTGCAGCGAAGCCATCGGCCGAATCTATCCGCTCCGGGCTACGGAGCCACGCACGAGTACGTGAGCAGCGTCGCGTTCTGCGCGGGCAGGCACCGCTCGCCGGGCGCGCAGTCCGAGTCGACGCGGCACGTCTGTCGCTGCACCTGCTCGGCCCATTGCGCGATGTGGTTGCCCGAGCGCAGGTCCTGGAACGGCAGCCAGAACGCCGGGGCGCTGGGGTCTGCGCCGCCCGTAGCGTGCGTGGGACGGATCGCCGCCATCCAGAGCTGCACCGTGCGCATGTCGGCGGCGGTGCTCTGCTGACGCAGTCGCAGGCCGTAGTCGCGGCGGCTCGAGAAGGTCACCCAGAGCAGCGGCTCGCCCTGGTAGAGCTGCAGGTACGGCACCCACTTGGGCCACGAGTTGCCGAGGTCCCCCGGTCCATCGGCGGCGACGAGGCGCTGCGGACCCGTGCTGCGATCGGCGCGCGCGAGCCAGAGGTGCGCGTCGATGGCGTTGTCCGAGCCCGCGCTCGAGCGGTTGAAGACCACCCAAGCGTCGTCCGGGGAAAACGCGGGGTAGTAATCGTTCTCGGTGTTCGACGCCGCCGTGACGAAGGGCGCCGGCGCCGCGAACGCGCTGCCGTTCCAGGTCATGGTGAGGAGGTCCGCCGGGGCGTTGTGGCCCGGCGAGCCGAAGAACGGGATCACCGTGCGCGGCCGCGAGAACACCACCGTGCGCCCGTTCCGCGACCAGTCGGGCATGCTCCCGTTCTGCGCCCCGGGAAGCCCCGGAACCTCCGCCGCGGTGACCCCGTCGCGCAGCGTGAGACGCGCTCCGTCGGACGTGAGCAGCCACCGCGCGTCCGGCGAGAACGTCGCGAAGTTCGACCCGACGCCCGCCGAAGTCGCGCCGCGCGAGGCCACGTCGAGCACCTGCGCCACGGACGGTCCCGGGATGCCGCGGCCGGCGATCATGCGGCTGCCGTCGCGCGAGAGCGTGTGGCACCCGACGCAGTCGAAGATGCCGCCCTGGAGGTACGGCTCGGCGCGCGCGCCGGTGCGGCCCCACTCGTAGCGAAGCACCGTTCCGCTCGCCGCCGCCCAGTAGTAGATGCCGCCGCGAACGTTCGCGTTGGTCATGCCGAGGGAGCGCGACGCCGAGCCCCCCACGCCGCCACCCGCCATGGCCGTCGCGCGAACGGTGAGCGTCAGCGCCTCGCCGGGCTGCGAGACCCGCGCGATCTCTGCGTAGGTGGCCTCGTCGAAGGAGGCGACGCAGCCGCCGCCGACGGCCACGCACCTCGTGTAGAGACGCACGGTGCCGCGGTCGCCCGCGAAGGCCACCTCGAAGAGGTCGGTGCCCGCCGCAGGGATGAAATGCACCTCGAAGCCCGCGAGGTTCGGCGGGAGGATGGTGCCTGCTTCGGGGTAGACGAGGGTCGGAGCGCGCGTGCCGTCGACGGCGCCGCCGAAGTGCGTGGCGCTGTCCGCGGGCGCACCGGTCGCCACCGTGGCTGTGTCGTGCGGCGTGCTGCTCCCCGCGTCGCGCTCCGGGAGCCACACGTCGCCGAGCACGATGGGCGGAACGTCGACGCTGACCGGGCTCCCCACGTCCGCCGGCGGTACGTCGACGACGGGAACGTCGCGCGGCGCTCCGGCGTCGAAGGTCCCGGCGTCGTCGGCGGGCGCATCGTCGGCGACGGGAACGTCCGTCGGCGTCGTTGCATCGCGCGCGGCATCGGCGACGACGTGGTCCGTCGCGGTGACGACGTCGCGGCGCGGGCCGGTGTCCGTCGAGGCATCGCGCGTGGGCACCGTCGCAACGCCTCCGCTCGCAGCACAGCCCAGGACGAGGGTCATCGGGAGCGCGAGTCGTCGCATGGCGACGGAGGGTATCAGCCTGCGCGGCGTGCGGTCCGTCGCAGCGAGGCGTCGCGGGCGCACGATCCACGGAGACGGATGCACTGGCGACGCGCGGCCGCGGCCGTTAGGCTTGGCCGTGATGCACGACGGGCTCGATCCTCCCGCACCGCTCCCCTTGGTCAACGCCGACGGCGTCGATCTGACGCTCATTCGTTGGACCCTCGCGCTCTCGCCGCTGGAACGCTTGCGCGTGCTCCAGGGGCACATCGATTTCGCCGTGAAGGTCCGCGATGCCCGCCGAAATTCCGCTCGTTGAGCTGCTGCGCGTCCTCGTCGGGCACGGCGTGGAATTCATCGTGGTCGGTGGCGTGGCCGCGGTGCTGAACGGGGCGCCGGTCACGACCTTCGACCTCGACATCCTCCATCGGCGAACGCCCGAAAACGTCGAGCGCCTCGTCGCGGCGCTGACGGCCATCGACGCCGTGTTCCGAACCGACGCGCGCCGCATCCGGCCGAACGCTTCGCACCTGATGGGACCGGGCCACGCGCTGCTGGAGACTCGCCTCGGCGTACTCGATTCCCTCGGAACGATCGAGACCGATGCCACCTATGACACCGTCTTCGAAGACACCTTCGTGCTCGAGATCGACGGGATGATGATTCGGTCTCTCGAGCTGCGACGATTGATTCGGGCCAAGGAGATCGCCGGACGCCCCAAGGACTTCGCCGTGCTACCGGTGCTGCGGGCGACGCTCGAAGAGCGCGGGAGATCGTAGGAGCCAAGCCGGCGTGGCGGCTCACATCCCCGCAGCGCGCTGCGCCGCAAGCTCGTTCAGGTAGCACTCGAGGTCGCTGTACCCTTGAGCGCAGCCTGGCACACCGTTGTTCGAACGCGCCGCGAGGGTCCCGAGGCCGGCGCCGGGGCAGCTCGGGTCGAGGCCGTGCGCGCGCTCCCACACATCCGGCATGCCGTCGTTGTCGGTATCGGCCGGAGGCGCCGGCGGGGTCGTGAACGACAGGTGCAGCGCGTCGCCGCGGTCGATGCCCGCGTTGCCGCTCCAGGCCGGCGGGCGGGCGTCCACGGAGCCCGAGAGAGAGCCCGACAGCCGCGCGTCCATGGGGTCGTGCGGAAGCGCTCCGGCCGTGCGTTGCAGCGCCGCGACGAGGCCCGCCGCCGGCGAGACCGTCACCGACGGCGTGGGCATGCGCGCCGCCACCGAGGGGAGCGCGAGGGCCGCCGCCGTGCCGCCGGCGCCGAGATAGAAGAGGTCATCGGACCAGAAGACGTGGTTCGACGTGCTCCGCGCGACGTCCGGCGCGAACATCGGACCGGCGCCGAGGCTCGTGCGCCGGAACATCACGTTGCCCACGAAATTCAGGTCGAGGACGAAATCCTGCGCGGAGGGCGCGCAGTCGTTGCCCGCGTTGGTCCCGGTGCAGCGGTTGTAATAGACGGGGTCGAGGGCGTCGAACATCACGTTGTTGGTGACGTCGAGGACGAGCCGCCGCCCCGCGCAATTCGAGGTACCGGGGCCGTCCGGGTTCTCTTCGCAGGAGATCTCCGGGAGCCGCCCCGCGACGCCGTTCCACACGTTGTGGTGAATCGAGATGTTCGCGAGGGGAAAGCGGTCCTTGGAGTAATTGAGGAGCAGGCCGCCGTAGTGCCAATGCTCGCCCGCGGGCTCGGCGATGATCGAATACTGCACCGTGACGTTCTGCGAGCGCGAGCACTCGAGGCTCTCGTCGTGTGCGCCGCCGAACGAGAGATGGTCGAGGATCACCCGGTCCGAGCCGCCGATGCGCACGTCGTCGTCGCCGCTGTTGCGAAACCGCATGTGACGAAGGATCACGTTGCGGCAGTCGTTGGGGTCGTAGACGTTGTCGCAATAGAGCCCGCCGTGCACGACGACGCCGCCGGGCGACGTCTGCCCGGCGATGGTGACGTTGCCGTGAATGAGGTTCACCGGACCTTCGATGACGCCGCTCACGCGGAACACGATGGTGCGCGGCTCCGCCCTCTGGGCGCAGTCCTGGAACGAGCCGGGACCGTCGGCGGCGAGCGTCGTGACGACGCACACGAGACCGCCACGGCCGCCCGTCGCCACTGCACCGAAGCCCTCGGCTCCGGGAAATGCCGGGACCGCGCGCGTCGCCACCGCCGGTGTCGTCGAGCAACCCGTCGGAAGGGGCACATCCGTCGGAGCGGAGGTCGCCGGGGCGTCGCGCCGCGTCGTGGAGCCGGCGTCGCTGCGACCCACGAAGCCACCGTCGACGCCGCCATCGGAGCCGCCGTCGGAGCTGCTGCTGCTGCGGCTGGTGCTCGTCACGACGCTGCCGCCGTCCGCCGCGCAGCCTGCCGCGAGCACGCCCGCGGACACGGTGAGCACGGCGCGTCGGAGGAGCGATCCCATCGGTGCGCAGCGTATCATCGATGTGCGTCGTCGCACGCAAACCCGGCGCGTTGAGCGCAATGCGGAGCTGCTTCGGAGCAGCGGGCGCGGCGTTCGCGCGGCGTCGTGACCGCGCCGTCGTTCCGCGCCACACTCGCCCCGATGACGTCGTGGACCCAGCGAATCTTTCCGGCCCCCGCGAACGCCCGCGCGTCCGTCGGGCTGCTCCTGCTCCGCATCTACGCCGGGTCCGCGCTCATGGAGCACGGTTGGGCGAAGATCCAGAACCCGATGCATTGGATGGATCGCGGCGGCGACGCTCCGCCGGGACTCCTTCAAGCCCTCGCCGCGGTATCTGAATTCTTCGGCGGACTCGGCCTCGTCGTAGGACTGCTGACACCGATTGCCGCCTTCGGCATCGCGTGCACCATGCTCGTCGCGGTTCGCAAGCACGTCGGGCACGGCGATCCCTTCGTGGCACACGGCGGTCCGTCTTTCGAGCCCGCGCTCGGGTACCTCGTGACGGCCGCGCTGCTGATGCTCGCGGGGCCGGGAAGGTTCTCGCTGGATGCACGCGTGTTCCGGCGTTCTGCCGCATAGCGGTCGGCGTCGCGACGTGGCTCGCTCAGCGCGTCGCGATGCGCTGGATCACCGCCTGCACGGGCCCCCACGAAGCCGCGGAGATCATCGGGACCGGCCGCGTGGGATCACCGCCCTGGGTGCAGCTCTGGCCCCCGACCGGATAGGCGGGACCGGGGTCCTCGGCGCCGCGGAGGACCGTTGCGACCACGTCCGTGCCGTCGTTGCCCTCGCAGGGGATCTCGACGATCTGCAGCCCGTGCAGCGCTGCGCGGAGGTCCGCAGTGTCCTGCGCCGTCCCGAGATGGACGCGCTCGACGCCACAGTTCGATCGAACGAGACGGCCGTCGGCGAAGTCATAGCGGGTCGCATCGCGGGTGCTGTCGGGCCCCATCGACGCGGGCCCCGGCACGCCCTGGGTCTGCGCGATGACGCTCAGCGTGTCGGCGTCATCCCATTGAAGGGCACCGGTCGAGGTTCCGAGCACCGGGTCCGTGGCACAACCGGCAACGAAGATCAGCAGGCCCAGCGTGAGGTGAGTTCGCATGGAAGGTCTCCCTGCGATCACTGTGCCATCGCAAGTACGCCACGCTGCGAAGCTTTTTCGTGGGTGAGCACCGATGTGCCAGATACCCTCGACATGGCACAATCCGGACATCGATTGCGCCGTCCCCGGACCCGTCGGCGGCTCGGCCGGGCGCAAACCCGCCGTGCCGACGCTCCCACGGGCTCACCGCCTCCGTCGGATGAGCGCCTCCTGCGCCGTGCTCGCGACGAGGCGGCCCTGGCGATCGAAGAACCTCCCGCGCACCAGGCCGCGCGCCCCCGACGCCGACGGGCTCTCCACGTCGTGCAGAAGCCACTCGTCGACGCGAAACGGACGGTGGAACCACATCGCGTGGTCGAGCGACGCGAGCTGCGCATCGCCCATCACGAGGCTCAGCCCGTGCGGATCGAGGGCCGCGCCGGCCATGGAGAAGTCCGACGCATAGGCCAGCACGTAGCGGTGCAGCGAGGCGTCGTCGGGCAGGGCGTCGATGGCGCGCAGCCAGAACCGGCGCCGGGGCTCGCCGGGGTCGCGGTTCAACGGATCGCGCGGTGCGACGGGGCGGATCTCGATGGGACGCTCCGCCGTCGCCATGGTGCGCAGCGGCTCCGGAAGCCGGTCGGCGATGGACAACCCCAGGTCGCGCTCGGAGAGCAGCGTGTCCGGATCGGGGACGTCGGGCATCGCGTCCTGGTGCTCGATGCCGACCTCGTCGACCTGGAACGACGCCGCCAGGCTGAAGATCGCCTCGCCCTCCTGCACCGCGACCACGCGCCGCGCCGAAAAGCTCTTGCCGTCGCGCAGCCGATCGACGCTGTAGATGATCGGCTTGTCGAGGTCGCCGGCGCGCAGGAAGTACCCGTGCAACGAGTGCACGGCGCGGTTCGGGTCCGCGGTCTGCACGGCGGCCGAGAGCGCCTGGCCGAGCACCTGACCGCCGAAGATGGCTCCCCAGCCCGGGTCCTGGCTGAGGCCGCGGAACAGGTCGCGATCGAGGCGCTCGAGGCCCAGCAGGGCGATGAGGTCGGAGAGCACGGGTCGCATCGATCACCTCGCGAACGGACGCGCGGTCGTCGCGCTCAGCCGTCCGCGGCCACCGATGCCGCGCCGCGGTCCCGTTCGTCAAGCGCGGCGGGCAGCCGCGCGAAGAGCCGCGCCGCCAGCACGAGCCCCAAGCTCTGGAACGCCGCGCCCGCGAGGAACGGCGCGCCGGGCACGAAGGGCACGGACCCCGGCGACCCGAACACCGCGTAGAGGTGCGTGGCCAGCAGCGGCGCGATGATGTTCGTGAAGCTCTGGATGCTCGACAGCGCGCCCTGGATCTCGCCCTGCTCCGACGGTCCGAAGTGCCGCGAGACGATGGACTGGCCGGCGGGACCCGCGATGCTCCCGAGGGACAACGGCGCGACCAGCGCGAGCAGCATCCAGCCCCGCGACGCGAAGCCGATGCCGGCGAAGCTCAGCGCGCTCAGCGAGAGCCCGAAGACCATCGCGCGCCGCTCGCCGAGGCGCGGGAGCAGGTAGCGGATCAAGCCGCCCTGCACCACCGCGGTGCCGAGGCCCACCGCTGCGAGCGAGGCGCCGACGTCGATCTGCGTCCAGTGAAAGCGCCCCAGGCCGTAGAGCGCCCACATGCTCTGCAGGATCTGCTGCGCCATGCTCGCGCACGTCAGCGTCGCTGCGAGGCCGAGGGTCACCGGGTGCCGCTGCAGTGCCTTCAGAGCGCCGATGGAGTTCGAGCGCGCGAGCGAGAACGGGCGGCGGTCCGCCGGGGCCAGCGACTCCGGCAGCACCAGCATGCCGTAGGTGAAATTGAGCAGGTTCAGCCCCGCCGCGAGGAGGAACGGCACGCGCACGCCGAAGCTCCCGACGATGCCGCCGAGGGCCGGTCCGACGATGAAGCCGAGGCCGAAGACGGCGCCCATCATCCCGAAGACGCGCGCGCGGTCCTTCGGCGGGGTGACGTCGGCGATGTAGGCGTTGGCGGTGGAGAAGCTGGCGCCGGTGATGCCCGCGATGACGCGCCCGACGAAGAGCAGCGGAAGGCTCGTGACGAACGCCAGCAGCGCGTAGTTCACCGCCGCGCCGAAGAGCGAGGTGAGCAGCACCGGGCGGCGTCCGAAGCGGTCGCTGAGCCCGCCGACCACCGGCGCGAAGAGCACCTGCATCGCCGCGTACGTCGCGATGAACGTGCCGTAGAGGTGCGACGTCCGCGCGGCGTCGTGGCCCATGAACGTCGCCACGAGGCTCGGAAACACCGGGATGATCAGGCCGATCCCGAGCGTGTCGAGGAAAAGCGTGACCATGATGAACGCTGCGCTGGCGCGCCGTCGGTCTTGCATCGAACGATCACTGTCGGTGCTGGCTGCAGGTCTGTAAAGCTCGGCACCGCTCAGGCGTCGTAGAGCAGCGTGCCGCTCTCGACGCGCAGCTTCTGTCCCCTCCATCGCACGTGACGCTTCCATGGCGTGGCCGCCCACACCGCGAGCATCAGCGCCTCGCGCGCAGGCCCGAGCAGCAGCGGGATCCACAGACGGCGTGCTCCGCGCAGCGCGATCCACGCCGCCACGTCGCGCAGGAGCATCAGCGCCACGCCCAGGGCGGCGCCCCGCGGTCCGAGCAGCGCCCCCAGCCCCGCGGTCACCGCGATCGACGACGTCAGCGGCTCGAGGAGCCACAAGTGCGGGTGCAGCCGCAGGCGCAGCATCGACCACCGGAGGTGCCGCGCGAACACCGCCCGCACGCCGACGGCGCCGAGCCCGTTCTCGAGCACCGTCGTCGCCAGCGCCACGCGCCGGCCCGCGAGCTGGAACATCCGCCCGAGCACGTAGTCCTCGGCGAGCACGTCGGCGACGCGCTCGAAGCCGCCCAACCGTGCGAGCTCGGCGCGGGAGAACAGCATCGACTTGCCGATCACCGCGGCGTGCCCCGCGAGCGTCGGGAGCGCCGCGCCGGGGGCGCAGAAGGTCGCGAGGGTGAGGGCCTCGACGTACGCCGCGAGGTCCGCGCCCGGGAGGGGCTCGCCGACGAAGAGGTGCGTGACGAGGCCCACGCCTTCGCGATGACACGCCACGGCCTCGCGCAGATACCCCGAAGGCGCGCGCACGTTGCTGTCGCTCACGAGCACGAGGTCGTGCGTCGCGTGGGCCACGATGCCGCGGAGGTTGCGCACCTTGGGGTTTCCGCCGCGCGGCCCCTGGTGCACGACGAGGCGAGCGCGCACGTGCGGGTGCTCGGCGATGAGCGCGCGCACCACGGCGACGGCGGGGTCGTCCTCGCGCTCGCAGCCGAAGACGAGCTCGAAGCACGGGTGGTCCTGCACGAAGAAGCTGCGGAGACCGTCGGCGAGCTGGGGGTCCGCGCCGGCGACGGGCTTCAGCACGCTCACCGGAGCGATGGGCGCGTCGGCGGGGGCCGTGCGGCGCGTCACGGCGAGGAGCGTCGCGACGCCGAGCAGTCCCCACGCGGTGCCGGCGGCCACGGCCGCGACGGCGAGATCCCGGGGCAACACGTTCATGATGCGACCTCCTCGGAAGCGAACACGCGGCGCCAGAGCGGCATCGAGACGCCGAAGTAGACCAGCGACGTGACGGGCACGCGCACCACCGGCGCGGGCAGCCGCAGCGCGCGCGAAGCGACCTCCGTCAGCGCCACGTTCAGCACGAACGCGAGCGCCTCGACGGCGGCGAAGAGCAGCACCTGGCGCACGCGCCGCGGGTCCGTGCTCTGGAACGTGAAGCGCCGGCTGCCGACGAACTGCACCGCGACGCCGGCCAGCAGCGCCACCGGACTCGCGAGGCGGAGCGGCGCATGCGCGACGTCGAGCATCGCGGTGAGCAGCGTGACGTCGGCGACCGTCGCGACGGCGCCCACGACGGCTCCGCGAAGCGCTCGCGTCGAAGGCATCGAGTTCGCGGCGACGGTCATGCCCTCGCACGTAGCGACCGACGTGCCACCCCGCCGCGCCCGCAGGCAACCCGATGTCACACGCTGGAAATCACCGGAAGGTGGCCCGCGGCGCAGCCACGCGTGGCGGCTGCCGTCGTCACCCGCAGCCGACGAAGGCCGCGCACCGCGCGACGCGCGCGAAGTCGGCGTGGCGGTGCGTTCCGTCGGGAAGGTCCAGATCGACGCTGCCGGTGAAGCCCGGCGCGTCGAAGGTCGTGAAGGTCACCGTGCCGCGCGCCGCGTTCGTACACGCTCCGCCCGCAACGCACACCGACGCGTTGGAGCCCGACGCGAACGATCCGTCGCCGACGGTGTACGTGCCGGGGCGCGCGGGAATCGGGCTCCAGAACGACACCGTGATGCGGGCGTCGGTGGTCGCCGAGCATGCCGCGATGGGCGCCGCGAGGAGGAGCAGGTCCAGCGCCGGTCCGTCGTTCGGCGCGCAGTTGCCGCGCACGATGCCCTCGATGCTCGTCGTCACGGCGACGTCGGCCTGCGCGTCGCGCACCACGGGCACGTCCGAGGAGGCCGCGACGGGGTGAAGATCGGTGCGGGCACCGCAGCCCGCGATCACGAAAACGAAGGCGATTCCTGCACGCACGCGGCGAACGTACGCCCCCAGGACGGAGCTTCGCCAGCGCTCGTCAGTGCCCGTAGTCGATGTCGATCTGCGTCGACGTCGAGCCGTTGGCGAGCTGCCCGTAGTTGTTGTAGCCCCAGCAGCGCACCGTCGACTCCGGGCGCACCACGCACGTGTGCATCGACGCAGGACCGAGCTCCGTGACCGGTCCGACGCGCGGCACCGCGATGGGTCCGCGCGGCGCCTGGAACGGCCCGACGCCGAGCTGGCACGTGGTGTTCTCGCCCCAGCACGCGAGCGTTCGGTCGCTGCGCACGACGCACGTGTGGTGACCGCCCGCCGCGATGCGCACCGCGGGACCCGCGCCCGCGACGAGCACCGGCGACGCCTGGATGCCCTCGCCCGCGACGCCTACGGCGCCCTGCGCGTTCGAGCCCCAACAAAGCACCGATCCGTCGCGCCGCAGCGCGCAGGTGTGGCTCTCGCCGGCGGTGATCGCCGCGACGTTGGAGACGCCGGGCACCGGCGTCGGCGTGGCGACGGGCTCGCGGCCGCGGTGGCCGTTGCCGAGCTGTCCCTCCTCCTGCTGGCCCCAGCACCACACCGACCCGACGCGGTCGAGCGCGCAGGTGTGCCGCGACCCCGCGACGACCTGGATCACACCCGCGAGGCCGCGCACGGCCACCGCGCCCTGGCGAAACGAGGTCGTGCCGTCGCCGAGCTGACCGCTGTTGTTCTGGCCCCAGCACGCCACCGTCGCATCGCCGAGCGTCGCGCAGCCGTGGAACGACCCGTAGGTCACCGTCGTCGCGCCCGCGAGCTCCGCGACCTCCGTCGGCGTCCCCCGCGCGCCGCGCATCAGGAGACCCCAGCAGACCACCTGCCCGGTCTGAAGCAGCGCGCAGGTCGTCTGCTCGCCCGCCGCGATCTGCCGCACGCCGGCGACGCCGGGCACGGCCACCGGGGCGTACTGGTCCTCGGTGGTGTCGTTGCCGATCTGCCGCGAGTTGTTCCAGCCCCAGCACGCGACCGTTCCGGTACGCAGCAGCGCGCACGAATGAAAGCGCCCCGCCGCGAGCTGCGCCACCCCCGCGAGACCCGGCACGTCGCGGTCCATGCCCGTGCCCCGGCACTGCGGCGGGTGGAACCCTGGCACCGTCGGCGCCTGCGGGTTGCGCATCTCCGGAGCCACCGTCGGCGCGTCGGAGCTGCGCCCCCGCGCGATGAAGGCCATGGAGACCATCGCCGTCAGCGCGATCGCGACGCCCAGGACGATGACGCCGGTGTTGCGCCGCCCGTTCGCTGTCATCGGGTGCGCGCCAGGCATCATCCCGGGACCCATCGGCGGCGGCACGGCTTGCGTTCCGGGCCACGATCCCGGCTGCGCCCAGGGCGGGTTCGCCGGCGTCCCGTAGCCGGGCTGCGCCATCGTCGGCACGGGCGTCGGCACCGGCATCGACCCGTAGCCCACGGGCGTCGCCATGGACGCCGGCGGATACGGTGCGGGACCCGACACGTAGCCCGTCGGCGCCACGCCGCCCTGGGGACCCGGATAGGTCTGCACCTGCACCGGCACGCCCGCGGCGGCCCCGAGGATCGGTGCGAGCGCCGCGAGGGCCTCGTTGGCGTCGTGAAAGCGCTGCGAAGGATCGCGCACCACGCAGCGCCCGAACCACCCGTCGAAGCCCGGTGGGATCAGCGCCGCGCGCCCGTACAGCGCCGCCCGCACCGACGCGGCGTCGAGGGGGTCGACGAAGATCTCCCTGAGGAGCATCGCGAGCGCGAAGTCACCGTGCGCGATGCGCCAGTAGTACGCGTTCGTGAGGGCGTAGAACGCGATGAGCCCCAGTGCCCAGACGTCCGTCGCCGGGCGGATCGCTCCCTGTTCGGCCTGCTCCGGGGCCATCCACAGCGGCGAGCCGAGGGCCGACGTCGCCATCGCCGCGGTGCGCGTCTCGCCGACGACCTTCGCGATGCCGAAGTCGAGGATCTTCACCGTGTACGGCGCGCCGTCGCGGCGAGCGTGCGCGAGAAAGATGTTCTAGGGCTTGAGGTCGCGATGCACGAGGCCCGCGCGGTGCGCGGCGCCGAGGCCGTGACAGAGCTGACGGTACACCTCGAGCAATTCGCCGGGCGCGAGCGCGCGCTGCTCGAGCACCTTGGCGAGCTCCTCGCCCTCGAGCAGCTCCATGGCGATCCACGGCGTCTCGGTCTCCTCGTCGATGCCGGCGGCGACGACCTCGACGACGTGGTCGCTGCGAATGCGCGCGCTGACCGTCGCTTCCTGCGTGAAGCGCTCGCGGTTCTTGGGGTCCCGCACGAGGTCCGGGAGCATGATCTTCAGCGCGCGCTGGCGCTGCGTGCTCACCTGCTCGACGACGTACACCGCCCCCATGCCGCCGGCGCTGAGGTGCCGGAGCACGCGAAAGTCACGGGCGAAGAGCGAGCCGGGAACGAGCTGCGGCAGGGCCATGGGCGGCGGCGATGCTACAGCCCCGCGCGTCCGTCCACACCCGCGGCGTCGCGACGTTGACGCGTGCAGCGCACAGACCCCAAGAAGCCCGCCATGAACCTCTCGCAGCGCTCCGCCTGGGTCTTCGTGTGCGTGGCCGCCGGCTGTGCGTCCCGCGGGGGCTACGCAGAGCCGGGACCGACCTCGGCGTCGGCGAACCCGCCGGCGGCGCCCGGGGTGATGTCCGGCGAGCCGATGCAACCTTCGCCCGGGAGCGGCCGGCACAGCGACCTGCCGCCGCGCACGGGCATCACCGGCAACAGCATCGAGGCGGAGCCCGGATCGGACCCCGGCGGCGAGTGCCACGGCGACAGCGACTGCGCGTCGACGTCGTGCTGCGCGGTGACCGCGTGCGTGCCCCGTGCGCGCGCCGCGGACTGTGCCGCCGTGCGCTGCGCCGATCCTTGCGCCGACGGCGGACCGCGCTGCGTCGCCCCGAGCTGCGTGTGCCTCGGCGGACGCTGCGCCGTCGACCGCCCTCACTGATCGAGCATGACGCTCCCGCCTCCCCTCGCCCCGGGCGCCGCGCACCGATGGACGTCGTGGCCCGCTGTGGCTGCGACGACGGCCCTCGCGCACGCCCTCGCGCTCCGCGGACAGCTCCTCGACGCCGACCGCCTCGCGCTCGTTCGCAACCCCGCCACGCGCACCTTCGCGGGCCTCGGCGTTCTCCTCGCCGACGGCACGCCCGCGCTCCGCGGAGCTGGCATCGCGACGCACGATCCCGCTCCCATCGCGGCGCTTTCGACGTGGCTCGGGTGGCAGTGGTTCCGCGCCGAGCCGATGGCCCAGCACGCGCTCGGCGTCGCGCTGATGGCGGCCGTCGCGGTGCAGATTCTTCGGCTCGTCGAGGAGGCGTCGTGGCCGCGTCCCGCGGCGGCGTTGCTCGCGCTCTCGGTGACGCTGCACCCCGCCGCGTGGGACCTCACCGGCGCCCTCGGCGGACGACCCGTGCTCCTGGCGGTGCTCGTCGCCGTCGCCGTCGCGCGTCGCGTCCGCACGGCGGGGCTCGCCGCGACGACGGCGCTCGCGCTCGTCACCGCCCTCCTCGCATCGGCCTGCGCCGGGAGCGCCGGGCTCGTCGGTCTCGTTCCGGCGCTTCGTTCTCCGACGCGGCGTGCGCGCGTCGCGGCCTCCATCGCGGCGCTCGCGGGCGCTTCGCTCGGCGCGCTTCGCTTCAACCTGCCCGACGCCTCCGCGGCCGCGATCGCGCGGGACGCCGTCCTCGCGTGGCTGCCGACGCCATGGTCGACGCCGCCGATGTTCGGACCGAGCCTCGGCCTCGCCGTGCACGTCGTCGCGGTGGTCGCCTGCATGCCCTTGCTCGCGCGCTCGGGCCCTCGAACGTCCATCCGCGCGGGCCTCGCCGCGAGCTTCGTGGTGGTCCTTCTCGCCGTCCTCGGGGCGATCCGCGGCGCCGCGTGGCGCACCGAGGACGCACGCCTCGAAGCGCTCGCGTCGCACGGCGCCGATGCCACCGAGACGGCCGCCGCATCGATGCGCCTCGCGCTGCGTCGACATCGCCTCGTCGACGCCGCTCCGTGGTGTGCGGAGCTCGCGCGACGATCGCCGGACAGCGGTCGCGCCGACGGGTGCCTCGCCGCGCTCGCCGTCACCGCGGGCGCACCGTCGACGGCGGTGCGTGCGGGGCTTCAGCGCTGGGCCGCGTCGTACGACGATCGGCGCGCGCTCCGGGCCGGTGCCCTCGAGCTCTCCGGGGCCGTGCCCGATGCACGCTTCGCCGAAGCATTTCGCGAGGCCACCGGGTACGCGCTCCCGCACCGCCGCCCGGGAGAGTCGCCGTGAAGCGCGCGCTCGTCGTCGTCGCCGTGGCCGTCGCCGGCATCGCTCTCGGCGTGTTCGCCGCGCACCGGGGCGTCGACGAGTGGTCCGGCGCTCGCCTTCGCGCCGCGGTGGCCTTCGCGGCCCTCGGCTGGGCGCTGTGGCTCCGCTCCCGGCGCCGCGCAGGAACGCCCGTAGAGCTCCCGGTGGCACACGGCGTCGCGGCGGGCCTGGCCGTCATCGCCGCCGCGGCGTGGTTCGACTTCGGCGCCCTCCCCTCGGGTACCGCGCTGCATCGGCACGACGTCTTCCACTACTACGTCGGCAGCAAGTACCACCGCGAGCTGGGTTACACCCGGCTGTATGCCTGCGCCGCCGTCGCCGAGGCCCAGGACGGCGGCGAGACCGCGGTGCGCGCGCGCGACATGCGGGACCTGGTCACCGACCACGTCGTCCCCGCGGCGGCGGCGCTCGATCACCCCGAGGAGTGCACCTCGCGCTTCTCCCCCGCGCGCTGGCGATCGTTCCGCACCGACGTCGCGAACCTCCACGCGGGGATGTCCGGCGCAGCGTGGGCCGAGACGCAGACGGATCACGGGTACAACCCGTCCCCCGCCTGGAGCGCCCTCGGCGGCACCGTCGCGCGCGTCGTCCCATCGACCGCGGCTGGGCTGCGAGCGCTCGCGGGCCTCGACGTGGTGCTCATGGCGGGGGTCGTCGCGGTGCTCGGGGCCGCCTTCGGCTGGCGCGTCGCGGCGCTCGCGCTGACCCTCGCGGGCGTCCAGGAACCCGGCAAATTCACGTGGCTCGGCTTCTCCATGCTGCGCCTCGACTGGTTCGCGCTGCTGGCCGTCGCCGTCGCCCTCCTTCGCCGCCGACGCCCGGGCCTCGCGGGCGCGGCGCTGGGCCTCGCCGCGGTCATGCGCGGGTTCCCTGCCCTCGGAATCGCGGGGATCGTCCTCGCCGGCGTCGGCACGCCCTCGTTCGCGCGCTTCGCGACGCTGCGCCGCCGCGCGGTCGTGGGCTTCGCGGCCGCCGTCGCCGTCGGCTGCGTCCTCGGCGCCGCCGCCGCCGGCCCCGGCGCGTGGACCGAGTGGACCTCGCACATCCGCCGTCACGCCGCCGCGCAGGCCTCGAACAAGGTCGGCCTCGGCGTCATCGTCGCCTTCGACCCGGCGCTGCGCGTCGAGCGGGTGCAGGCCGCCATGCCCGGTGCGTCCGCCGAGACGTGGATGCAAGCCTGGGCCGACGGAGCCCGGTCGGCGCACGAGCGCAGCACCCTTCCACGCCGCGCTCTCCAGCTCGCCGTCGCCGCGCTGTGGCTCGCCGCGCTGCGACGTGCGCGCCGCCCGTGGATCGGCCTCGTCCTCGCCCTCCTCGCCGCGCCCCTCGCGACGGACCTCTCGGGTTACTACCTCGTGTATTTCGTTCTCGCGGCGTGCCTCGCTGGCGCGCGCGGCGGCGTCGAGCGAGCGCTCCTGGGCTTCGCGGCGGGCGTCGAGGTGCTCATGGTCATGCCCGCGGTGGCGTGGTTCTACGATGATCGCTTCCTCGCGATCTCCGTGGCCTACGTCGGGCTGGCGGTCGGCCTCGCCATCGCCTTCGCAACGCGCCCGCGCCGGGTATGATGAGCGTTCCTTCGCGCCCCCTCCCAAGGAGACCCCCTTCGATGTCCATGCCCGCGCCCCGAACGATGCTCCTCGCCCTCGCACTGCCGCTCGCCGCGTGCGGGTCGAGCACCACCCCGGCGACGCAGACCACCGACGCCGCCACCGCCGCCGACACCGCTGCGCCGACGGATACGGGTTCGACCACGGCCACCGACACCGGAACGCCCCTCGACACCGGCACCGTGACGCCCGCCGACGCCGGCGGTCCCACCGACGCGGGCCCCGTGGACGAGTTCGGCAACCCGCCGGTGGTCGTGCCCTCGTGCGACGCCCTCGCGGCCGGGACCGTGAACGGCTTCACCGTCGACAGCATCGACCGGCAGTTCATCCTCACGCTGCCGCGGGGCGCGACGGCTCCGAGCGGCCACTGGCCCGTGGTGTTCAACTGGCACGGCCTCGGCGACACCGCCGCCAACATGAACGGGCTCCTCGCCGGCGCGGTGAACAACGCGTCCATGCCGTTCATCCTCGTGACGCCCGAGTCCACGCACCTGCTGCCGACGACGTCGCCCATCGGCATCGAGTGGGACAACATCCGCACCCGCCAGGACAGCCGCGACGCCCGCTTCTTCGACGCCGTGCTGCAGTGCCTCGACTCGCGTTGGGGCGTCGACCGCGACCGCGTCTACACCGTGGGCTTCTCCGCCGGCGCGATCATGTCGGACCTCCTCGGCGTGCTCCGCGGCAGCCAGATCGCGGCCGTCGTGTCGTTCTCCGGCGGCTACTTCTCGGACCCCATGAACCCGCCGACGCTGGGGCCGCTGAGCACCTATCCGCAGTGGCCGGCGCTCGCTCCGTCGGCGCGGTACTCGCAGCTCGTCGTCTACGGCGGCACCGCCGACATGTTCTCCCTCGCCATCGCGGCGGCGCACTTCAACCAGTTCGCGGCGAACGACATCCCGTACCTGAACACGGCGCGGCACGACGTCGTCGCGTGCGGTCACGGGGGCGGCCACACCATCCCGACGGGGGTGCAGGCGACGCAGATCGTGGAGTTCCTCGCGGCGCACCCGCGCACGGTGACGACGTCGCCGTGGGCGTCGGCGCTCCCCGCGGACTATCCTTCGTATTGCTCGTTCCACGCGCAGGCGATGTGACGCGCATACCCGCGGAGCCACACGGATGAACAAGACCGCAGCGTCGGTGTCGATGGTGTTTGCGTTCCTGCTCGGGGTCCTCTTTCGGGACCTCGTGGCCGACCCTGCCCCCCGCGTGGGGCCCGAGCCCACGGTGGCTGCAGCGGCGCTGCCCGCAGCCCCCGCAGCGCAAGCCCCCGCGGCGGCGGCGCCGGCGGCGGCTCCGAACCCATCGGCTCCGACGGACCACACCCCGCAGCAGGACTCGGACCGCATCCCCATCGGCGCGTCGCCGGTGCTCGGCGAGAGCTGGGCGCCGGTCACCGTGGTCGCGTTCAGCGACTTCGAGTGCGAGTTCTGCCGCGACGCCGAGACCACGCTGCACACGCTCTCGCGCCTCTACGGCGAGCGCCTTCGCATCGTGTGGAAGCACAACCCGCAGCCCAACCACACGCACGCGATCCCCGCCGCCGAGGCCGCCGCCGAGGCCTTCGCGCAGGGCGGCGCCGAGAAGTTCTGGGCCCTCCACGACCTGATGTTCGACCACCAGGACCAGCTCGAGCGCCCGGGCCTCGAGCACTTCGCGGAGCAGCTCCACCTCGACCTCCCGCGCTTTCGCCGCGCCATGGACCAGCACACGCACCGCGCCGCCATCGACGCCGACCTCGCGCTGCTGCAGCGCCTCGGCGGCCACGGCTCGCCGAACTTCTACGTGAACGGGGCAAACATCCGCGGCGCGCAGCCCCTCGACACGTTCCGCACGGCCATCGAGACGGCGCTCACCCGCGCGCGCACGACCACGCCGCCGAGCCGCGCGTACGCCGCGGGCGTCGATGCCGCGCTCAACACGCCGGCCCCGGGCGGCGACGACTCCAACGTCGTGTACCAGGTCCCCATCGGCTCCTCGCCGGTGCTCGGCCCCGCCAACGCGCTCGTCACCGTCGTCGTGTTCTCGGACTTCCAGTGCCCCTTCTGCGGCCGCGTCGAGCCCACGCTGCGCGCGATGCGCACGCGCTTCGGCAACGACATCCGCTTCGTGTGGAAGAACGAGCCGCTGCCGTTCCACCCGCGCGCCCGCCCGTCGGCGCAGATCGCCATGGAGGCCTTCGCGCAGCGCGGCAACGCGGGCTTCTGGCGCGCCCACGACCTGCTCTTCGAGCACAACACCGCCCTCGAGGACCCCCAGCTCGAGGGTTACGCCCGGGAGCTCGGCCTCGACGTCGCGCGCGCCCACACGGCCCTCGCGAACGGCACGCACACCGCCGAGATCGACGCCGACCACGCCCTCGCGCAGCGCCTCGGCGTCACGGGCACGCCGGCGTTCTTCATCAACGGCCGCCGCGTCGTGGGCGCCAAGCCCGAGGAGTTCTTCGTGAACTTCATCGAGGAGACCCGCACCCGCGCCCAGGCCGCGCTGCGCAACCCCGGCACCACGCGCGAGAACCTCTACGAGCGCCTCATCGCCACCGGCGCGACGGCCCCCGCCGCTGATCCCGCGGCCGACGAGAACCGCGTCTTCCAGGTGCGCGCCAACACCCGCGCGCCGTTCTTCGGCAACGCCAACGCGACCACCGTCATCGAGCACTTCTCGGACTTCCAGTGCCCCTTCTGCAACCGCGTCGGGCCGACGGTGGAGCAGATCCGACAGCGCTACGGCGACCGCATCCGCGTGGTGTGGCGCAACTTCCCGTTGGCGATGCACCCCAACGCGAACATCGCCGCCGAGGCCGCCATGGAGGTCTTCGCGCAGAAGGGCAACGCCGGCTTCTGGGCCTTTCACGACGTGCTCTTCGCGCACCAGGACGCCCTCGACCGCGCGCACCTCGAGCAGTTCGCGCAGGAGGCCCACTGCGACATGGCGCGGTTCCGCGCGGCGATGGACAACCACACGCACCAGGCCGAGATCGACGACGACATGGCCGCCGCTCGCTCCACCGGCGCGCCCCTCGCGATGCCGGCGTTCTTCATCGGCGGCCGCTTCCTCGCCGGCGCGCTGCCCTTCGAGGACTTTCAGCGCCGCATCGACGCCGCGCTCGGCGCGCACTGACGCCCTGCGTCGACGCTTTCCGCCTCCCATACCCCTGTAATTCCAGCCGTTCGCGGCGCACCATGGCGGCCATGCCGACCGGTCGCATGATGGCGTTTCCGCTCACGCTCACGCACCTCTGGGAGCGCGCGCGCACCTACTTTCCGAAGCAGGAGATCGTCTCGCGGCTCCCCGACCGGAGCGTGCACCGGCAGACCTACGCCGACTTCGCGACGCGCACCGCGAAGCTCGCGGCCGCGCTGCACCGCCTCGGCGTGCGCCCCGGCGACCGCGTCGCCACGCTGTGCTGGAACCACCGGCAGCACCTCGAGGCCTACTACGCGGTGCCGATGATGGGCGCCGTCGTGCACACGCTGAACCTCCGGCTGCACCCGACGGAGCTCGCGTTCATCGCCCGCGACGCCGAGGACACCGTGGTCATCGTCGACCGCTCGCTCTGGAAGCTCTTCGAGTCCTTCGGCCCGCAGGTGCCGTCGATCCGCGCGGTCATCGTGGTGCCCGACAGCGGACCCGCGCCCGACGGCACGCACGACTACGAGGCCCTGCTCGCCGCCGAGGAGGGCACCTACGCGTGGCCCGCCCTCGACGAGAACGAGGCCGCGATGCTCTGCTACACGTCGGGGACCACGGGCAACCCCAAGGGCGTGCTGTACTCGCACCGATCGACGGTGCTGCACGCCCTCTCGTCGTGCCTCGTCGACTCCCTCGGCATCCGCGAGAGCGACACGTGCCTCCCGGTGGTGCCGATGTTCCATGCGTCGGCGTGGGGCGTGCCGTTCGCCGCCGTGCTCGCCGGCGCGAAGCTCGTCATGCCCGGTCCGCACCTCGACGCGGTGTCGCTGCTCGACCTCATGCACCAGGAGCGCGTGACCCTCGCCGCGGGCGTGCCCACCATCTGGCTCGGCATCCTCGCGGCCCTCGACGCCGAGCCGAAGCGCTGGGACCTCGCGAGCGTGCGCTCCATGGTCATCGGCGGCGCCGCGGCCCCGGCCTCGATGATCGAGGGCTTCGCGACGCGGCACGGCCTCGAGGTGACGCACGCGTGGGGCATGACCGAGACCAACCCCCTCGGCACCGTCGCGCGGGTGAAGCACACGCTGCGCGACGCGGGTCCCGCCGCCCACCTCGAGGCGCGCGCCAGCCAGGGCTGCGCGGTGCCCTTCGTCGAGACGCGCCACGTCGACGACGACGGCCGCGTGCTCCCGTGGGACGGCAGCACCTACGGCGAGCTCGAGGTGCGCGGTCCGTGGGTCGCGCAGAGCTACTACGGCGGCGTGGGCGCCGACCGCTTCACCGCTGATGGCTGGTTCAAGACCGGCGACGTCGTGACCCTCGACGCCGAGGGCTACGTGCGCATCACCGACCGCTCGAAGGACGTCCTCAAGTCCGGCGGCGAGTGGATCTCGTCGGTGGCCCTGGAGAACGCGCTCATGAGCCACCCCGCGGTGCTCGAGGCCGCGGTCTTCGGCGGGCGCCACGCGAAGTGGGACGAGCGCCCCATCGCCGCCGTGGTCTTCAAGGAAGGGCGCACCGCGAGCGACGACGAGCTCCGCGCGCACCTCGTCTCGCGCTTCGCGAAGTTCTGGCTGCCCGACGCCTTCGTCGTGGTGACGCAGATCCCCCGCACCTCGACGGGAAAGTTCCTGAAGTCGAAGCTGCGCGAGACCTACGGCGGGATGCTCGAGGGGCGCGAGGGCTGACGGGTCAGCCGCCCACGCGGGCGATGACGCGGCCCACGAAGAACGGGCCCATGTGCTCCATGAACTCGCTCGTCTGACGGGTCTTCCGCATCGTCTGGACGACGTGCGAGAGCGGATGGAGCTCCGGTCCGATGAGCCCGATGACGAAGTCGTTGTCGTTGATGTCGAGGCCGTGGCAGGCGAGGCGGATGTCGTGCGCGTAGTCCTTCGCGCCGTACGCCCGCCCGATGCCGCCGTGCTCGCGGAGGATCGCGCCCTGCTCGCGCGCCTCGAGGCGGCTGAACGCGCCCTTGCGCTTGAGCGGATACCACACCCCGTAATCCCAGCCGGCGTGCATGACCGTCTCCCGCGGGCGGTCGACGAGCCAGAACTGCAGGTCGCTCTCGTACCCGGTGCTGTACGCGCGCCCGAGCATCGAGAAGCCGGGCACCGCGGTCCACGGCGCGAGGTCGCCGCCGCGGTTGCACTCGCGGATCACGTCGTGAACGCGCGTCGTGAAGTGCGCCGGGTCCTCGCTGAACGTCAGCAGCCCCAGGCGGAACGGGTTGTTGCAGTCGGCGTAGAGCACCGCCGCCACGCCGTTCTGCGTCAGCCGCGACTGCAGCGCGTGCACCGCCGCGTCGAACGCCGACGGGTGCTCCAGCACGAGGAGCTGCATGAACAGCCGCCGGTTGCTGGTCTGCGGCACGCCGTCCTTCGGCGCGCCGTGCTCGAGAATGTCGATCTCCAAGGACTCGTCAGCCATGAACCCGTTCCTCAATCTCCGCGAACGTTGATCGTCAGGTGTGCGGGCTCCGACGACGCGCTGCCCGACACCGCGAAGTACGTCCCCACTACCACGCCGGCCAGCACCACCGCGGCGCCGGTCCAGAACCACCACCGCGAGGCGATGGACGGCGACGCCTCGACGGGCACCACCACCCGCAGCGGAGCGAGCGCATCGCCCCGCGACGCCACCGCGATGCCCCGCGGATCCACCGCCTCGAGGTAGTACTCGACGGCCGGCGCGCGCACGTCGTCGCCCGGCACCTGCGCAGCAAACTCGGCGCCGCTGCGCACCGTTCGCAGCCGGTGAAAGAGCCCGTGCGAGCCCGCGCGGTAGGCGAGCACCAGCGACTCCGCGCGGCGGTCCGGATCCGTGAGCTGGGCGCTCAGCGTGAGCGCGAGGCCCCGCGGCTGCTCCGCCGGCGAGCGGTGGTCGATGAGCACCGGACGCTCCGCCCGCGGCGCCTCCTCGGCCCGCGGAAGCCCCGGCGAGCCGTCGCGATGCCAGCGGTCCACGACGCGCTGGAAGAACTCCCGCACACGCGGCGAGTGCGAGTCGTCGAGCCGGTGCTCCGGCGCCCGTGCGAGCAGCAGACGGAAAGCACCTTCGCTCTCCTCCTCGCGGTTCAGCGCGAGGTACGACAGCGCGAGGAGCTCGTAGATCGTCACCTCCTGCGCCGGCGTGTTGCCGCGCCGCAGCAGCGCCGCCGAGAGCGTCTGGATCGCCTCGTCGTAGCGCAGGTCGTCGAACTGCTCTCGCCCCACCGTCACGAGGAGCTGGTTGCCCGTGACCTGCGCCGTCGCCACTGCGGGCGCCGCGAGCGCGATCATCCCGGCGAGCAACGCGCGCGCCGCCGTTCTGCGGGGGTCCATCGCGGCGGATGCTATGCGTCCCGCGAAGGCCGGGTCAACGCGCATCGCCGCGCACGAGGTCCCCCGCACCGCTCGGAATACCAAATAGCGTATGCGTGCCTCCTCTTCCCGCGGAGCCCGCGGCGTCGTCCAATGCGCGCGTGCGCCTCCACCACCTCGCGCTCCGCACCCGCGACCCCGACGCCCTCGCGCGTTGGTGGGCCGCCGTCTTCGCGCTCCCCGTCGTGCCCGCCCCGCGCCCTGAAGTGTGCTGGCTGCGCCTCGACGACGCGCTGCTCATGATCGAGCCGTCGGAGCCCGGCGAGCCCGGAGTCCCCGCGGGCACCCTCGAGTTCGCAGCGTTCCGCGTGACGCCCGCCGAGCGCGACGACTTCGCGCGCCGCTGCGAGGCCCTCGCCGTGCCCATCGAGCACCGCACGGCATGGACGATCTACGTCCGCGACCCCGACGGACGGCGCGTGGGTGTCTCCTGCTTCGACGCCGTTCCCTCGGCGGCGCCGGTGCGGTAGACCGCTCGCGCCATGGCGAACGTCACAATCCTGGGTGCGGGCCTCGTCGCAGGCCCCGTCGTCCGACACCTCCTCGAGGCGTCATCGCACACCGTCACCGTCGCGGCGCGCTCCGTCGACCGGGCGGCCGAGCTCGTCGCGGGCCACCCCCGCGGCCGCGCCGTGCCCCTCGAGATCGACGACGACGCCGCCCTCGACGCCCTCGCGCAAGGGAGCGACGTGATGGTCTCGATGCTCCCGTACCTGCACCACGTGCGCGTCGCCGAGCGCTGCATCACGCACCGCAAGCACCTCGTGACGACGTCGTACGTGTCTCCGGCGATGCGCGCCCTCGACGCCCGCGCCCGCGAGGCCGGCGTCGCGCTGCTGAACGAGCTCGGCCTCGACCCGGGCATCGACCACATGTCTGCGATGCGCATCATCCACCGGGTGCGCGCGGCGGGCGGCACGGTGACGTCGTTCCGCTCCTACTGCGGCGGGCTCCCGGCCCCGGAGGCCAACGACAACCCCTTCGGCTACAAGTTCTCGTGGTCGCCCCGCGGAGTCGTGCTCGCGGCCCGCAACGCCGCGCGCTACCTCCAGGACGGCGCCGTGGTGTCCATCCCCGGCCCGGAGCTCTTTGCGCGGCCCGAGCGCGTCGAGATCCCCGGCGCGGGGGTCTTCGAGGGCTACCCCAACCGCGACTCCGTCGCCTACGTCGACACCTACGACCTCGCCGGCGTGCAGACGATGTTCCGCGGCACGCTCCGCAACGTGGGCCACTGCGAGACCTGGAAGGCCATGGCCGACGTCGGGCTCTTCGACGACGCCGCGCGCAGCTACGCGAGCGCCACCTACCGCGGCGTGCTCGCGTCCCTCGCCGGTGTCGCCGTCGACGAAGACGTCGAGGCCGCCGTCGCGGCGCGCGGGCACGTGGCGTTGGACTCCGCGCCCATCGCGAAGCTCCGCTGGCTCGGCATGTTCGACGCCGCGCCCCTCGCCGACCGGAACACCTCGCCCCTCGACGCCCTCGTCGCCCGCATGGTCGAGAAGCTCCAGTACAAGCCCGGCGAGCGCGACATGATCGTGCTGCAGCACTCCTTCGTGGCGCGCTACGGCGAGCGCTCCGAGGCGCTGCGCTCGACGCTCGTCGACTACGGCATCCCCGGCGGCGCGTCGGCGATGTCGCGCACCGTCGGCCTCCCCGCGGCCATCGGCGTCCTGCGCCTCCTCGACGGCACCATCGCCGAGCGCGGCGTCGTCGTGCCGGTCACGCCGCAGGTCTACGACCCCATCCTCGACGAGCTCGAGGCCCTCGGCATCCGCTTCCACGAAGAGCGCTCCCCGCTCCCGTGAACGCCGCGCGGCTCGTCGACCACACGCTGCTGCTCCTGTGCGTGCTCGGCGCGGCGCTGGCGGTCCTGCGACGCGAGCAGGTCGTGCCGTCGGCGTCCGCGCGCTGGGCGCTGCGCTCCGCCGCAACCGCGTGGCTGCTCCTCTGGATCGCCGCGACGCCTGCGTTCTCCGCGGCGTTGGTGCGAAGCCTCGAGCCTGCGCTGCCTGCGCCCGAAGCGGCGGTGCCGATGGCCCTCGCCCCCTCGACGGCGCTGGTGGTGCTCGGGTCTTCGGTGGGTCCCGCGGTCCCAGGAATCCCTTCGTCGGAGCGCCTCGACGGGGCCGCGCGCGCACGGGTGCTCGGTGCGGCGCGATGGTTCCACGCGACGCACCCCGCCGCGGTGATCGTCACTGGCGTCGCGCCCGGCCCGGACCCCGGAGCCTCGGCGGCGGCGATGACCGACCTGCTCGTGGCGTCCGGCGTTCCCCGCGGCCAGGTGTGGCTCGAGCCGCGCGCGGCGAACACCCGCGAGAACGCCCGCTTCTCCGTCGCCCTGGGCCGCGCCCGGGGCATCACCCGCTTCGTCGTCGTGACGTCGGCGTTGCACATGCGCCGGTCGATGGCAGAGTTTCTCCGCGCCGGGGTCGACCCCGTCGCAGCCCCCGTCGACTTCGTCGGCCCGGGCTTTGGCGGGGCCGGGGACTGGCTCCCGGCCGCAGGGTCGCTCGGGCGTACGCAGCAGTGCCTCCACGAGTACGCCGGGCTCCTGAAGCCTTGACATAGGCTGTCCATCGAAAACTCCCCGCAGACGTTCAGTGCTGCGCATGCTCGCAGCGTTGCCAAGGTGGCCGCGCCGGCCGCTATGGAAAGAGAGAGGGATCACGCGATGCACCACGACGACCTCGACGACGGGCTGACCGCGACGAACGGCCGCTACCTCATCAGCGACCGCGACCTCGACGCGCTTGCCGAGGCGTCGATGGCCTACGAGCTATGGGAGCAGCGCCGCCGGTGGTGGCTGGTCGGCTGCATCGACGATCGTCGTTCCCTCGACACCTCCGAGACGGGCTGAGCGCGTGCCCGAGTGCCCCCCCGGCCCTCGTCGAAGCGTGTAGGACCGGTGCAGGCGTTGCTCCTCGGGAAGCAGCGCGAGCTGCTGCGTACGCTGGGCGCCCGCGCGGGAGCCGACGTGCTGTTCCTGAAGGCGGCGTGGGCCGATCCGGTGCTCTACGGAGGCGTGGGACGCCGCCTGGGCTCCGACGTCGACGTGCTCGTGCCCGCCGACCGTTTCGAGGCGATGACCGCAGCCCTCATCGATGAAGGGTTCAACGTGGTGCGGCCCGAGCACCGCCGGGTGACGCACCACCTCGGAGCCAAGGAGTGGACCTTCGTGCACGCCGGCCCGTGGATGCCGGTGGACCTGCACCGCGACCTCGCGGACGCGCCGTGGTTCGACGTCGACGTGCCGGGGCTCTTCGCCCGCGCCCGCGACTGGACCGCCGAGCGCGAGATGATTCGCTCGCTGGGCCCCGAGGACCAGGTGGTCCACGCCGCGGTGCACTACGCGAACCATTTGTACGATCTCGACGGGCGCCACGCCGACGACATCGCCCGCCTCGCCGAGCGGGAGCCGCTCGACTGGACGGCCGTCTTCGAGCGAGCGCAGCGCGGCGGGTTCCGGCTGCCGTTGGTGCTCCTCGGGGCCCAGCTTGCCGTGCGCGGCGTGACGATGCCGACGCCGCCGTGGGCCCACGCGCCGGCGATGCAGGCGAGGACCTTCGCCGTGCGGCGTTGGGTGTTGCAGCGGGACGGGGTTCGGCGTCGGCGGGGCGTGACGGCGTGGCGGGGGACGTTGCTCGAGCGACCGCTCCTCAGCGACCGATGGACGGCGCTGCCGCGGTGGCTCGCGCGCTGGGCCGGGCTGCGCGCCCTCGACGCCCTCGCGCGCTGACGGTCAGCTCAGGGCGAAGCCCTGTTGGTCGCAGGCGCCGGCGTTCTTGCCGCCGGCGTTGGGGTCGCACGCGAGGCTGTAGGTCTCCAGAGGGAGGTCCTCGACGACGGTCGGGCGCTCGTACGGAAGCCGCTCGGGGAGGCTCGTTTCGGGGTTCTCGGGAAGCATGCGCGGGACTCCTCTTCGGATGGGGGTTGCGGCTCAGTGAACGATGTAGAGCGTGCCGGTGCCGATCTCCGCGAATGCGGCATCGTAGCCACCGTCGCCGTCGATGTCGCCGAGCCACGCCACGCTCGAGATTCCCGCGAGGGAACCGGTGGAGGCCGAGGTCACGACGCGGTCCGGATTCAACGACGTCACGCCCGCCCACGCGGCGGCGGCGCGACCTCGATAGATGGCCAGCCGCGAAGTGCTCAACTGGTACGCCTGGCTCCCGACGAGCAGGTCGCAGGTCGATGCGCCCGACTGCAGCAGCGAGGGGTGCGTCACCGTCGGGTCCACCACCGACGCGAGGCTGCGTCCGAAGACGTCGCCGACGAGGCCTTCGGGCGAACGGATCGACGGTCCCGCCGTGAGGCTCCCGTCCGCCGCGCCGAAGTACAGGAAGACCTCGCCCGGTCCGCCGAGCGCCGTGATGTTGCTGATGGCAACGTCCGAGCGACCGTCGCCGTCGACGTCGCCGACGCCGGCGGCCACGATCTGGCCCTGCGCCACCGTCGAGCCCGGGCCCGTGCCCGTCACGCTGCCCGGCACGATGCCGGCGCGGGTGAAGGTCGCGTCGGTCACGCCGAGCGACACCGCGGTCGGGAGCGCGCGGCCGGCGTAGATGTACGTCACGCCCGGCGTCGCGACGGCGCCGCTGCCGATGGCGAGATCCTCGAGCGCGTCGGCGCCCACCACGCGGCCGAGGCCCGCGAGGGTGAAGCCGAAGAACGCGTTGGAGCCGTTGTTCGTGATCGTGAGCTCCGCCGCGTTGGGCGTGAGCGTCGCAGGCCACGTGCGGCGACCCTTGAACACCACCACGGCGCCTCCGCCCGTCGCGTTCGGCGCGCCGGCCACGACGTCGGCGAGGCCGTCACCGTCGAAGTCGCCGAGGCGCGAGAGGGACGTGCCGAGACGAGCCGTCGCGAGGCCGCCGGTGCCGCCGCTGATCGTCACGTCGGCGTCCATCGGGGTGTACGCCGCGGCCGAGCCCGTGCGCCACGAGGCGGTGTGCCGGCCGAAGAAGAGGTACACGACGCCGCCGCGGGTCGAGCCCACCGCCGACGGACCCGGCTCGCCGATGGCCAGATCGTCGATGCCGTCGCCGTTGACGTCACCGAGCGCCGCCACCGCGGTGCCGAAGCGGCCATCCGACGCCGCGCCGTGGAACTCCACGAAGGTCGTCGCGGACACGCCGGACGCCGACCCGAAGTAGATGCGCGCGAGGCCGCCCACGGAGGTCGCCGAGTTGCCGGAGCCGACGACGAGGTCGTCGATGCCGTCGCCGTTGAAGTCCATGCCGCCGGAGACCGAGAAGCCCAGCGGAGGCATCGCGTTGCTGAGCTGGTCCACGATGAGGTCCGGCGTGATCGGCCCGGCGCTGACCACCGTCGGGCTCACGTTGCCGGCGCCGTCGACGGAGCGCATCGCCACGTAGTAGGCGCGCCCGAGCTGCAGCCCGTTGAGGTCGGCCGCGTTGGCCGCGCCCGGGGCACCCGGCGTGGCGCTGACCGTCGCAAGCGTGCCGCCGGTGAAGTTCGACCCCATCAGCGCCACCGTCGAGTACCGGATCTCGTAACGCGACACCGGGCGCGAGCCCGTGCCCGCCGCGGTCGGGTCCGAGCCGTCGGTCCAGGTGAGGTGCACCGTGCCCGCGCGGCGCGCCGAGCGCGGCGTCGTCGGGATCGACAGCGCGAGGCCGCCGGGCGCCACGGGAACCTGCGTGTCCACCTTGACGACGACCGACGCCGTGCCGACGCCGCGTCCGGGAACGTCCGCCGTCGTCGCGACGAGGTTCACGGTGTCGGCCTCGGGGAGCGTCACGCCGGTGTACGTCACCACGCCGCCCATCGCCGTCGACGTGATGGCCACGCCGCCGTTGATGGCGAGCGAGACCACCGTGCCGTTCGGCGCGTCGGTGCTGAGCGTGACGTTCGTGACGTGCGTGGTCGTGAACACCGCCATCGCCGCCGGGCTCGTGAACGCCAGCGCCGGCGGGTTGCCGACGGTGATCGTGCACATGCCATCCGTCGACGCGGAGTTGCCGGCCGGGTCCGTCGCCGTGAGCTGCAGCGTCGTCACGCCCGTCGCGAGCGTGACGTTGTCGAAGGTCGCGGTGCCGCCGGTCATCGTCGGCCCGGACGCGGTGAGCGTCGTCGGCGTCGACCCCGTGTGCGTGAGGGTCAGCGTGGCCGGGTAGGCCTCGCTCGCGATGGTGATCGAGGTGTGACCAGAGCCGTCGGTGCCCGGGCGCACGAGGCGGTTGCAGTTGTAGACGCTCACCGTCGGCGGAAGCGAGTCCACGTACAGCACCGCCGGCGCCGAGGCGCCGACGTCACCCGAGGGGTCCGTCACCGTGACCGTCAACGCCGGCGCCGTGGGCGCCGGGTCCATCGCCGACGACCGGGTCGGGAAGGTCTGCGGAAGCGTCACGTGCGGGAAGCGCGCGATGCCAACGAAGCCCATGCCTAGCATCGCGCAAGGATCGCCCACGCTCGTGGCCGCCACCGTCGCCGTCGCAAGCGGGGTCGTGACGCCGTCGCGGGTCAGCGCGGCCATGCCCCCGCCGCGATCGACGCACGCCACCACATCGGCCTGGAGGCCCGGCGTCGCGGTGTCGATGTCGCGCGAGGCGTTGAGGATCGTCGTGGGGTCGCCGGCGGCGTACGCCCGCGGAGCGGTGATGCGCACCGACGGCAGCGCCGACTGGCATCGCACCGAGAGGACCGTGTGCGACGCCACGTTGCCTGCAGCGTCATCGGTGTGCACGTCGACGTTGAACGGGGCGCCGCCGTCGGGGCACGTCACCTCGACGCAGGTCTCCATCGTGGCCGTCGCAGGAACCGTGGCGCAGCCGACGCTCGCCGCGGGCGACGCTCCGGCCACGTTGGCGCAGAGCGTGCGACCGGCCGCGTCGCTGTGCGCGCACACGTGGAACTGAGTCCCCGGGAGCGTCGCGTCGACGTCGGACATGAGCCCGACGGTCACGTTGTCGGCGGGCGTGATGCCCGAGAGCGTCGGCGCGACGGAGTCGACGGTGAAGCGCGTGTCGGCCGACTGGCCCACGTTGCCCGCCGCGTTCGTGCAGGTCGCGCGGACGACGAAATCGCCGTCGGGGTTCATGGCCACGCCGGTGAAGCGCGCCGATCCGCCCATCGCCTGAGCCGACAGCGGCGCCGCGAGGCCCGTGACGTTCAGCGCCACGGTGCGACCGTCCTCGACGTCGGTGCCGACCACGACGGTGGTCGCGAAGGGCATCCCCGTGCTGGCGGTGCTGTCCGACGCGTTGAGCAGCGCGCGCGTCGGCGTCGTCACCGAGCACCGCGGGACGTTGCAGTTCACCGTCACCCGCGACGTGGCGCAGCTCGTGGCGCCGTCGATGAGACGAACCTCGAGCGCCGTCGTCGCGCCGGTGTCGAGCTGCACCGCCGGGAAGGTCACCGTCGGTCCGGCCACCACCGACGTGCTCGCCTGGCGCCCGTTCACGTAGAGCCCGAGGCGAAGACCCACCGCCGCGTTGGTGGCGAGCTGCACCGTGTAGGCGAAGCCGTTGCTGCAGTTGTGGTCGGCGTCGTCGCTCACCCCGAGCACCGCACCCGTCGTCGGCCGCACGAACTCCACCGACGGACACATCGGTCCCGCGTCGGCAGGGCCGGTGTCGGCGGGTCCGGTGTCCGCAGGCCCCGCGTCGGTCACCGGCGCATCGACGACGACGACGACGTCGGATCCCGCGTCCACCGTGGGCTGGGGGTTGTCGGAACAGCCGGAAGCCGCAACGGCAAAAAGCGGCAGCAGCACAGCAGGACGGAAGGTACGGCGCATGGGCATCCCCTGAGGTTCTTGGTCAAACCCGAAACGAGCGGCGCGTTCTAGCATGGACCGTCCGGCGGCTGCACACCCGCTCGCCCCGGAGGCGCCATCGCCAAGGCGCCCCCCGAGGCCCCCCGGCGCAGCGGCACCAGCGCCGAGGGCGCCGCTACGTCCACGGAGCTCCCACGAATCCACGGAAACGCCGCGGCCAGCGCCTCGTCGGCAGCCGTGCGGACATCGGCCACGGGCTGGATCACCCCCCGTCGAACGATGGCGAAGGGACCAACCGAAGGGTCGCGCCCCGGGCCGACGCCCTCCGCCGGCGCGAGCACCTCGAGCGGACCGACCGACGCGGCATAGCGCGCCGCCGCCCGCGCACAGGCCGCGGCATACGGTCCCAGGTAATCACCGCGCTCGTGCAGCGCCGTCGCGTGGCACCGGTGGCACGCCGAGAGCAGGTCGCAGTCGCGGCAGCCGTGCACCTTCGACCAGTCGAGCCCTTCGAAGAGGCGCAGCTCCGGCGAGCGCAGGGCCTCTGCGAGGGGCGTTTGCGTGAGGTCCGCCGCCGTGCGCGGGGTGTCGGTGCAGGGCTGCAGCCGCCCGTCGGGCAGCACCACGAGGCCCTAACGACCCACGCCGCACGGCGACACCGCAAGCTTCTCGCGCCGGCGCTCGCCCTCGTCGTCCGCGGGCGCCCACGGGGTGAGCCGGCCGTGCCGCAAGAGCTCCTCCGGCGAGACCCGAAGGTCCCAGGGCTCCGTGGAGCCGTCCTCGCGGGCGGTGAGATCGTTCGACGGGTGGTGCGTGCAGCCCAGCTCCGCGGCAAGGTCGGCGACCCCCGCGCTGCCCCCGACGGAGAGCCTCGTTGCCGGGGTCTTCAGCACCACCCGCATGCCGTGCGCCCGCATCGCGCGCACGCCGTCGACGGTCCGCACGAAGGAGCCCGGCACCTTCGTCACGGCGTCGTGCTCCGTCGGCGCCGCCGAGTACACGCTCACGTGCACCTCGAGCAGGCCGATGGAAGCGAGCTCCGCTGCGTAGGCGCGGTCCACGAGAAAGGCGTTGGTGTAGAGGCGCACCGCCATGCCGCGCGATCGCGCGTGGCGCAGCACCGCCGGGAGGTCGGGACGCAGCGTGGCCTCGCCGCCGCTCACGTTCAGCGTGAGCACGCCGGCCTCGGCGATGCCGTCGATGATGCCGCGGAGGGCGTCGAGGTCGAGCTCGCCCTTCTCGCCCTGCACCTGGTAGCAGTGTCCGCAGGCGTGGTTGCAGCGATCGGCCACCTGCAGGTGCACGCCGAAGGGGCGGCCGGCGCGGTCGGCCAGGGCCCGCAGGAGCTGCGAGCCGTTCACGCTCCGCTCCCCTCGCGAAGCAAACCCCGGGCGGAGAGGTCGGCGACGAAGGCCTCGACGTCGGCCCGCGCCGTGGCCTCGTCGATGGCGAAGCGCGCACAGACCGCCTGCACGAGCTCGTCGACGCTCGCGCCGTCGGAGCGCTCCCACAAGAAGCTCCCGACGCCGTTGAAGAGCCGGACGCGGCTCACGTCGAGGGAGATGACGGCGACCTGCTCGTCGTAGCGGCGCCACACCGCATCCGGCGCGTGCCGGAGCTTTCGTTCGGTACTCATGACTGCGCCGGGTCGACGGGGGAGAGGCCGTCGAGCGCCACAAGATAGCTTGGGCCCCGGGGCATGCCCAGCACGACGGCGGGCACGCCGAGGAGCACCCGCAGGGCGACCTCGGACCGCAGCCGCGGCGCAGGATCGTCTCCGCGAGGTCGCATCACGTGAGCCATCAACCGCACCGTTGCGGCGGACCCCGCGAGGCATTCAATCCCGGCGACGTCGGACCTGCGCACGAACGCCACGGCGCGCAGCGGACGCGGGCCCTTCGCCTCGAGCGCAGGCTCGAGATCCCGGTTGAACGGCATCGCCCAGACCCTCCGCTGCCCGCCGGCCTCCGCCAGCACGGCGTTGGAGGCGAAGGCGCGCGAACCCGCCGCACGCACCGCCGTGGTCTTTCCGACGCCCGGCGGTCCGACGAGCAGCGCCACGCCGTCACGCAGCGCGACCGCCCCGGCGTGAAGAAGCGCGCAATCGGCCGCGGGCGCCTCCCGCGCGACGATCTCGCAGAACGCGGCGAGCCAGGGCGAGGGCCCCGCATCTCCGCGCACCGCGATGGCCCACCCGCCGGGCTCGGCACGAAGCGCGAAGCCTGCGTCCGCGTGGGCTCGCGGCGTGTCCTTCGGCAGGGCGTCGACCACGGCGACCTGCACCGTCGGGCTCGCGGCGTCGACGGATCCGACGTGCGCGTCGAGGCAGCCGGGAAGCGGCGCCCCGGCTACGACGAGGTCCAGCGGTCCGAAGCGCAGCCCCGGCGCCGAGCTCACCGCAGCCACATGTCGAGCAGCGGGAGCACCGGCGCCTCGCGAGGAAGCGCGAGCGTCACGCACGGCACCGCGCTGACCAACGCGTGGGAGGTGTCGACCAACGCCGCCGCGTGGGCGTCGCCCCGGGCGAACCAGACCATCGCCTGCAGCGCGTCCGCAAAGGCCGCCGCGCGAGGGCACGGCGTCACCGACACCTCCGCCGCCTTGCGCAGGAACACCACCGCCCGCAGCGGGGCGCTCCGCGGCACCGTCGGACGCCGCCACTCGCCGACGAACGGCAGCGACCACGCCCGCCACACGCCGTCGACGCGACGCACCGCCACGAGGTCGTCGGAGAGCACGTGGGCCGCCGGGAGCTTCCGCGCCGTCGTGGTCTTTCCGCCGCCGGAGCGGGCGACGAAGAGCACGGCGCCCCGGTCGTCGGCGTAGCCGCAGGCGTGCACCATCGCACCGCCGCGTCCCGGAAGCTCGCTCGCGACCTGCAACCGCAGCGGAGTATCGAGGGCCGTCAGGTCCTCCAGCGGGTCCTCGGGCGCGTGCGTCGGGCGAACCACGGCGCGCGCGCGGTGCGCCCCGAGGTCCACCACCACCTCGGCGTCGGCGCGGCGGAACACGAACGCGCCGTCGGCGTCGCGCTCGAAATCCATGCCGGGAAAGCGGTTCTGCACCGGCGCCGACGGGTGCCACGCCGGGTCCACGGTGACGTCGAGGGACGCATCCGGGGCGGCGCCGTCGT
>CAIMWA010000212.1 GCA_903845045.1 uncultured delta proteobacterium | reverse complement strand
GCCGACCGCCCGGCGCGAACGTTCTCCCGGGGTCAGCTTCAGCGCCTCGCGATGGCGCGCGCGGAGCTTCACTCCCCGTCGATGCTGCTCTTCGACGAGCCCACCACGGGCCTCGACGCGGCGTCCGTCGCGCGCCTCGAGGGCGACCTCGCGGCCGCGCGGGACCGTGGCTGCATCGTGGTGCTCGTCACGCACGACGCGGGCTTCGCGAAGGCCGTGTCCGACGTGCGCATCGGCCTCGAGCGCGGGCGCGTGGCGTCGGTGACCCGCGCCACCGCGGCCTGACGGACCGTCACCACCACTCCCAGTGCCAGGCCTCCGTCGGCACCGTGCGGCGGAAGCCGAAGCGCCGCGCGTTGCGCTCGAGCCATCGCAGCACGCCCGCGGACGACGTGTTCAGGTCGAGCGCGTGCCCGCTCTGGTGGTTCGACTGCCCCGGCACCGCCGCGAGGTTGCCGCGCCCCTGGCGGTACGCGCGGTAGAGCGCCTGCTGGTGCTCCATGGTCCGAAAGCCGCTCATGATGCGCAGCGCGACGTGGTCCCGCGCGGCCGCGTCGCGCATGCGCCCGTAGGCGGCGGCCGTGTGCACCTCGACGGGCTTGTTGTCGACCCGGGTCACCACGAGCCGCACGGGTCTGCCTTCGATGTACCCCTGCGCGGGACCGGGCTGCACCGAGTCCGACGTGACCACCGCCTCGCGCCGTCGCGCCGCCGCGACCACTCCACCGCCCGCCGCCGCCGCCGCCGCGGCACCCCCGTCGGCTCCACCATCGGACGCGGCATCGGCGTTCGCGGCGTCGTTCGCGTCGAGCGAAGCGTCCCCGCGCACGCTGGCGTCGGCGCCCTCGTCGAGGTCGTCCATGACGCCGTCGCCGGCGCCCTCGGGGTCAGCCTCCGAGGCCGTCGCGGACGGTGCGCGAAGGTGCACGCGCACCGGGTCCATCGGTCCCATGTGGTTCGCCGACGAGACACCCAGGGCGCTGCCGCCGAGCATGCCTCCCATGACCCCGCAGAGCGACACCACCGCCGCGAGCACGCGCAGCGAGCTTCCACCCGCCGGGCGCGCCGCGGGAGCCGGGGCGAGCGCAGGGGCAGGCTCCGGGTCGGGCGCGGGATCGGGCGCAGGGGCGGGCGGCGGCTCGGTCACGGCGAACGTCGAAGGGCCGTTTTCCGCGGGGTCGCCGCGCAACACAAGGCCTCCGCGTGCAGAGCCTGGATTTTATGCCACGCGTCCGACGCGGTCAGCGGCCAGCGACGCGGTGCGGCGTTCGCGCCCGAGCGCGGGCGGCGGGCGTCGGCGAAGGCTCGGCGACGGCAGCCGGCGTGGCGGCGATGGTAGCGGTGGCCTCGGGCGCCGACGGACGCGTCGCCCGGTATGCGCCCACGGTGAAGATCAACAGCCCGACGGCCGCCGCGACCAGCGCTCCCCAGCGCGGCGCTGCCGGCGTGGGGACCGACGCGGGTGCTTCGCGCAGCGCCGTTGCGAGCATCGAGACCAGCGACGTCGCGCTGACGGGGCGTGCGCCCGGGCGGCGTGCGAGGCCCGCGGCGAAGACGTCGTCGACCCGGGCGGCGAGCGACGGCACCCGCGCCGACGGCGGCACCACCGCGTCGTGCACGACCGCGTAGGAGACCCGCACCGCGTCGTCGCCGGGGAACGGCCGGGTGCCCGTGAGCGCCTCGTAGAGCACCGACGCGAGGGAGTAGACGTCGCCCCGGGCGCTGTAGTCGCCGCGGGTGATGGCCTCGGGCGGTGCGTACGCCGGCGTGCCGACGAACTGGCCGTCGCGAGTCAACGCCGCGTCGGGGACCCGCGCGATGCCGAGGTCCGCGAGCTTCACGCTGCCATCGGCGCCGAGCAGGATGTTGTCGGGCTTGATGTCTCGGTGGACCACACCCACGGCGTGCAGCGCGTCGAGGGCCGCTGCGACGCCGCGGCCGATGCGGAGCACCTCGCGCGCCGAGAGCGGACCGGCGTCGAGCTGCGCGCGGAGGCTCGGCCCCGCCACGAACTCGTACACGACGAAGGGACCCATCGCGGGGTCCTCGCCGGCGTCGTGGACCATCACGACGTTGGCGTGATGAAACCGCGCCGCCGCTCGCATCTCGTTGCGAAAGCGGGCGAAGAACAGCTCCCGCGCCTCACCCTCGCGCAGCACCTTCACGGCGACCTCGCGCTGGAGTTCGGGGTCGAGAGCCAGGTGGACGCGGCCCATGGCCCCCTCGCCGAGGAGCCGGATCACACGGTAACGCCCGATGTGCAGCCCCGGCGACGCGTCGGGCGCGCGGCGGGACATCGGAGCGGGCATCGACGCGCCATCGGCCATGGACCGACGCACCGTAGTCGGCGGAGGCCGCGGCGGTCGAGAAACCGGCGATCCCGCTCGCTCAGCCAGGACCGCGGAGGCGCGGGAAGAAGCGGCGGGGAAGATCCCAGTACACCGACGCGACGCCGATGCCGTAGCCGGGGACGTTGTTGTTCAGGTCGAGCTCCGGCAGCGCTCCGCCGGCGTCCGGGAGGCTCGTCGCAGACCACGCCGATGCGTCACCGAAGTAGACCCGCACGACGCTCGAGCCCGCGACGGAGCTGAGCGAGGTGAGCGCGAAATCGGGCAGCCCGTCGCCGTCGTAGTCGCCGACGCCGGCCACGACGTTGCCGAAGGCGCGCTCCGTGGCCGGGGCAGCGATGGTCCGACCTTGCTCCATGCGCCGATCGAGCACGGGACCCGTGAGCGGCGTGTGGAACGCGGCGACGCAAGCTCCCACGAAGGCCGCCACGAGGTCATCGGAGCCGTCGCCATCGAGGTCGCCCGGCATGGTGAGCCGCACCGTCGTCCAGGGGCTCGTCCCGCACGGCGTCGTCAGCGTGTAGAAGTACGCCGCCGCCGGTCCCGTAGGACCGCCGTAGATCACCGTGATGCCGGCGGTCGCGGCGACCGCGATGTCGGCGTAGCCATCGCCGTTCAGGTCCCCGCCGCCCGCCACGGAGATGCCGAAGCGCGGCGGCGCGACGGTCATCGTCGACGGCAGCTGGATGCGCGTGAAGCCCGACGGGTCCGTGTCGCTCGAGAGGAACAGCTCGGCGATGCGCAGCGACGGGTGACCGACGACGAAATCGCCCTTGCGGTCGCCGTTCACATCCCCCGCATTGGCGATGCTCAGATCGGAGTCCGGCCCCGCCGTCGTCGCGGCGAACCGAGTGAAGCTGCCGGTGCGCGTCGCCGAGAGGCCGCGGTAGACCCGCACGTCGCCGGTGGCCGTCGACGCCACCGCGAGCTCGCTCGCACCGTCGAAATCGATGTCTCCCACGGCGGCCATCACCGGAGACACGGTCCCATCGTTGAACGGAGCGACGGCAATGGGAGTCGGCGCCGTGAGCGACCCGCTCCCGGGAAACACGTACACCGTTCCCGCGCTTCCGGTGCCCCCCACGAATCCCGTGCCGATGGCGAACTCCTCGTAGCCGTCGCCGTCGAGGTCGCCGGCCTGCGCCGCGCGGGAGAGATCGAGCGTGGGCTGCGACACCGGGATGACCCGGTTGCGCGTCCGTTGGCCGAGCGCGCCCACGTAGACATCTGCGCCCTCGTTGCCGCCGCTCTGCGCGGTCGTCACGAGGATCTCGGAGAAGCCGTCGCCGTTGAGGTCGCCGCCGTTGCCGAAGGCGACGTCGCGCACCGCGGCGGCCACACCCACGTCGCGCGCGGCGACGGCGGGTCGAAAGCGCAGCACCCGCGGTCCCGAATAGGTGGTCGCCCGACCTGGGGCGGAGAACGACCCGCGCCACCACACGGTGCGGGCCGTGACGAGCGCGCCGCCGGCCGCGCCGAGCAGCGAGAAGTTCAGCGACGCGGCGTCATAGATCGTGTTCGTGCCGAAGCTCCGCGAGAGCGTCAGCGGCACCACGAGCGACGACACCGGAAAGCAGCGTGGCTGGAGACAAAGCTCGAGCGCCACGGTGGTCCCTGCGGGCACGCCGTCGCCGCGGATCTCGAACGACACCTCGCGGGAGTTGGCGAGCGCGCCGGTCACCGGAAACACGGCCGTGGGGATGGGCAGCGGCGCGAGCGGCACGTCGGGCCCGGTGTCCGCGGGAACGTCGGGACCCGTGTCGGGACGCACGTCGACGATGGCGACGTCGACGACGTCCGGACGGTCGGCGGTGCCCGCATCGGTGGGGCCGGTGTCGGCGGGGCGCACGTCCATCGCACCAGCGTCGAAGCCGAGGTCCTGGGCGGTCCCGGCATCCGCGACGTCGAGGATCGGTGCCGTGTCCGTGGGTGTGCCGACGTCCATCGGCGTGCCGAGGTCCGGCGCGAAGGTCGCGTCGGGCGGCGGGGGAGCGTCGGGAAAGAGCGTCGACGCGTCGCTCGTCGTCGTGTCGGTGACGTCGTGCAGCGTCGAGGGCTCGACGTTCGCGTTGGTGCAGGTGCCGTGGACGCACGTCTGCCCGTCGGGGCAGCTGAGAACGCCCACGCAGGCCCGCTCCAGGTACATCGGGAGCACGAGCTTGCGGTGCGGCAGGAACCCCGTGATGGCCGTGAGCTCGATCTCCCGCGGGCGGTCGCCCTGCACCGCGGCGCGGAGGATCACGCGAACGCGCCGGGTGTCGTCGTCGTTGATCGGCACCACGCCGAAGCTGAGCGGCAGCGTGAACGCCGCGGGGCGCGGCGTCGGGAAGAGCTTGAAGCTCTGCTGGCTGAACACCTGCGAGCCCGCCGCGTCGGTGATGGAGAGCTCGATGCGCGGGAGCTCCGAGTCGACGATGAGGTCGCTGCCGACCCACACGAGGAGCTGTGTCGCCGGCGCCTCGCGGCACCCTCCGACGATGGCCACGACGAGGGCGGCGAGCAGCGCACGAAGCGGACCGAAGCGGTGGTTCATGGCACGTGCACTCCCTGGAAGACCTGGCCCGTCGTTCCGCCGTCGGGACCGGCGGAGTGCTGGATGAGCACTGCCGCGAGGATGCCGCCGCCGACCGTCGCGGCGACGACGCTCCACAGCACCGGACTCGCGTACCAGGGCGCGCGCGCGGGCTGCAGCGTGACCTCCATCTCGACGTCGCGCCCCGCCGTCACGAGCACCGGTCGGCGATAGGTCCGGAAGCCCTCGGCCTCGACGCGGATGCGGTGCGTTCCGGGGTTGCCCTGCCACGCGGTGGTGCCGTGGCCGACGACCTCGTCATCGACGCTGACCGTCGCGTCGTTGCGGTCGACGCGCACGTGGATGCGGCCGGGGACCACCGCGAGGTCGACGCGGCGCACGAGGTGCTCGCCGGGGTGCGCCGAGAGCTCGAAGCGCTGCGGCGCCATGCCCTCGGCGGTGACCTCGATGGTCTGCATGCCGGGGTCGATGGACAGTGTTCGCAGCGTCCCCGAACCCGGCAGCAGCGACCCGTCGGCCCGCACCTCGGACTCCGCCGGAGCGACCGCGAGCTCGAGCGTCGCGAGCGATGCCCGCACCTGGTCCTGCAGCGTGTGCGCGTCGACGATGAGGTCGGACTCGGCGGTCACCGAAGGCATGCCGAGGCACTCGGCGAGCACCGCGTTCGCCTGACGATAGCGTCCCAGGCGCTGCAGCGCGTACGCGGCGTTGAACGCGGTCCGCGGGCGATCCATGAGCTGCCGCGAGCGCTGGAACGCCTCGAGCGCCTCGCTCCAACGGTCGTGCTGCGCGAGGAGCACCCCGTGCTCGAAGGCGCCGCGCGCATCGCCTGCGGAGTGCGACGGCTGCGCACCTGCGCCGGCGGCGAAGAGCACCGCGGCGAAGGCGACGGTCAAGGGGACGATGCGGACAGGAACCAACGATCCTCCAGGTCAGTTGCTCGCGGGGTCGAACTCGGTGCGAAGCATCGGGTGCCGCGCGGCGGGTGCCGTCGGAGCGGTCGGCGCGGCCGGCGCGGGCTGGGCGGGCGG
>CAIMWA010000211.1 GCA_903845045.1 uncultured delta proteobacterium | reverse complement strand
GGCAGCGGCGCGATGACGGGCTCGGGGTTGAACTGCAGCACCGGGGGCGGCAGCGGCGCGATGACGGGCTCGGGGTTGAACTGCAGCACCGGGGGCGGCAGCGGCGCGATGACGGGCTCGGGGTTGAACTGCAGCACCGGGGGAGGTGCGAAGTGCAGCGCGGGCGGTGCGGCCACGAGCGGCGGTGGCGGCGCCGAGGGCGGTGCCGTGAGCGCTGGTGGCGGCGCCGAGGGCATCTTCGGCGGCGCCAGCCGCGGCGGCGGCGCAGGAAGCATCGGGACGGGCGCCGGAGCTGCTGCGGGGGCGGGCGGTGTCGGCGTCGGTTCGCCGAAGAGCGAGGCGTCGACGATGATCGAGTCCTCGTCGGGCGGCGGCGGGCCTTGGCTCACCGGGGCGTCGGCGGCCGGCGCGGCGGGCGGCGGAAGCGCCGCGAAGGCCTCGAGCTCCGCGGTGCGCTGCACGGGTTCGGGCAGCTCCGGGGGCAGGTCGACGATCACCGCGGGGGGCGCCGACGGCGGCTCCGGGGACGGCACCGGCCGCCGCTCCGGGAGCGCGACCTGCACCGGCGTGTGGTCCTCGGCGGTGGCGGCGTCGTCACGCGCGACACCGGTGGGCACCTCGGTCGTCGCGCGCAGCACCGACCTCGCGTCGTCGCCGAGCGAGGGTGGCTCCGACGGCGCCGGCGGCTTCACGGGGCCCGCGAAGGCCTCGATCTCCGCGGTCGTCGCACCGACCTCGCGTCGTCCGCCGTCGTCGACGTCGTCGATGCCGACGTCGTCATCGGCCGGGTCCCCCACCGCGGCGTGGCTCGCCGTCGCGTCGTCGTCGACGTCGTCGTCGAGCTTCGGGAGCTCCCGCGTTTCGGCATCCGGCGCGGCGGATCCCGTCGGCGGCGTCGTGTCCACGCTCGCAGGGACGGCCGCCGGCGCAGCGTCCTCGGCCTCCTCCTCGGCGTCTTCGACCAGCATCGCCGAGAGGTCCTCGAGGTCGCCGTGGTCCTGCGCGGCGACGTCTTCGACGACCTCGGCCAGGGGCACCGGAACCGGCACCGGCACCGAAGCGTCGTCCGTCACCGGCAACTCCTCCGAAGCGTCGGTCGTCGTCACGGGAACAGCCTCCGCGGTCGCGTCGGCCCTCGCGGCGTCCTCGCGATCGAGCCGCGCCGCCTCGGCGAGCAGCTCCTCCACGGGCACCGGCGCGGTGCCGGGCTCCTCGAGCGCCGCCACGAGGCCCTTCATCGCGTCGTCTCCAGGGTTGAAGCGCAGCGCCCGGTGCGCGAGCTGCAGCGCGCGGTCACGGTGTGCGAGGTCGAAGGCGAGCTGCGCGGCGCGCGCGTAGAGCTCGCCCGCACGGCGTCCCGGCGCCACGGGATGGTCCGCGTAGGCCGCGAGCACCGAGAGCTGCCCCTCGCGGTCGTCGCGCACGCCCAGCACCCGCGCCTCGCCCTCCCACGCGAGCGCTCCGCTCGGATCGAGGGTGCGCGCCGTGCGCCAGGCCTCGGCGCTCGCCTCGAGGTCGCCCACGCGCTCGAGATGCTCCGCGAGCTGACACCACCGCGACGCCGCCGCCGAGGGCTCGGAGCGCGCGATGCGGTCGCGGAGCACCTCGGTCACGCCGGCGTCGTCCCCCGCGCGGCGCCGCGCGTCGATGAGCGCCCGCGCCACGACGTCGTCCTCGGGGAACCTCGCCCGCAGCTTCGCCAGCACCTCGGACTCGCGCGCCGCGTCGGGACGGTGCTCCCGCGCCACCTGCGCCCACCGCATCCACAAGCGGCGCGACTCGTCGCCGTCGGCCTCGACGGCGGCCTTGGACGCGAGGCGGTCGAGCACCGCGCCCCAATTCTCCTCCCGCACCGTCAGCCGAAGCAGCGCCTCCTGGGCCTCGGCGCGGTCGTCCGCCGACGTCGCGATGCGCTCCACGCGCTCCCACGCCGCGTGCGCGTCGGCGAGGTCGTCGAAGCGACGCTCGGCGAGCTGGGCCACCTCGCGCAGCCAGCGCACCCGCGCGGCGACGTCGGTGCCCTCCACCGCGGCGGCCGCACGCAGACGGTCGCGCAGCTCGCCGAGGAGGCCCTGCAGACGGCAGTCGCGCTCCACCTCGCCGAGCGCCTCGGCCTCGGCGGGAACGTCGTCGAGCAGCGCCCGCAGCGCCGTCAGGTGCGCCGCACGATCGCCCGCGGACTTCCACGCCTGGGCGCGCCGGCGCAGCGCCGTGGTGCGGGCATCTCCCGGCGGCGGCAGCGGCATGCGCTCGAGCAGCCGCGCGAGCTCCGGTGCGCGCCCGAGGCGCTCGTAGAGCTTCGCGAGGGACTGCGCAGCCTGCGCGTCGTCGTCGGCCGCGGCCTCGAGCACGGCGATGGCGTCCTGCGGACGGCTCGTGGCGAGGTAGGCGTCGGAGAGCTCGCGCCGCACCCGCGCCGCCCGGGCGCCCTTGGGGTTCGCGGCCAGGAACGCGATGCGCACGGTGATGAGCTCGGCGGTCTTGAGCGTCGAGCCCTCCTCGAGCACCTCGAGGGCGTTCTCCTCGCCGGCCCACAGCGACAGCGCCGCCTGGGCGAACTCCGTCGCGCGCCCCGTCGCGCCCTCGCGCGCCACGAGACCGAGCAGCGTCGCCGCCTCGCGCCGCTCGGGGTCCGTCTCGCCCTCGCCTCCCGCCGCTTCGCGCGCCCGGGACCGGGCCACCAGCAGCCGCGCCAGCGCCCGTCGGTTGGCCGTCGAGGCCGCTCCGCCGCCCTGGTGCACCGCCAGCTCGCGCCGCACGGCGAGCTCGTCGTCACCCATGCCGCGCTCCGAGCTCAGCTCCGCGAGGGCCTCGAGGAGCGGCACCTTGCGCGCTGGCGACACGGCCCGCGCGAGCATGCGCCGGTACACGGCCTCGGCCTGCTCCGAGCGACCGGTGCGACGGTAGACGCCCGCGACGCCGAGCTGCGCGCCCTCGTGCGAGGGCGACGCCTCGAGCACCTGGTTCCAGAGCGCGAGCGCGCGGGGTTCGTCGCCGACCTTCGACGCCCACGTGCGCGCCGCGGCGTGGAGCAGCTCCATGGACGGCGCCGGGTCGCGCATCCGGCCGGCGACCTTCTCCTGAAGCTTCGCGAGCACCTCGTACTCGCCGCACGCCTCGAGGTCCTTCGTGAGGCGCTCCATCGCCTCGCGGTCGTCCGGGTTCCGGTCGAGGCGCTGCACCAGCGGAATCAGCGAAGGGTCGAGCATGGGTGTCCGCTGCGGCGCGACGCTACCACGGACCCGCGCGCGCGCTCAGGTCGAGCGCGACGCCCGGGGCACCAGCGCCTGCCACGCCGTGCCCGGGTCGAGCGTGTGCACCACCATGAAGACCCCGGCCGGCAGCACGATCACCGACAGGATCTGCGTGAGGATGAACCCGAGGTCGTTGCGGAAGAGGAACAGCCCCTGCGGCGCCCAGCACATGAGCAGCGCCACCTGCCAGAGCCGCGGGCGGCCGCCGGTCTGCCGGCTCCCCGCCGAGAGGATGCGGACCACCGCGGCGGTGATGGCCCCGAGCACGCCGCCGAGGACGAGCACGCCGAGCTCGCGCCCGGTCATGTAGCCGTCGGCGATGATGGCGCCCGCCACGCCGCCGCCGCGGTCCGCCGCCGAGCCGAGGAGCTCGTGGCTCAGGAAGTTCGCGGTGTTCATGAAGTCCCGCTTCTGCGGGACGATCTGCTGCGGCAGCAGCCCGATGAGGTTCTCGGAGTAGTACGACAGCCCGCGCGAGTAGTCGTTCGCGTCGGTCCAGGCGACGGCGTAGTGCTCCTTGACGAGCATGATGCTGCCCTCGGCGGAGAGGCTATCGCTGCGCGACATGTCGGCGAACTGCTCGTTCGAGGCAGCGATGGCCGCCTGGAACTCGAGCTCGCGGTACCCGCGGTAGATGCCGAAGAAGTTGAGGAACACCAGCGCCACGCCGCCGACGCCGAGGATCCAGCGCCAGCGGAGCGGTCCTGCGAGGGCGTCGGCGAGGAGCAGGGCGATGGCGAAGGGGATGGCGATGGCGCTGCGCCCGCCGGAGCTCAGGGCCAGCATCAGCGGCGCCTGCAGCGCGAAGAGCGCGATCAGCACCGGGCGCCGGCGATGCAGCAGGCGCGCGAGCAGCAGCCCCTCGCCGATGCCCAGCGACAGCCCCGGGAGGAACCACACCTTCGACAGCAGCTGCGTGGCCACGAGCGCGCCGCCGCCCTCGGTGTACGTCGCGGCGAGCTGCTCCTGGCCGCGGTACCACGCGGCGCCGTAGTTCTCCGTCGCGAAGACCGTGCCCGTGGTGATCACGCGCTCGGCGACGGCCACCACCGTGGGGAGCAGGCCGATGATGATCCACGGCCACGGCGACGGGAGCCGCGTCGTGCGAGGGTCCGGCGGCGCGAGGTCGTAGCGCGGCGCGACGGCGATGTACGCCACCGTCAGCGCCGCGAGGAAGACCATGTGGAGGATCTGCAGCTCCACGAAGATGGGCATGCGGATGCGCCCGACCTCGAACCACTGCCGTTCGAGGTCCGCGCCGTGGAGCCACTGGATGGCCGGCGCGACGAAGAAGTTGAGCCCGATGCCGAGGATCGCGAGGAGCGGGTCGCTCACGCGCAGCACGCCGTCGACGGAGCGGTACATCGCCACGCCGATGAGGAAGACCCACACGGCGAATTCGAGCATCACCCACGCCGTGCCCTCGGCGCGCGTGGGGTCGACGCCGATGAAGATGTAAGCGAGGCCGAGGACGAGCATCGCGCCCAGCACGTCGAAGCGAACGCGGACGCGCGGTCCGACTCCGAGTGGCGGCGGCACGGGAGGTGCCGCACGAAGGGCGACCGCGCTCATCGTGGGTTCCGTAGCACGGACGTGCTGCGGCGTTCACATCGACGCACACGTGGGCTCGGCCCCGCAGCGCGCAGTTACAGCGCCGAGGTGAAGGCAAGCACGCGCGCCGCGAAGGCCTCGGGGGCCTCGAGCATCGGCGTGTGCCCCTCGTCGGCGAGCTCTTCGTACCGGAAATCGTTACGGAATCGGGCCACCGCCCGCGCGCTCTCGACGGGCACGAGGCGGTCCCGCGCGCCGTGCAGGATCAGCGTCGGTGCCTGCACCCGGCGGAGGAATTCGTTGAACCGCCGCCGGTCGAGGAGCACGCGCAGCATCGACCGCGCGGCCCCGAGGAACGTCGCGTCGCTCCACGGCAGCGTGCGGCGGTACACGAGGAGCTCGCGGTGCGCGGCGAGCACGTCGGCGGGGAGGTCGCCCTCGCGGAGCCCGCAGATCTGCCAGAAGTACCGCAGCGCGACCTCGGGCGACGTGCGGCGCGCGACGGAGCGCAGGTACCACTCGCCGACGCCGGGCGTGGCGTAGAGCGAGAACATCGTGAGCACCGTGCGGTCCATGGGAGCGCCCGGGGCGCGGGGCATCGCGGGGTCGACGAGCACGAGCGCGCGCACGACGTCGGGGTGCTCCGCGGCGGTGCACAGCGAGAGCAGGCCGCCCATGGAGTTGCCCACGAAGATCGCCGGCTGCCGCACGCGCTCGCGCACGTACGCCGCCAGCAGCGCGACGTTCGCGGCGACGGTCGGGGGACGTCCCGCCGGGGGCGTGCGGCCGAAGCCCGGGAGGTCCAACGCGTGCACTGCGTGGCCTGCGGCGAGCAGCGGGGCGACGCGCATCCAGTTCTCGGACGACCCGCCCAAGCCGTGCACGAGCACCACGGGCGGACCGTCCCCGGGGTGCTCGACCACGCGCAGCGGACCCATCACGTCGACCAGTGCGTCCATCGGCTGCGACGCTTCGTGCCACCCGGGCGGCGCGCGCGTCAACGCCAGGGCAGTACGTTGCGCGGATCGCAGGGGATGCTGACCTCCTGCTCGGTCACGCGGGCGAGGTCCTCGCGCATGACGTCGACGCCGGCGCGCACGCGGCGCACCTCGTAGTGCAGGTGCACGAAGCCCTCGGCGCCGGTGTCGCCGACGTACCCCACGACGGCGCCGGCGCGCAGGAACATGCCCCGCGCGAGGCCCGCCGCGGGCGCCTCGAGGTGGCCGTAGAGCGTGAGGTACGTCCACAGCGTGTCGCCGTCGCGCACGACCTGGCGCAGCACCACGGTGTTGCCGAAGAGCCACCCGACGTGCACGACCTCGGCGTCGCCCTCCTGCGCGCGCAGCGCGAGCACCCTCGCGGGCGTACTGCGAGGCTGCGGCAGGTCGACGCCTCCGTGGCCCACGGCGCTGAGACCCGCGCCGCGACGTTGCTGCGCGTCGGGGCGGTCGAGGTCGTAGCCCGACGTCACCGGGTGCGCGCCCTCGGTGGGCACCGGGTAGACGTAGCGGTCGTACTCGTCGGGCAGCCCCGGTCCGCGCGGGATCTGCTCGTACACGACGTGCCGCCCGCTGCGGTCGGTGTGGGCGTTGACGACCACGGCGAGGTCGTCGTCGCGCACGGCGCCGGCGGTGGAGAGGCAGAAGCCTCCGGCCTCGAGCTCGCCCGCGGGGCACCGCGACGGGTAGCAGCGCCCGCCGAGGACCACGCCGTCGCACGGGCGCGCACCCGACGGAGCGCTCGGGGCGAGGGTGGGCGGCGCATCGTCCGGTGGAAGCACCACGTCGCGCGCGCGGGCGGGCAGGCCGAGGCACGGCAGCACCGCCAGCGCCACCCACGGGGACCAAGCTCGCGCACGCATCGCGGACGTACCAACGACGGCGCGCGGCTGCCGCATTCCCTCGGTCACGCGACCATCTCCTGCACGCGGCTGCACAGCCACGCCCCGCCCGCGACGCCGGCGGCGAAGACCACCGCGCGCGCCGCCCGCTCCCGGGTGTCTGCGGCGATCGTGCGCGCGGCGACGGCCTCGACGCCCAGCGCGACGGCCACCACCGCGAGCTGAGAGACCTCGATGCCGGCGTTGAACGACGCCAGCGCGAGGCCGCGCTCCCCCGCGCGCAGGCCGGCGTCGCGGAGCCCGTCGGCGAAGCCCAGGCCGTGCACGAGGCCGAAGGCGAGGGGCAGGGCCCAGGGGTGCGAGAGCTCGGTGCGCGGCGTGCGGGCGGTGTCCGCCGCGAGGAGCCACACGGTGCCGGCGACGAGCGCCTCGACCCACGCGCGAGGCACGGCGACGAGGTCCAACGCGGCCGCGGCGAGGGTGACGGCGTGCCCTGCCGTGAACGCCGTCACCGCGCGAACCCGGGCGCGCGCCCCCCGCACGCGCACGAGCAGCAGCACCAGAAAGAGTAGGTGATCCGCGCCCGTCGCGAGGTGCGCGACGCCCAGCCCCGCGAAGCTGCGTACGGTGCGCAGCGGCGACGGCGCGGGTTCGTCGAGGCGCGGCACGACGACCCACGGAACCGCGGGCCGCAGCGCCCGGGAGAGCAGCGCTCCGTCGCGTCTTCGCACCGTGAGCAGCGTCTCGTGGGCCGCGCCGAGGGAGTCGACGACGACGCCATCGAGGCCCGCGCGACCGCAGCCCACGCGCCACCGCCAGCGTTCGCCGCGGGCCTCGGCCTCGCGCACCGGCGGGTCGACGACCACGCAGCGCGGAGACAGCGCGAAGCTCCACGGGGCGCCCGCGCGCGAAGGATCGTCGACGACGCGCACGCGCACGTCGACGGTGCCGTCGCCGCGCTCCTCGAGGGTCACGCTCTCGGGGTCGCGCCCGTGCCCCGCCGCCGAGGCGCCGTGGAGCAGCAAGGCCAGGGCGAACGCCGCGCGCCACATCATCGGTCCGAGACGCCGCGAAGGCGCAATGGGTAGCGGGCGCGAAGGCGGTCCCGGAGCCGCACGTCGAGGTCCGAGCGCTGGTCGTCGCGCCAGTCGGCGACGAGCCGCGCGCCGAGCTGCGCCGCCGTCAATGGTTGGCCCGCGAAGCGCTGCGTCACCCGCACCCGATGCCACCCGAAGGGGGTCTCGACGGGCGGCGACCATGCGCCGACGGCGAGGCCCGAGATGGCGTCGGCGAAGGGCTGTCCGTAGGTGGTCGCGAGGGCGTTGCCGGTGCTCGCCACGGCGCTGCGACCGAAGGGCGGCGCGTCGCCGAGGTGCGCCGGATCGTCGCCGCGAACGAGCGCGGCATCCACCGCGGCGAGCGTACCCGGGGCGTCGTCGGGGTGCAGCGCCCGCGCGACGAACACCTGCTCGAAGGAGGTTCGCGGCGCGCCCTGGTACCGCTCCGGGTGCCGCGCGAGGGTGCGCGCGAGGTCCGCCTCCGTCGGCGGCGCGTCGCCCACGGGGTCGCGCAGCGCCCAGGCCGCGCGCTCCTCCAAGCGCTGTCGCAGCACCGGGTCGCTCTCCCACACGCGGTGCGCCACGGCCTCGCGAAAGAGGCGCTCGTGGTCGGCCCAGACCTCGGCGCGCGCACGCAGCTCCGCATCCGTCGGCGACCGATGGAGCTCGGCGCGCAGCTCGGCGCGCAGCGAGTCCGTGGGGGCCTCGAGGACCACGGGCGCACGGTGCCGCGCCTGCGCCGCCTGCTGGAGCGCCCAGAGCCCTGCGCCCAGGACGAGAAACCGCAGCGCCGGCGAGTGCCAGGGCCGCGGGAAGATCACCCGACGGTCACGAGGGGGGCGTCTTCGTTGACCGCCTGGCCCTCGCTGACGTGGATCGCCGTGACGGTGCCTCCGTCCTCGGCCTCGACGGGCATCTCCATCTTCATGGACTCGAGGATCACCACGACGGTGCCCGGCTCGATCACGTCACCGACCTTCACTTCGATCTTCCACACGGTGCCGGTGATGTGCGCGTTGATGACGGACATGGGTCTGCGATGCCTCCGATGGCCGCGGACGTTCGCCCATCGCCGCCCTCGACGCAAGGCGCATGGTCATCGCAGCGTCCAGCACCGCGGTGCGCTGGTCACCGCGGCCCCAGGCGCGAGGCCGCACCGAAAGCCCTTCGCGCTCGCAGATCCGGCGCGTCGCGGGCGTTGGTCCGCCGGGTGCACGACGCACTCCACCGACCATGCGCACCGTCCGCACCGCCCTCGTCCTCGCGCTCCTCGCCACCGCATGCGCCGCCGACCCGGGCGCCCTGGGCGTCGTCGGCCAGTCCGCCGCGGGGCCCGTGCCGGACACCGTCATCACCGAGGCCGAGCAGGCCGCCGGCGCCGGCGATCCGGGCATCGACCACGTCGAGCCGACGGAGGCCACGGACGGCAACGTCGCCGACCTCGCGCCCCCGATCGATGGCGCCGGCCTCACCACGGTCTCCGGCGGCACCGGCGTCTCCGTCGACGCCATCGGGAGCTGCCGCCCCGCCGACGGCTACTCCGCTGGCAACCGCGTCGGGATCTGCGTGGTCACCGTCGACGGCAAGCTCGTCGAGTACCGCACCGCCGAGGCCTTCGAGGCGATGCGCGCCGACGCCGCCCGCAGCGGCGTGCACATCACCGTGGTCAGCGGCTTTCGCACCATGGACCAGCAGCGCTACCTCTACAACCTCTACCTCGCCGGCCGCGGCAACCTCGCGGCGCGCCCCGGCTACTCGAACCACCAGAGCGGCCTCGCCCTCGACCTGAACACCAGCGGCGCCGGCGTGTACGGCTGGCTCGCTGCGAACGCGTCGCGCTACGGGTTCCGTCGCACGGTGCCGAGCGAGGCGTGGCACTGGGAACGCCCGGCGGGATCCCAAGGGTCGTTCACCGCAGCCAGCGCCAGCGACCGGTGCTGGTCCGCGACGCTGGGCGCCGAGGTCGAGAACCACGGCTGCGTGCAGAGCCGCCTCGACCAGCAGTGGTACCAGTGCAACGCCGGCGCCTGGGCGAACGGCCGCGGCAGCCTCGGCGCCTGCACGACGACGCACGCCCTCGCCGGGAGCTCCCCCGCCCCCGCACCCTCGGGCGCCCAGTGCTTCAGCGGCACCCTCGGCCACGACGTCGCCGCCGGCACCTGCCTCGAGAGCCGCTTCGACCGTCTCTGGTACCAGTGCTCCAACGGCACCTGGCTCCACGAGTCGCGCATCGCGTCGGCGCACGCCGGGCCCGCCGGTGCGTGTACCGCTTACCTTTCCCTGTAAATCCACCACAGGAATTCCGTTGCGCCGTGGCTGCGCCTCGCCCACGCTTCGCCCGTGACGCGCGGGTGCGTGGCGGTGCTGGCGATGCTCGGGGCGGCGGCAGTGGCGCCGGAGTGCGCGGCCGACCCCATCGACCCGCGGCTGGACCTGCTCGACCGCGACGCCGCGCACGCGCGCACGTGGTGGTGGACCTTCACGCTGAGCTACGCGGCCATCGCCACGGCGCAGACGACGCTGGCGATCACCGTCGACACGCCGACGTTCGCTCGGGTCGACTCCATCGTCGGCGCCGTCGACACCTGGCTCGGCTTCGGGGGCATGCTGATCGGTCCCATTCCGCGAGTATGGCGCGCGGCGGCGGACGCCCATCGCACCGGGGACGTGGCGTCGGCGCTGACCCGCGCGGCCGACGCCGAGGCCGAGGCCCGCGGCTGGTGGAACCACGTGCTCGCCGCGGCGGTGGGCCTCGGGAGCGGCGCGGTGCTGCTCTGGGGCTACGACCGCCCGGTGCCCGCGGCGCTGAGCGCGGCGTCGGGCATCGTCGTCGGCGAGCTGAACCTCTGGACGACGCCCGCTCGCGTGCTGCATCTCCGCGACCACGGCATGCTGACGGCGTCGTTCGTGCCGGTGCCGGGCGGCCTCGGCGTCGCCGGCGCGTGGTGATCCCATCCGTCGTCCATGCGACAGTGCGTCGCGATGACGTCGGGTCCCGCCTCGAACCGGTGCCTCGCGTGGCTGGCGCTGCTGCTCGCGTCGCTGGTCGTGCTCTGGCCCGGCGCCGCGGCCGCGGATCCGGTCTGCGACGGTCCTGAGGCGTGCTGCCCCGCGGAGCAGCTCGAGCACCTCGCGGCGCCGGAGACGGTGCGCGTCGGGGCGGTGTTCATCGGGCTCTACAACGTCGACGACAAGGCGCAGGCCTGGGACGCCGACTACTACCTCTACGAGTCGTGGCGTCCCGCGCCGGGCTTCACGCCGCAGACCGAGATCGTCAACGAGACCTCTCGGTTGAGCAGCCAGTTCGACGAGACCGTGCTCCGCGAGGGGCGCTGCGTGCGCAGCCGGCGGATCCACTCGACGCTCCACTCGCGCTTCGATCTCCGCGCGTTCCCCTTCGATCGCCAGCGGCTCACGCTGCGCCTCGCCGACGCCGAGCACGACGCCGACGAGGTGCGCTACGACCGCGCGCCGTTCGTGCTCGGCCTCGACGCCGAGGCGCGGAGCGAGCTGCCGTCGTGGAAGGTCGCGCCGCAGGTGCGCTTCGACGTCGGTGACGCGCTGCTGGCGACGCACCCCGGCGCGCCGCGGTACGCCTTCGCCACGCTGAGCATCGACGTCTCGCGCCGGGCGGACTTCTACCTCACGCGGTTCTTCCTGCCCCTCATGCTCATCATGGTGGTGGCCTTCTCGGTCTTCTGGATCCACCCCGACGACCTCGGCTCGCAGGTCGGCATCGGCGTGACCTGCCTCCTGGCGGTGATCGCGTTCCAGCTCGGCGAGGCGAGCACGCTCCCCGCCGTCGAGTACCTCACCCTCGCGGACCGGGTCTACGCGTCGAGCTACGTGCTGATCACCCTCGCGTTGGTGGAGTCGGTGTACACGAACACCCTCGCGCGGCAGGGCGACGTCGCGCGGTCGGCCCGCATCGACAACCTCTCGCGGGTGCTCTTTCCGTCGGCGACGCTGCTCGCCATCGTCGGGTCCTTCGTCGTGTCGTTCGCGGGGCGCTAGCCGCTCACGGGACGCACGCCGATGGCCTCGCCGCCGGCGGCCTCGGGATGGGCGGCCTCGTGCTGCGCGGCTTGGGAGCTCACCCACGCCAGGGCCATGCCCGCCACGCCGAGGTCGTCGAGCCATCCCAGCAAGGGCACCAGATCCGGCACGAGGTCCGCCGGCCAGATGACGTAGGCGAGGGCGAGCACGGCGACCACCTTCGGCGACCGCGGCGCCTTCGGGTCACGCAGGAAGCGCCACAGCCTTCGCGGCGACGCCATGACGGCCAGCAATCCGCGCTGGCTGCGGGAGAGACCGGGGGCAGAGGTCGTTTGGGGCATGGGCAGAAGTGTTGGTCGCGGGCGCGTCGCTCGCAACCCCGAAGGAGCGAACCCCGTTGCGAGCGCTCCTGAGGGGGCTCTGGTCGTCGGCGAACCCGTCTCCGGGTGCCGCGAGGGGGGGACGATGCGCCACCAAACCCCCTCGGTGACACGTCGCGAGGGGGGTCGTGTCGGCGGAGAACCCGGGGCGGAGAGGTTCACGAGGGGGTCGTGGGCGCCGGCACCGTGGTACCGAGCACTGCTCGCGGGGATCGAGGGCGTCGCGCTCCTGCCCCGGAGGAATTCGCTGTGTCAGGGGAACGTGCCGAGGGTGCCGGGCTCTCGGTACACGCTGCCGCACGCGGCGGCGCCGGTGTCGGGGCGCGGCCGGCAGACGAAGCCCGTCTGGCAAGCGAGCGCGCTCGACATGAAGCACGCGAGCGAGAGCTGCACCGGTACCGCGTAGACCTTGCCGTCGACGAAGTCGGTCTCCGCCGAGGTCGTGAAGACGACGCTCCCCGCGGTGCGCGCGGTCAGCTCGATGCGCACGCGGTCGTCGGTGCGCCGGTCGTCCACGATGCCGAGCTTGAACTCACCGCCCGTCGGGGCCGTCGCCGAGGGCGCCGCGAGGGGGACCGCCGGCGGCGGCGACAGTCCGACCACCGGGCAGTCGGCGCGCAGGAACGTCTGGTCGTACGTCGCGCCGGCCTCGGTTCCCCGCGAGATGCGCACCTCGACCCGGTCGAAGATCGTGCAGTCCACGATGTCGGTGGTGATCGACAGCATCACCTCGCGCCGTGAGAGCACGCACCCCTCGGAGGCGATCGCACACGCGGCGAGCGCCGCTGCCCAGCAGAATCCTCGCGATCGCAACATCCGGGGTACAGTATCGCCCAAGCCGGGCGCCGCCAATGGGGTCCGACGGAGTGCAGGCGAGGGTTCGCTTGCTCGCGAAGCGCGCGGCGGGCTACCGTCGCCGAGGCCCACGGCACAACGCATGTTCGAAGCACGGTACGAGATCCTCCGGCAGCTTGCGTGCGGCGGCATGGCCGAAGTGCTCCTGGCGCGGCAGACCGCCGACGACGGGTCCACGAAGGTCGTGGTGCTGAAGCGCGTGCTGTCGCACCTGGCGCAGAACGACGGGTTCCTGAAGATGTTCGGGCAGGAGGCGCGCATCGCGTCGCAGCTCCGGCACCCGAACATCGTGCAGGTGCTCGAGGTCGGCGAGGTCGGCGGCCTGCCGGTCATCGTCATGGAGCGCCTCGAGGGCGCAGACCTGCTGCGCCTGCTTCAGCAGTGCGTGACGCGCCGGCAGAACCTCGGGACGGCGGTGGGCATGGCCATCGTCGCGGGCGCGGCGCGCGGCCTCGGCTACGCCCATCGGGCGAGGTCCAGCGACGGGCGCGCGCTCAAGCTGGTGCATCGCGACGTGTCGCCGCACAACGTTTTCGTCACCCGCGACGGCGGGGTGAAGCTCCTCGACTTCGGCATCGCGAAGAGCGGCGCCCAGGCCGGGCTGACCACCACCGGGCAGGTCAAGGGCAAGATCTCGTACATGTCCCCGGAGCAGATCCGGTCGGCGCCGGTCGACGCCCGGTCGGACCTCTGGTCGCTGGGCGTGGTGCTCTGGGAGACGCTCGCGGGGGAGAAGCTCTTCACCCGGGACAACGACGCGGCCACGCTGCACGCGATCTTGAACGACCCGATCCCGGCGTTGCAGCGCCGCGAGGCGCCGGGCCTCGACGAGCTCATCGCCCGCATCCTGCAGCGCGACCCCGCGGACCGCATCGGCACCGCGGAGGAGATCGCCAGCGCTCTCGATGCCCTGCTCGTCAGCATGCGGGCCGGCGCGCCGGCGAAGATCATCGCGCAGCGGGTGGCCTCGCTCGTGCCCGCGCTGAGCCCGGAGTTCGACCTCGCGCGCCCCTCGGTGGCGCCCGCGCAGGAGGTCGTCACGCTCGCCGTGGGACCGGGGTTCACGTCTCCCGCAACGCCGGTGGCGTCGGCGGCCTCGAAGCGAAACCCCTTCTCGCAGGGTCCCGCGCTCGGTGCCGCGACGCCCGCGCCGGTGTCCGTTCCGCCGCCGATGCCGTCGCGGCCGTTGGCGGCGCCCGTCGCCGCGCACCGGCCCCTCGAGCTCGACGACGAGCCCACGCAGATGGACATCCCGACGCTCCTCGGCGCGTCGGCGTCGGCCGCCGACGAGGAGCGCACCCGCGCCATCGCCTTGCCGTCGTACGACGACGAGACCGCCGAGCGACCGCCCGTCGGTCGGACGCTCCAAGGTCCGCCGCCGATGCCGGGCTCGGCGCAGCGCCCGCCGGTGATGCCCACGCGGTCGGCAGTGCCGACGGTGCGAGGAACGGGGCCCATGGGGTTCCACGACGACGTCGTCGACCCACCGACCGCCATCGCGCGCCCGCAGACCCTCGCGCCGCCGACGCCGAGCCGCGACGAGCTCTTCGGACCGATGCCGTCCTCGCGGGACGCCGCTCCGTTGGCCCCGCCGCCGGCACCGGCTGCGATCGCATCGCCAGCGGTCGGCACGCCGTCGGCTGCACCGATGATCCCTGGCGCTTCCTCGCCCTTCGCGGCGAACCCGCTGGCGGGCTTCGCGAACCGTCCGCCGGACAGCTTCGTCGCCGCGGAGGTCCCCCGACCGGCGCTGGCCCCGCCTGCGGCGCGATCGAGGTTCGGCGGCGCCATCGCGGTGCTGGGCGTCATCGCGCTGGTGGCCGCCGCGGGCATCGTCTCCGTGCGACGCACGCATCCCGCGAACTCCGTGGCGGCGCCGACGACCGCTCCGGTGGCGGTTGCACCTCCGTCGACGGCCGTGGCCCCTGCCGTCGCCGCCGCACCGGTGGAAGTGGCTGCGGCGGCTCCTACGGCACCCGCAGTCGAGGCGCCCGCGGCCACGCCGCCCGCACCCGTCGCGGTCGTCGCGGCAGCGGTGGCACCTCCGGTCGAAGCACCCGCGCCGGTGGTGGTCGCAGCGGCGCCCGCACCGGAGCCGGAACCCGTGCCTGCACCCGCCCCCGCACCCGCTCCCGCACCCGCTCCTGCCCCGCCTCGTCCGGCACCCGCGCGTCCTGCGGTGGTCGCCGTGCGTCCGGCACCGGCGCCGGCGGCGCGCCCAGCCCCGGCGGCCGTCGCGGTGGTTCGTCCTGCGGCGGTCGTCCGTCCGGCGCCGGTCGCTGCGGCTTCGCGTCCCATGCCGCTGCCCGACCCGTTTGCGCCAGCGGCCCCTGCTGCTCGTCCGGTGCCGACCCGTCCTGCGCCGGTGGCGGCCGCGCGACCCGTGACGCCGACGCCGGTGCGTCCGACCCCTGCGCGCCCGGTGGCCGCGACCGCCGCGCCCCGCGCCGCCGATCCCTTCGAGCACGTGTACGGTGATCCGACGCAGCGGCGCCCGGTGCAGCGCCCCCGTCCCGCCACGCCTCCGGCGGTCCGCACCGGCGGCATCGTCACGGACCTTTGAAGAGGGCGTTTCCTCCTTCCCGCTTCGGGGACGGTCTGCGGTAGCATCGGCGGATCATGGGATCCTTCGCCCGCGGTGCCCTCGCGCTCGCCCTCGCGCTCTCGACGCCCCTCGCGGCCGCGCAGCGCCGACGTCCGGTGCGTCCCGCCCCCGCCGCGGAGGCGCCCGCGGACGACGTGAACACCCCGCCGGCGGACCCGACGCAGGCGTTCCAGCAGGGCGAGGCGCGCACGCACTTCCAGACCGGCGTGCAGCACTACCAGGCCGGGCGCTTCGCCGAGGCGATCCAGGAGTTCCAGACGGCGTACCGGCTCTTCGCGTCGCCGGTGATCCTCTTCAACCTCGCCCAGGCGTATCGGTCGGACAACCAGCTCACGCAGTCCATCGCGACGTTCCGTCGCTACGTCGACGAGAACCCGCGCATCACGCCGGAGCAGCGCGAGGACGTCGAGGGGCTCATCCGCGAGATCGACGGCTCGCGCGCGGTGCTCTCCTTCGAGGTCGAGCCCTCGGGCGCGGCGGTGACGCTCGACGGGCGAGCCCTCGGCACGGCGCCGCTTCCCCGGGGCGTGGAGCTCCTCCCGGGATCCCACGACATCTCCATCACCCTCGCGAATCACGAGCCGCTCACGCAGACCATCGCGGTGCATCCGCACGAGCGCCGGCTCTTCAACGCGACGTTGCACCCCGTGGACCGCAACGCACGCCTCGTCGTGACGGTGGTGCCCTCGGACGCGGACATCACCCTCGACGGCGCGCCCGCGGGCCGCGGCGCCATCGACGAGCACGTCACGCCCGGCACGCACCGCATCACCTTCGCAGCGCAGGGATACCTTCCGCGCAGCGAGGAGGTTCGCGTCGGCGTGCTCGGCGAGGAGACGGTGCGCGCGACGCTCGATCCGCGCCCGCGTCCGATCTACACCCGCTGGTGGTTCTGGACGGCCATCGGCGGCGTCGTCGCGACGGGGGCCACGCTCGGCGTGGTGCTGAACCCGATCCACCCGTCGGCCATTCCAGGCAACAGCACGCCGTCGTCGGTGTCGACGATCATCGTCCACTGACGGCGACGCGGCACGTCGCCGCACCCACGGAGGCGCGCCCCACGCATGGACCCTCTCGCCCCGCCAGACCTCGACGGCGACACCCGGCTGCTCGTTCTCACCGGCGCGGGAGTGTCGGCGGAGAGCGGCATTCCGACCTTTCGCGACGCCAACGGGCTGTGGGAGCAGCACCGTGTCGAGGACGTCGCATCGCCCGAGGGCTTCGCCGCGGACCCGGCCCTGGTCTGGCGCTTCTACTCGCTGCGTCGCGAGGCAGCCGCGCAGATTGTGCCGAACGCCGGCCACGCCGCCCTCGCCGACGTCGAGCGCCGCCTCGGCGACCGCTTCCTCCTCGCGACGCAGAACGTCGACGGGCTGCACCGGGTGGCGGGGAGCGAGCGCCTCGTCGAGATGCACGGCAACCTCTTCACTTCGCGCTGCGCGGGCTGCGACCGCCCGCCCTTCGAGGACCGCGTCGCGCACCACGGGACCCTCCCGCGCTGCGACCGCTGCGGCGGGCTGCTGCGCCCGCACATCGTGTGGTTCGGCGAGGCCCTCGACCCCGCGGTGCTCGCCCGCATCGACGCGTTCATCGCGGGCTGCAAGGGCAAGCGCTGGATCTTCCTCGCCGCGGGCACGTCGGGTGCGGTGTACCCGGCGGCGGGGCTCGTTGACCGCTGCCGCCGCCTCGGCGCGGAGACCGTGCTCGTGAACCTCGAGGCGCCGGAGAACGTGCGCTCCTTCGGGCGGGTGGTCACCGGGCGATCGGGCGACGTGCTGCCGCGGCTCTTGCGGTGAGCGTGCGGGCCGGTGGTACGGTGCGCCGGCCGTGCAGCTCGTCGCCGTTCCCCCGATCGAAGCGCCGGACCTCGCGTGCATCGACACCGCGCGCGCCGAGCAGTGGGCGGCGATGGCGTGCGTCGCTGCCCTCGTGGCCGTCGCCTCGGCGTGGCGCACGCGGGACCGCGTGGCGGAGCAGGGACACCAGGTGCCCTGGGCGATCTCGGCGCTGCTCGTCGGGGTGCTGCAGGTCGTCGTGACGCTCGCCGCGGTGCCGTCGGGATGCACGGCCGCGCACACCGTCGGCTGGATGGTCGGCTGCGCGTCGCCGTGGGTGCTGTGCGCGGGGTTCTTCCGTTCCGGCGTGGCGCCGCCGCCGCCGCCGTTGAGGGGCTCGTGAGGGCCGCCGCCGTCGCGCTCTTCGTCGCGTGGCCCGCGGTGGCGTCCGCCCAGGCCGCGCAGCGCCCGTACGACCACGTCGTGGTGGTGAGCTTCGACGGCATGCGGCCCGACGGCATGGAGCTCGCGCAGGCGCCGACGCTCCATCGTCTGCGCGCCGAGGGCGCCGCGGCGCTGCACGCCGAGACCGTGGGCGACTCGTCGACGCTGCCGTCGCACAGCTCGATGCTCGCCGGCGTCGAGGTGCGCGTGCACGGGATGGAGTTCGACGACTTCCGCCCGGAGCGCGGGTTCATCCGCGTGCCGACGGCGATGTACCTCGCGCACGACGCCGGGCTGTCGACGGCGATGTTCGTGGCGAAGACGAAGTTCCGGCACATCGCCATCCCCGGGAGCCTCGACCGTTGGTCGCTGCCGCACTGGTCCTGCGAGCGCGTGGCGGCCGCGGCGGCGGAGCACCTCGCGTCGGCGCAGCCCGGCATCACCTTCGTGCACTTCGCCGAGCCCGATGACGCCGGGCACCGCCACGGGTGGATGCGCGCGCACTACCTCGAGGCCATCGCCCGCGCGGACCGCTGCTTCGCGACGGTGCTCGGCGCCGTCGAGGCGCGCGCCGACCACGACCGCTTCCTGGTCATGGCCACCGCCGACCACGGCGGCCACGGCCGGCGCCACGGCACGCACGCCCCGGAGGACCTGCACATCCCGTGGATCGCCTGGGGAGGACGCGTGCTGCGCGGAGACTTCGACGACCCCGTGCGCACGACGGACACCGCGGCGACGATCCTCGCGGCGCTGGGCCTCGCGGTGCCGCCCGACTGGACCGGGCGGGTGCAGCGGCGCGCCCTCGAAGGACCGCCGCGCTGACGGGAAAGCGTCGGATTCCGCGGGCGTCGTCGTATGCTCCGCGGTCGCGATGGGAACGTACGAGGTGCCCGGCTACGCGCTGGGCGAGCAGTTGCACGAAGGTCCTGCGACGGTGGTGTTTCGCGCGCGGCGCAGCACCGACGACCGCGCCGTGATCGTGAAGCTCCTCCGCGACGCGTTCCCGTCGGAGCGCAAGCGCGCGAGCTTCCGCCTCGGGTTCCGCATCGGGCAGTCGCTCCGGTCGCCGCGCTGCGTGGAGCACGTGGAGCTGCTTCGGGCGGGCACCTCGCTGGCCCTGGTCACCGAGGATTTCGGCGGCGCCTCGCTCGAGCGGCTGCCCATGCTGGAGATGCCGCTGCGCGACCGCGTGCGCCTCGCGGCCGACGTCGCGGCGGCGCTCGCCGACGTGCACCGCGCCAACGTCGTCCACAAGGACGTGAAGCCGTCGAACATCGTGCTGAACCGCAGCACGGGGGTGGTGAAGCTCATCGACTTCGGCATCTCGTCGCAGCTCTCGCGGGAGAACCCGTCGCTCACCGCCGCGAGCAGCCTGGAGGGCTCCCTCGCGTACCTGTCGCCCGAGCAGACCGGGCGCATGAACCGCAGCATCGACTCGCGCAGCGACCTCTACTCCTTCGGCGTGACGCTCTTCGAGCTCGTCACCGGGCGGCTCCCGTTCGAGAGCGTCGACCCGGTGGAGCTCGTGCGCGACCACATCGCCGTGACGCCGCCGGACGTGCGGGACCTCGACCCGTCGGTGCCGGCGCCGCTGGCCGACATCGTCGCGAAGCTCCTCGCGAAGCGCGCGGAGAGCCGTTATCAGAGCGCCTTCGGCGTGCTGCGCGACCTCGAGCGCTGCCTCGCCACGTGGGACGCGTCGAGCGTTCCCCCCTTCGAGATCGGGGCCGACGACGTGTCGGACCGGTTCCAAATTCCGCAGAAGCTCTACGGGCGCGCGGCGGAGACCGAGCGGCTCCTCGCGGCGTTCGACCGCGCGGCCGCCGGCGGGCGCGAGCTGCTGCTCCTCGCGGGCTTCTCGGGCATCGGCAAGTCGGCGCTCATCCAGGAGGTGCACCGCCCCATCGCCGAGCGCCGGGGCTTCTACTGCGCGGGAAAGTTCGACCAGTTCCGTCGCGACCTGCCGTACCAGGCGCTCATCGACGCGCTGCGCGACCTCGTGCGCCAGGTGCTCACGGAGCCGCCCGCGGTGGTCGAGGGGTTCCGCTCGTCGCTGGAGCGCGCGCTCGCGGGCAACGGACGCGTGGTGACCGACGTCGTGCCCGAGCTCGGCGCCATCATCGGCCCGCAGAGCCCCGTCGAGGAGCTCGACCCCGGCGACGCGCAGAACCGCTTCAACCGCGTCTTCGGCGCGTTCCTCCGGGTGTTCGCGCGGCCGCAGCACCCGCTCACGATCATCCTCGACGACCTGCAGTGGGCCGACCCGTCGTCGCTCACGCTGCTGCGCGCGCTCGTGTGCGACGCCGAGACCCGGCACCTGCTCGTGGTGGGCGCGTACCGCGACAACGAGGTGAGCGAGAGCCACCCGCTCATGGCCGCGGTGCGCGACATCGAGCGCGAGTCGCAGCCCGTGCGCCGCCTCTCGCTGCTGCCGCTCGACGTGGCCTCGGTCACGCAGCTCGTCGCCGACACGCTGCACCGCGACGAGTCCGAGCCGGCGCTCCGCGAGCTCGCCCGCGCCGTGCACGAGAAGACGCACGGGAACCCGTTCTTCGTGGGCGAATTCCTCCGCACGCTGTACCGCGACGGGGCCATCGATTTCGACGCTCCGTCGGGCCGCTGGGTGTGGGACGCCGCGCGCATCGACCGCCTCGGCATCACCGACAACGTCGTCGAGCTCGTGGCCGCCAAGCTGCGGGAGCTCCCGCCGGAGACGCGGCGCACCCTCGAGGTCGCGGCGTGCGTCGGCAGCCGCTTCGACCTCCAGACGCTGAGCCTCGCGCTCGGCGCGGGACCGTCGCAGACCGCGCGCTCGCTATCGCAGGCGCTGCAGGACGGCTTCGTGCTGCCCCTCGACGACACGTACAAGTACGTCGAGGCCCTCGACGACGACGCCCTCGCCGGCGAGGCGTTCCGCGCGACGGCGTACCGCTTCGTGCACGACCGCGTGCAGCAGGCGGCGTACACGCTCGTCGACGAGGCGGCGCGCACGCGCACGCACCTGCAGGTCGGGCGCCTCATGCTCCAGCGCCTCGCTCCCAAGGAGCGCGACGAGGCGATCATGGACATCGCCAACCACCTCGACATGGCGCGGGCGCTCATCACGTCGCCGCAGGAGCGCCGCGAGCTCGCCGAGATCCACGACCGCGCGGGGCGGCGAGCGCTCGCCTCGATGGCCGCGCAGACGGCTGCGCACTACCTCCGCTCGGCGATCTCGTTGCTGCCTTCGGACGCGTGGGAGACCGACGCGGGCTTCGTCGTGCCGCTGCACATCGAGGCCGCGCACGCGATGTTCCTGAGCGAGCGCTACGACGAGATGGAGGCGCTGGCCTCGCAGGTGCTCGCGCGCGCGCCGGGGCTCCTCGACCGGGTGGCGGTGCAGCGCATCCGCATCGTGGCGAAGCAGACGCAGGGGCTCCCGCGGGACGCGCTGGCCCTCGCGCGCCCGGTGCTCGCGGACCTCGGCGTGGACCTGCCCGAGGACTGCGGCATGCCGCGGCTGCTCGCCGAGATGGCCCGCACGCGCCTCGCCATCGGCCGCCGCCGCCCCATGGACCTGCTCGCGCTGCCGGAGCTTCGCGACGCCAAGATCCTGGCGACGCTCGACCTGTGCCGGCAGATGGCGTCGATCACGTACTTCGTGAACCCGCGGCTCATGCTGCTGCTGGTGATGGAGATGGTGCGGCTCTCGCTCGCGCACGGGAACTCCACCTTCGCCGCCAACGGCTACGTGCTCTACGGGATGATGCTCTGCGGGGCCATCGAGGACTTCGACGACGGCAACGAGTTCGGGCGCCTCGCGTTCAAGGTGCTCGAGCGCTATCCGTCGCCGAACCTCGCCGGCAAGATGGCGATGATCTGGGGCACGTTCATCGCGCCGTGGAAGTCGTCCTTCGCGGAGAACTCGCGGTTCCTGCTGGAGAGCTGGCGGCCCGCGGTGGACGGCGGCGACATCGAGTACGCGGCGTACGCGCTGCTGCAGGGCTTCAGCATGGGCGTGCTCGCGGGCGCCGAGCTCAACGACCTGCTCGCGCGCTTCGACGAGGGCCTGCGGTGGCTGCACGCCTCGAAGCAGGTGAACTCCTGGCCGCTCATGGACAGCTGGGTGCAGGGGGCGCGCAACCTGGTGTCGTCGGGCGACACGCCCTTCGCGTGCTCCGGCGAGCTCTTCGACCTCGACCGCGGGCTCCCGGGCTTTCTCGAGAGCGGCAACCAGATCGCCATCGCGTACGCCACGCTCGCCGACGGCGTGCTCGCGTACCTGGGCCGCGACCACGCCCGCGCCCGCGCCCGCTTCGCCCTCTCGCGGCGCTTCGAGGAGCAGCACTTCGCGTCGTTCATGCTGACGTCGCTGGCGTTCTACGAGGCCATGAACGCCCTCGCCATGGCCGCCGATGCGGACCCCGTGGAGGCCGCGAAGCTGCGCCTCCTCGCCGGCCGCGACGAGCTTCGCCTGCGGCGCTACGCGCGCTTCGCCCCGATGAACAACGACCACAAGGTCGCCCTGCTCGCCGGCGAGCGGGCGCGCGTCGAGGGCCGGGCCACGGCCGCCCGCGCGCACTACCGCGAGGCCATCACGCTGGCCCGTCGCAACGGCGCGGTGCATGAAGAGGCGCTGGCCTGCGAGCTCTTCGCCGAGTCGTGGCTGGTCGAGGGCGAGCGCGAGGTCGCTGCCGAGTACCTTCGCAAGGCGCGGCACGCGTACGAGGTCTGGGGCGCTCTGCGCAAGGTGCGGGACCTCGAGGCGCGGCACGGCGGGCTCCTCGTCGCGTCGATCGTTCCCGCGCGCGGGGCCACCGTCGCGGCGGGGGTGACCACCACCGTCGACTCCATCGCGGGCACCCTCGACATCGCGAGCGTGCTGCGGGCCTCGCAGGCGATCTCGAGCGAGGTCGTGCTCGCCGGGCTCCTCGAGCGGATGATGGGCGTGGTGCTCGAGAACGCCGCGGCGCAGCGGGGCATGCTGCTCCTCGACCGCGGCGGAACGCTGCGCATCGAGGCCTTCGGCGAGGCCGGCGCGGAGACCCGGGTGCTCCAGTCCGTTCCGCTCGATGCCGTGGACGAGGGCGTGCCCGTGGTGCCGACGTCCATCGTGCACCTCGTGGCCCGTACGCGCATGGCGGTGGTGCTCGACGACGCGACGGCCGACGAGCGCTTTCGCGCGGACCCGTACATCGTCGCGCGGCACCCGCGGTCGGTGCTGTGTGGTCCGGTGCTGCGGCAGGGCTCCCTCGCGGGGGTGCTGTACCTCGAGAACAACCTCGCCACCGGGGCCTTCACCCGCGACCGCACGCGCGTGCTCGACCTGCTCTCGGGGCAGATCGCGGTTTCCATCGCGAACGCCGAGCTCTACGAGACCCTCGAGCACAAGGTGCGCGAGCGCACCGAGCAGCTCGAGCTCCGCAACCGCTTCATCCGGCACACCTTCGGGCGCTACGTGTCCAACGAGGTCGTCGACAGCATCCTCGAGACGCCCGAGGGCCTCGCGCTCGGCGGCGAGAACCGCCGCGTCACCATCATGCTCGCCGACCTGCGCGGCTTCTCGGCGTTCTCCGAGCGCCTCTCGCCAGAGCAGGTGGTGAAGCTGATCAACAACTTCCTCAGCGAGATGACCGAGGTGATCCTGAAGTACCAGGGCACCATCGACGAGTTCATCGGCGACGCGATCCTCACGGTGTTCGGCGCGCCGCTGCTGCGCGACGACGACGCCGAGCGCGCGGTGGCGTGCGCCCTCTCGATGCAGGTCGCCATGACCCGCGTGAACGCGTGGAACCGCGACAACGGCCTTCCGCAGGTCGAGATGGGCATCGGCCTCAACACCGGCGACGTCGTCGTGGGGAACATCGGCTCGCAGAAGCGCGCCAAGTACGGCGTCGTGGGCAGCGGCGTGAACCTCGCCGGGCGCATCGAGTCGTACACCGTCGGGGGCCAGGTGCTGATCTCCGGCGACACCCTCGCGGCCGTGCGCGCGCCGGTGCGCGTGGACGCGCGCTTCACCGTCGAGCCCAAGGGCGCGTCGCGGCCCATCGACATCTACGAGGTGAGCGGCATCGGGGCGCCCTACGACGTCGCCGTCGACCACGCGCCGCGCCCGCTCGTCGAAGCGCGGGAGGCCATCGCCGTGGCGCTGTGGGAGCTCCGCGGCAAGGAGATCGTCGGCGCCCCGCGGCACGCCGCCATCGCGCGCCTGTCGGAGACCGAGGCCGAGCTCCACGCCGACGTCGTGCCCGCGCCGCTGACGGACCTGCGCCTGCGCCTCACCGGCGACGGCGCGCCCGGCGACGACATCTACGCGAAGGTGCTCGCGCGAACGGGGCTCGCGGAGGGTGCGTTCGTGGTGCGCTTCACGTCGCTCACGGAGCGGTGCAAGGCCTGGCTCGCCGGCGTGCGCGCGGCGGCCGCAACGGTCACGGAGTCGAACGCACCGTCGCCTTGAGGCCCGCGGGCATGCGCGTGCCGAAGAAGAAGGTCTGCCCCGCGTCGTAGGGCTGGTCCTTGCCGCAGGTGACCTCGAAGGGGCCGGCGAGCTCGGACAGCATGAGCTTCAGCAGGAACACCACGTAGTGCCCGCCGAGGCACGTGCGCGGCCCCATGCCGAGGGGAAAGAAATACCCGCTGCCCGCGTACGGGCTCTTCGCGACGAGCTCCGGAGTCCATCGCTCCGGGCGGAACGCGTCGGGGTCGGGGTACACCGTGGCGTCGCGGTGCAGCCGCCAGCTCGTGAGGTAGATCTTGGTGTGCGCGGGGAGCTCCCGTCCGCCCAGCGTCGTCGGCGCGTCGGGCAGCACGCGGCGGCCCCAGAGCGTCACCGCCGGGAGCAGGCGCATGGCCTCGCGGAGCACCTGGTCGAGCGCCGTGCACGCCATCAACGACGCCACGGAGCCGTCGAGGGCGCCCAGCGCGGCGCGGAGCTTCGCGGCCTCGGCGGGGTGCTGCGTGAGCAGCCAGAGCGCCGACACGAGCGTCGACGGGCCCGAGAAATCACCGCCGTAGAAGATGTTGCCGAGCTCCGCGGCAAGGTCGCGGTCGTCGAGCGTCGTCCCGTGGCGGAGCACCGTCGCGAGCAGGTCCCAGGCGTTGGCGCGGGGCTTCGCGCGGTCGTTCTTGATCGCGAAGGAGAACTCGTCGATCCATCGCTCGCGCGCGTCGCGGCCGTCGGGAGGAAGCTCCGCGCTCGGCGTGCCGCTGGCCTTCATGCGGTCGCTCCCGTACGTCGCCACGCGCATGAAGTCGTCGTACGCGGACTGCGGCAGCACGCGCCCGATGGCGCCCAGCGAGAAGCAGTCGAACATCAGCTTCTCGGTCTCAGGGAGCACCATGAACGGCTTGTCGACGGCCACCGCCGCGAGCTCCCGGGCGCGGGCGCGCACGTGCTCGAGCACCGGCGTGCGCTGGCGCTCCATCCACTCCCGCGCGTAGGGCTGCACCAGCGGCGCGATGTCGTGGAGCTTCGTCCACGCCTCGCCGTTGTTGATGTTCGGGCTCGACATGGTGAGCACCGGCACGAGCTCCGGGCACGGCGAGTCCTTGTAGAAGTGCTCGCGGCGGGTGACGAGCAGCTCCTCGATGAGCGCCGCGTCGTTCAGCACCACGGCCGGCTCGCCGAAGGTCCAGAACACGCACATGCCGCCGTGCTTGCGGCCGTATTCGGCGAAGACCTCCCAGGGGCGGTCGGTCTTGCCGATGAAGTCGAGCACGTTGCCGAGCAGCGGGAACGGCGGCGGCCCCGGCATGGAATCGAAGGCCTTCTGGCCCTGGAACAGCCTGAACAGAGTCGTGAACATCGAACCTCCGGCGAGACGATCACCCTCGCACGGCCCGGCGCCCGCGGGCCAGCGCGGCTTTCGACGACGGCTCAGAGCGCGTGGCGGGAGACGATCACCCCGGCGCTGGCGCAGGCCATCGTCACGGCCGTCGCGAAGGGCTCCGACGGTGCGACGAGGACGACCTGCGCCCCGCGTCGCGCGGCCAGACCGACGAGCGCCGCGAGGGGAGCGTGCACGCCCGCGGGGAGCGCGTCGCCGCCAACGTCGACGATGCAGAGCACGGCGGGGGACCTGCCAGCGAGCACCGCGGCGCGAAGCAGCCAGTCGAGCGCCGGGGCATCGAGCTGCGCGAGGGGCGTGCGCGCGCCGTCGGCGTGCAGCGCCGCGGTGGTGAGCGAGCCGTCGTCGTCGACGCCGAAGGCGAGGTCCACGAGGCGGGCGTCGACGGCGCGAAGTCCGTCACGCACCGCGGCGGCGCGGGCGTCGTCGCCCCAGCAGCCGTAGAGCACGTGGGCGACGTTGCGGCCGTCGCCGGCGAGGCGATCGTGGGACGACGCGAAGGCCGAGAAGGCGCGGGCCGGAGCCTCCGGCGAGGTGTCCGGTGCGCCGTAGCGGGACCACTCGGCGAGGCGCTCGGCGTAGGGGCGCACGCGGGGGTCCTTCGCGACCGCGGGCACCGCCGCGAGCGTCGGGATGTCGTGCGCGATGTCGTACGCGTCGGCCCGCGGAGGGGCGCTCGTCATCGTCGCCGGACCGCGGCGCGCGGGCTGGTACTCGACGCGCGTGCCGTCGCGGAGCAGCACCTGCACGAGCGTGAAGTCGTCGCTGCGCGTGATGCGCTCGAAGCCCACCGCCCAGGATCCGTCGGAGCCGTGGTCGAGCACGATCTCGTAGCCGAAGCCGAGGGTCTCGTGCTCCGGCGGCGCGAGGTCGAGCACGCACGACGCGTCGGTGAAGCCGTCGACGTAGCGCTCCGCCGCGGGCCGCGGCTCGGAGTCATACGCGCGGCCGAAGTCGCTCCAGCCCCGCGTCGTGTTCGCGACGTGCCCGAGCATCCGGCACAGGTCGTCGGCGCCCGGTCCGTCGAGGAGCGAGACATCGGACGGCTCCCACACGCACGCAGCGATGCCGCGAAAGCCGCGGACGTCGACGCGCCGCAGCCTCAAGACCAGCGACCGCGCTCGGCCATGACCCACGCCGAAGGACCGCTGCGTCCCGGGACCTGCGTGGCCGGCGACGCGCCGTGTCCTTCGAGCTTCGACGCCGCGAGCGCCGTGGCGACGGCCCACGCCCCGGCGTCCTCGGCGGGGACCTGCGGGTAGTCGATGAGCGCGTCGCGGAAGCGGTCGATGAAGCCCGTGTCGTAGTCGCCCGCGATGAACGCCGGGTGCGCCATGAGCCGCTGGTGGAACGCGAGGTTCGTGCGGATGCCCGTGACCACGTACTCACGGAGCGCGCGGGCCATCTTGGCGACGGCGCGCGGGCGGTCCGGCGCCCACACGCTGAGCTTCGAGATGAGCGGATCGTAGTAGCTGCTGATCTCGCAGCCCGCGTAGGCGCCGCCGTCGTCGCGCACGCCCGGTCCGCCTGGCACGCGCAGCCGCTCGATGCGCCCCGGCGACGGAAGGAACCCGCTCGACGGGTCCTCGGCGTAGACGCGGCACTCGATGGCGGCGCCGCGGCGCACGATGTCGTCCTGGCCGAAGCCGAGGGGCTCGCCGTGCGCCACGCGCACCATCTCGCGCACGAGGTCGAGGCCGGTGATGAGCTCCGTGACCGGGTGCTCCACCTGCAGCCGCGTGTTCATCTCGAGGAAGTAGAAGCTCCCGTCCTCGCCGAGCAGGAACTCGAAGGTGCCCGCGGAGAAGTAGCCGACGGCCTTGGCGCCTCGCACGGCGACCTCGCCCATGCGCCGCACGAGCTCCGGCGACACCGCGGGCGAGGGGGCCTCCTCGACGACCTTCTGGTGGCGGCGCTGCACCGAGCAGTCGCGGTCGAAGACGTGCAGGAGGTTGCCCTCGCGGTCGCCGAGCACCTGGATCTCGACGTGCCGCGGACGGATCACCGCCTTCTCGAGGTACACCGTCGCGTCGCCGAAGGCCTTGAGGGCCTCGCTCTGCGCGCGCTCGTAGGCGTTGGCGAGGTCCTCGGCGCGCTCGACGATGCGCATGCCCTTGCCGCCGCCGCCGTTCGCGGCCTTCAACATCACGGGGTAGCCCACGCGCTCGGCCGCCGCGCGGAGCTCGTCGATGCTTCCGGGCTGCGCGCCGGGAACCACCGGGACGCCCGCGTCGCTCATGCGCGCACGGGCCGCGGGCTTGCTGCCCATGGCGCGCATGGCGCTCGCGGGCGGACCGATGAACGCGATGCCCGCGCGCTCGCACGCGTCGGCGAACTCGGGGTTCTCCGAGAGGAACCCGTAGCCCGGGTGGATCGCCTCGGCGCCGGACTTCTTCGCCGCGTCGAGCACGCGCTGGATGTCGAGGTACGACTCGCGCGCGGGAGCCGGTCCGATGGGCCACGCCTCGTCGGCCATGCGCACGTGCAACGCCGCGCGGTCGGCCTCGGAGTACACGGCCACGGCGCCGATGCCCATCTCGTGCAGCGTCCGGATCACCCGCACCGCGATCTCGCCGCGGTTCGCCACCAGCACCTTCCTGAACATGCGCGATGGAGTCGCACGGATCGCCGGGCGAGGGCAACGCCGTCGGAGCCCCTCGCGCGCCGCCCACCCCTTGCCAACCCGGCCACCCGCGCGCACCGTGCTCGCCATGCGAACCCTCGCCGTGAGCCTCGTCGTCTTCGCCTTCGCCGCGCCCGTGATCGCGCAGAGCAACCCCCTCGGGACCGTCGTCGGAGGCGTCACCAACGCCGCCAACGGCATGCTCGGAAACAGCCCCGCCGGCGCGTCCGGCGGTCGTCGCGGACACGGCCACGCTCCCGCGGCCCGCGGCATTCCCGGGCTCCCCGGCGTGCCGAACCCGCTCTCGGGCAACTTCTCGCGGCAGGTGCTCACCGCCACCGCCGACGGGTACATGCAGGTGCCGCTCGAGTCGTTCCTCGCCGCGCGCGCGCTGCACCACCCGCCCTACAACTGGAACAGCAGCGGCTGCCGCTTCGGCGAGGTGACCGGTCCGTACCGCGACAGCTTCAGCCGCGCGTGCGCCCGGCACGACTTCGGCTACCGCAACTACGGCGCGGGCGGCCTCGCCCTCGACACCACCGAGGCGCGCCGCACCCGCATCGACGACCGGCTCCGCGACGACCTCAACGGCATCTGCCGCGCCGATCACGGCGGCCTCCAGGAGACGCCCTGCGTAGCCCTCGCGCAGGTGCTCTACGCCTCGGCGCGGGCCACCGGCGCGTCGTGGTTCTTCTACAACAACGCCCCGCCGCCCTCGCTGCCGACGCCCGGCATCCCGGGCTTCCACGGCGCGCAGAACAACAGCCCGATCCCCGGCGTGCCGCTGCCCAGCATCGGCGGCGGGACCAGCAACACCGTGCCGCTCCCAGGCATGGGCGGCGGCGGCTCGCAGCTTCCCATCCCCGGCATGGGTGGCGGCGGCTCGCAGCTTCCCATCCCCGGCATGGGTGGAGCACCGAACCCTGCGCAGATCCTCGGCGGCCACTGAGCGCCCCGCGTTCCGCGGGCGCTGCGCCCGTGCTAGACCCGCTCCCGAGATGACACCGTCGGAGGTTGCGGAAAGGCATCGTCGCCGCGCCCGCGTCGCGCTCGACCTCGGTCGCTACGACACCGCGGAGCGCGAGGCCCGGGACGCCCTCGGCGCAGCGCCCTCGGACGCCGACGCCCTCGTGCTGCTCACCCGCGCCCGCCTCGGCGCGGGCCGCTACGACGGCGCCCTCGAGGCCGCCGAGGCCGCCGTGCAGGCTTCGCCGGACCTGGGCTACGCCCACTACCTCACGGCCTTCGCGCTGCAGTGCCTCGGCCGTCACGGCGACGCGCTGCCGTGCCTCGAGCGCGCCCTCACGCTCGAGCCGAGCTTCGCCCGCTACCACGCCCGCCGCGCCTTCAGCCTCGCCGAGGTCGGCCGCAAGGTCGACGCCGCCGAGGCCGTGGAGCGCGCCCTCGCCCTCGATCCCCGGGACGGCGTGGTGATGGAGATGGCCGCGCGGGTACTCGGGACCTTGGGCTCCCACGACCGCGCCGAGCGCCTCGCGCGGGAGCTCATCGCGCTGGAGCCAGGGAGCGCCACGGGCTTCGGGCGCCTCGCGTGGCTGCTCACCGAACAGCGCCGCTTTCCCGAGGCGGCAGAGGCCGCGCGGGAGGCCATCCGCCTCGATCCGAACCATTATGCCGCGTGGGCGAACCTGGGCTACGCCGCCCTCGAATTGCGGCTCTACGCCGAGGCCGAGTCGGCGAGCCGCGAGGCGCTGCGGCTGCGTCCGGGGCTGTCGTCGGCGACGACGAACCTCGTGGCGGCGCTGCGCGAGCGGGGCGCCCTCGACGAGGCCGCGGAGCTCCTCGCCCAAGGACGCGCACGGGACCCGGCGAACGCCACCGTCGAGCGCCAGCTCCGCGAGGTGCGCGCCGCCATCGCCACGCGCGACGAGGTGCGCCTGGTCGACCGCGTCGTCGTCACGCTCCTCGGCGCCGTGGCGACGTTCATCGTGGCCCTCGTCGACGCGCGCGTGGCGCTGGTCGTCGGGGTCCTCGCGTTGATCGCGACGGTCATCGCGTGGCGCGTGGGCCGCAAGCCCGAGGCGCTTCCGCCGCCCGCTCCCTGAGTTGTGCTCGGTGCGACGGAGCGACTAGAGTCCGCGGCCCGCCGCCGTGGAGACGAACCCCGCACGCACGAACCGTTGGGCCTGGGCCGCGCTCGCCGTCCCGCTCGCCGCGGTGGTGGAGCTCGTCGCCCAGCAGGTCATCCAGGCGAGGGTGCCGACGCCCGCGCAGTGGCGCGCCGCCGCGGCGTACCTTCGCACCGCGAAGCAGCCCGGCGACCTCGTCACCTCGGCCCCGCTCTGGACCGACCCGCTGGCCCGCCAGTACTTCGCCGACGTCATCCCGCTGGCCGACGCCGCGCGCCCCGACGCGACGCGCTACCGCCGCGCGCTGGTGGCCACGATCCGCGGCGGCGAGAACCCCGACCTCCGCGGCTGGCGCGAGACCGGTCACCGCGACTTCGGGCGCATCACCGTGCGCACCCTCGCGAACCCGCACCCCGCCACGGTGCGCTACGACTTCGTCGAGAACCTGCACCCGCCGGACGCCGAGGTGTTGCGCGTGGTGGGCGACGCTCCGGCGCCGTGCCAGTTCCGCACCGGGCTGCCCGTCGCCGGCGGAGGGCTCGGCGGCGGCGCGCTCGCGGGTCCGTCGCGCTACCTGTGCCCCGCCGAGGGCTGGAACTACGTCGGCCCGACGATCATCGAAGACATGGAGCACCGCGGCCGCCGCTGCCTCTGGTCGCACCCGGTGCAGGGCGGCGTCATGGTCACGCGCTTCCATGACGTTCCCATGGGCGCGACGATCCACGGGCACCACGGCATCGCGTACGAGGCCGAGCGCGGCGACGACTTCGGCAACATGGGCGGCCCCGTGGAGCTTCGCGTGCTCGTCGACGGCGCCGAGGCCGGCACGTCGGTGCACCGCGACGGCGAAGGGTGGAAGACCTTCGACGTCGACACCCGCGCCTGGGCGGGGACGTCGCGCACGGTGACCTTCGAGGTCCGCGCCGCCGACGCCGGCAACCGCCATTACTGCTTCGAAGGAGACGCCCGATGAGCCCGCGCTGGCAGCGCTTCGTGGACGGCCTGAAGCTCCACGCGCTGGGCGCGGCGCTGGCGACGGCGTACGTCGCGGTGCTCGTGCGCGGCGCGAAGACCCTCGGCTACGCGCGCGACGAGGGCTTCTACTTCCACGCCTCGACGGACTACGCGCGGTGGTTCGACGGGCTGCTCCACGACCGCCACGTCGCCCTCACGCGCGGCGCCATCGACGCGGCCTGGGGCACGAACCACGAGCACCCGGCGCTGATGAAGTCGCTCTTCGGGCTCTCGTGGCTCTTCCTCCACGAGCGCTGGCACTGGATCGCCTCGGAGGGGCTGTCGTTCCGCTTTCCGGGCATGGTGATGGGGGCCCTCGGCGTGTGGCTCACGCTGGTCTTCGGGCACCGCGCGCACTCGACGCGTGCGGGCGTCGTGGCCGCGCTCTCCCTCGCGTTCATGCCCCGGGTCTTCTACCACGCGCACCTCGACTGCTTCGACGTGCCGGTGATGACCATGTGGATCGTCGTGCTCTACGCGTACTGGCGCTCCCTCGCCGGCGGCGTCGGGTGGGCCCTCGCGGCGGGCCTCGCCTGGGGCCTCGCCCTCGAGACGAAGCACAACGCGTGGTTCGTTCCGTTCCTCGTCGTCGCGCACTTCGCGGTCACCCGCGCGGGCGATCTGCGCAGCGCCGCGACGCGCGGAAACCTCCCGCTGCCGCTCGCCCTCGTGGCCATGGCGGTGCTCGGTCCGCTGGTGTTCGTCGGCCTCTGGCCGTGGATGTGGTTCGACACCGCGACGCGCTTCCAGGAGTACGCCGGGTTCCACCTGCACCACGCCTACTACAACATGGAATGGATGGGCTACAACTGGTTCCATCCGCCGTTTCCGCACGGTTATTCGTGGGGAATGATGCTGTTCACGGTGCCCGGCATCACGCTGCTGCTGGGCGTCGTCGGCCTCGCGGTGAAGCTCCCGGCGATGCTCCGCGAGGGCTCCGGTCTCGCGGCGTGGCTGCCCCTGCGACGGCTCCGCGCATGGGCCGACGCGCACGCCTCGGACGACCCCCGCGGCACGTGGACGCTGGTGCTCCTCGGCTTCCTCGTGCCCATGGCGCCGTGGCTCTCCACGGGCACGCCGATCTTCGGCGGAACGAAGCATTGGTTCCCGGCGTACCCGTTCCTGGCGCTGCTCGCGGGCGTGGGCTTCGTGCGCGTCGCCGAGGTGCTCGAAGAGGCCTTCGGCAAGAGGCTCCCGCGCGAGGGCCTGGTGGCGTGGGCGCTGGGCGTGCTCGTCGTGCTGCCGCCGGTGACGCAGGCGCTGCACTCGCACCCCTTCGGGCTGAGCAACTACACACCCATCGCGGGCGGCGCGCCGGGCGCGGCGGACATGGGCCTCAACCGCCAGTTCTGGGGCTTCACCACGGGCTCGCTCACCGAGTGGTTCAACGCCAACGCGCCGCGCGGCGCGGGCATCTACATCCACGACACGACCTTCGAGAGCTTCGCGATGCTCCAGCACGACGGGCGGCTGCGCGACGACCTGCACCCCGTGTGGCAGGTCGCCGACGGCACCTACGCCATCGTGCACCACGAGCTGCACATGAACGAGGTCGACTACCAGATCTGGACGGCGTGGCAGTCGCCGGCGCCGGCGCACGTGCTCACCTACGACGGCGTGCCCATCGTCTCCGTGTACCGCGCGCCTCCGCGCTGATCCGCCGCTCTCTCGCATCGCGGGTCGTTGTGCGATAGACCCCGCGACGCCGATGCCGCGCCTCGACTCGTTTCTTCGTCGCCTCGCGCTCCTGCAGCACCAGCGCGCGCTGTGGATCGTCGCGCTCTCCTTCGCGCTCGCGGCCGCCGCGCTGCCCGTGGTGAAGGGCCTCGGCCTGCGCAGCGACTGGGTCGACCTGCTGCCCACGGACGCTCCGAGCGTGCGCGACCTGCACGCCGGCGAGGGGCGCGTGGGCTCCCTCGCGACGCTCACGCTCGTCGTCGAGGGCCCCGACGCGCCCGCGATGGAGCGCTACGCCACGGCCCTGGCGCCGCGCCTCGAGGCGCTGCCGTCGTCCTACGGCCTTCGCAAGGTCGAGTGGAACCTCCGCGCGTTCCAGGATTTCGTGCGCGCCCACAAGGAGCTGTACGCGCCGCTCGACACGCTGATCGAGTTCCGCGATGGGCTGCGCGATCGCATCGCGTGGGAGCGCAACCGCGCGAACCCCCTCTACGTCGACCTCGACGACGCGCCGCCCCCCGATCCGCGCGCGATCCTCGAGCGCCTGCGTGACCGTGTGGAGCACGGCGACGGCACCGCGCGGCGCTTCCGCGACGGGTACTACCTGCACCCCGGCGGGCGGCACCTGATGATGTTCCTGCGCGCCGACATCCCCGGCGGCGACGCGTCGCGCGGGGCGGCGCTCTTGCAGGTGGTGCGCGCCGAGGTCGACGCCGTTCGTCGCGACCAGGGCGGCGCCGTGCAGGTCGAGTTCGCCGGCGATCTCCCCGTGGCCGTCGAGGAGCACGACGCCATCCAGCGCGAGCTCGTCACCGCGACGGTGTTCACCATCGTTCTCTGCGTCGCGGTGATCTACCTGCTCTTCCGCCGTCCACGCGCTGCGCTGCAGCTCGGCGGCGCGATGCTGCTGCCGGTGCTGGCGACCTTCGCCTTCGCGCGCGTCACCGTGGGGCACCTCAACACCAGCACGGCGTTTCTCGGCAGCATCGTCATCGGCAACGGGATCAACCCGGGCATCGTGTGGCTCGCGCGGTACTTCGAGGAGCGCCGCCGCGGAGCCCCCGTCGACGAGGCCATCGCCGCCACGCACCGCGGCGCCTGGGCGGGCACCTTCACCGCCTCGCTCGCCGCGTCGCTCTCCTACGGGTCGCTGATGTTCACGGCGTTCCGTGGCTTTCGCGACTTCGGGATCATCGGCGGCGCCGGCATGATGATCTGCTGGGCCCTCACCATGCTGCTGCTGCCCTCGTTCGCGTCGGCGTGGGAGCGGCTGCGTCCCCTCGAGTCCGTCGAGCACGGCGTCGCGGGCGTGAACCCCTTCGGCCGGGTGTTCTCCTTCGTCGCGCGCAAGGTCCCGCGCACGGTGCTCGCGGTGACCGTGCTCCTCGCCGTCGCGGGCACCGTCGCGGGCGTCGTGGCCCTCGCGCGCGATCCGCGGGAGTACGACTTCCGCCGGCTCAGCTCGGAGCGTCCGGCCACCCGCCGCGGCAGCGAGCTCACCGACCTCATCGAGGCCACGCTGGGCCAGAAGGACGCCGGCAACGCCATCGCCGTCCTCCTCGACCGCCGCGAGGACGTGCCGCGGTTCCGCGCCGAGCTCGACCGCCGCCGCACGCAGGAGCACGCGCCCTGGGGCGTGGTGCACTCCCTCGACGACATGCTCCCGTCGGACCAGCCCGCGAAGATCGCCCTCGTCGCGGAGATCCGCAGCCTGCTTCTCGAGGCCCGCGGGCACGCCACCGGCGACACGCTGCGCGACATCGACGAGCACATGCCGCCGGAGCACGTCGCGCCGCTCGCCGACGCCGACCTGCCCGAGTCCGTGGCGGCCCTCTACACCGAGCGCGACGGCACCCGCGGACGCCTCTTCTTCGTCGAGGAGCAGGCCCGCGTCGACACCTGGGACGGCCGCTACCTCGTTCGCTGGGCCGAGGCCCTGCGCGCGGTGCGGCTCCCCGACGGCACCCGCGGACTCGTCGTGGGACGCGCGCCGGTCTTCGCCGACATGATCTCGGCGATCTACCGCGACGGTCCGCGCGCGGTGGCCGCGTCGCTGCTCGCGACGGCGCTGCTGCTGGGCTTCGCGTTCCGCCGCGGGCGCGACCGCGTGATCACCCTCGGCACGCTGCTCGTGGGCGTCGCGTGGTTCGCGGGGTGCCTCGCGGCGTTCCGCATCCGGCTGAACTTCCTGAACTTCGTCGCGCTGCCCATCACCTTCGGCATCGGCGCCGACTACGCCGTGAACATCATGCGCCGCTACGTCCAGGAGTCCGTCGACGACCCTGCGAACGCCGTGCGCCGCGCCGTCGAGGAGACCGGCGGCGCCGTGGTGGTGTGCTCGCTCACGACGATCTTCGGGTACAGCTCGCTGCTCACCAGCGCGAACAAGGCGCTCAACTCCTTCGGCCTCGCGGCGGTGCTCGGCGAGGTCACCTGCGTGCTCTGCGGCGTGCTGGCGCTGCCCGCGTTCCTGATGCTGCGCGCCAAGTTGCGCGGTGACGACAAGCCGTCGCTCTCGCCGCCCCCCGCGTGACGCGCCAGCAACGCCGCGCGGCGCGTGCACTTCGTCCTCGCGACCCCAAAGGGGGCCGTGCTAGGCACTCCGCGCAGGTCGCCCGGGCATGAGTTCCATGCGCACCGGTGCCGCGCCCGCAGGAGCAGTCCCCGCAGTGTCCACCAGCACCGAGCACGAAGTCGCCCTGTTCGAGACCGACGAAGGCAAGCAGTTCTTCCTCGTCTGGATCGATGCCGACGACATCGAGACCTTCGCCGAGGAGTACTCCGAAGAGGAGTGGCAGACGTCCATCGAGGAGCACCCGTTCATCGTCGAGAAGGGGTTCCCCGTGGTCATCGCCTTCGAGGACGAGGACGGCGACCCGCGCCTCTACGGACCCGAGGACCTCGTCGAGTACGCCGCCGACTTCGACTGGGACAACATCACCTGGGGCTACTCGCTCTCGCTCGAGTGGCCGACCGAAGAGGACGAGTAGACCGTCCGCTCCCCATCACCGCGGGTACGACACCCCGGTGCCTCCGTGCCCGCAGTATCCGTGCGGGTTCACTGCGCAATACTGCTGGTGGTAAGACTCGGCGAAGTAGAACTCCGGCGCGGGCCGGATCTCCGTCGTGACGTTGCCGCGCCCCGCGGCGTGCAGCGCGGCGGCGTATGCGTCCCGCGATGCCTGCGCCACGCGGAGCTGCTCCGGGCTCGACGTGTAGATCGTCGAGCGGTACTGCGTGCCGCGGTCGTTGCCCTGGCGAAAGCCCTGCGTCGGATCGTGCCCCTCCCAGAACACCTGCAGCAGCCGCGCGTACGACACGCGCCGCGGATCGAAGGTCACGCGCACCACCTCGGCGTGGCCCGTGCGGCCGCTGCAGACCTCTTCGTACGAGGGGTTCGGCGTCGCTCCGCCGGCGTAGCCCACCGCCGTCGAGACCACGCCGGGCAGGTGAAAGAAGTGCTCCTCGGCGCCCCAGAAGCAGCCCATGCCGAAGACCGCGCGCTCGGTGCCCGCGGGCGCCACGTCGAGCGGCGCATCGAACACGTGGTGCCGCCACGGGAGCGCCACCGGCGTCGCGCGTCCCGGGAGCACCTCGTCGGGGCGCGGCATGCGTCCGAGGTCGTCGCCGCGGGAGTGCATCGCGCCGAGCAGCACCGCGCCCGCCACCGCCAGACGACCCGCGAACGCACCCGCCCGCAGCCGCAGCCACGCCCGCACCGGTTGCTTGTTCATGGTCGAAGGTACGCCCCGCGCATCGTGCGGGTTACAGCGCCGCGCCTCGACGCCTGCGCGCCGTTGGTCCATCGTGCCGGGCCGGGTCGATGAACGCACGCCGCCGACGCACCGCGAGGTCCCGCGCCGCGCGCGAAGCCCCCGCACCCATCGTGGAGGCGCCGCGGCCCGTGGCGGTCGCGCCGTCGAAGCGCGCGCCGAAGCGGCTGCGGCACCTCGCGGTAACCTCGCTCGCCGCGCTCACCGCGCTCGCCTACGGCAACGCCGTGCAGGACGCGCTCACCTACGACGACGGCGTCGTCGCGCCGCTCGCGCAGCACCCGAGCTGGGCGCGCATCGCCGACCTCTTCGAGCACGACTCCTGGAACGGCCTCGGCCAGCCCATGACGGGCCTCTTTCGCCCGCTGTCCATGGCGACGGTGGTCCTCGAGGGCTGGGTGCACGGAGGCGCCCCGCGGTGGCTCCACGCCACGGCGGTGGGCATCCACGTCGCGGCCACGCTCGCGCTCTTCGCGGCACTGCACGCGATGCTGCGCGACGCGAGGTCCGTGCGTCCGCGCGCGGCGCTGGCGGGGGCGTGGGCGGCGGCGCTGATCTTCGGCGTGCACCCGGCGCACACCGACGCCGTCGCGTCGTACTACAACCGCGCCGAGCCCCTCGTCGTGCTCGGCACCTACGCCGCGCTGTGGCTCCTGTGGACCCGCGCTGCGCGCAGCCCGCGCCTCGCCTGGGGCGGAGCCCTCGCCATCTACCTCGCGTCGCTGCTCTGCAAGGAGAGCGCGGCGTCGATGCCCCTGCTGCTCGGGCTCTGCCTGCTGCTGCTGCGCCCCGATGCGCGTCCGTGGCGCGACCGCCTGCGCGCGCTGTGGCCGCTGCTGCTCTTCGCGGTGCCGCTCTTCGTGTACTCGCGGCTGCGCGCGCACGCCGTGCCGTGGCCGTCGTGGGCGCCGTCGCGCTGGCACGTGTACACGCACGCCGAGTCCTGGGGCGCGCGGCTCTCCACGGTGACGTCGGTGCTCGCCGACGGGCTGCGGCTGCTCGTGTGGCCGCACCCGCTGCGGTGCTCCTACGACGAGTACGTGCCCCACGACATCGCCCTCGCGACGCTGCTCCACGCCGGGCTCGTCGTTGCCGCGGTGCGCTCGGTGAAGCGCCACCCCGCGGTGACCGTCGGCGTCGCGATGTTCTACGTCTCCGTGCTCCCGTCGACGTCGCTGTTCCAGGACCTCTCGATGTTCCCGGGCATCTTCGCCGAGCGGCACCTGTACCTCCCGTCGGCGGCGCTCGCGCTGCCCCTCGGCTTCGCCCTAGCGTCCCTCGCGAGCCGTCGTGGACCGCGCGCCCCGGTCCTCGCCGCCGCCGCCGTCGCGCTGGTGTTCGTGCCCCTCACGCGGGCGCGCAACGTCGATTGGAGCTCGAACCTCGCGCTCTTCGAGGCCGACTGGCGCACCGACCCCGACAACGGCCGCAACGCCTCGCTGCTCGTGCGCAACTACCTCGCGCTGCGCCGCCGCGGCGACGCCCTCGCGGTGTGCGACCGCTTCCTCGCCGCGCACCCGGGCCACGTCGGCATGCTCGACGCGTGCGCGATCACCTACCAGCAGGGCGGCCGCCTCGCCGACGCCATGCGCCTGCTCCAGCGCGCGTGGGACGAGTCGCACAACGCGCGCGCCGCCATGAGCCTCGGCCGGCTGCAGCTCCAGGCCGGCGACCGCGACGCCGCCGAGGTGTCCTTCACCAACGCCGTGAACGCGACGGAGAACACCGTCACCAAGCACGTGCGCGAGGGCGAGCGCATCCTGCGGCTGCACCCCGAGCGCGCCGCCGACGCCCGCGCCGAGTTCGCCGCGGCGCTGGTCCTCGAGCCCACGAGCGAGCCCGCGCAGGACTGGCTCCGGCAGGCCGACCGCGCCCTCGCCACGCCGCGCTAGAACGCCCGCGCTACCGCTTCGCGCGCTCGAAGTGCATCACGTCGATGAGCACCGCGGCGGCGAGGGCCAGCGCCCGCCAGCGCACATCGGCGTCCGGCGCGAAGGTGATCTCGAAGTTGTCGGCGTCGGTCAGCAGCTCCTTCGCGAAGCCGCCCCATTTCTTCTGGATCATCCCGACCACGCGACCGCGCGCGTGCAGCTCGAAGGTCCAAGGGCGCCACCACGGACCGATGATCTCGCCGACGACGTGGCCTCGGGCGTCGCCGACCTCGTAGCGGCGCTGCAGCCACGCCCACTTCGACTCGATGTACGCCACCGGCGCGTCGTCGGCGTCGTGCACGTCGAGGCGCGGAAAGAACCACCGCCACGGCCGGTGCAGCCGCATCGCGAGGCTGTCGCGGCGACGATCGGTGACGTACGCCGTGAACGGACGAGCGGGCCCGAGGAACATCCGCCGCAGCCGCTCCGCCCAGCCCTCGACCTGCTCCTCGACGTCGAACGCCGCGAGCCCGTTGCCGAGCACCACGTAGACGTTCGGCACCTCCCAGTTCAGCACCATCTCCCACCACGGCACGCGCTGCTTCACGCGCAACGAGGTGTAGTCGGCGAAGCGCCGGGCGATGGTCGAGAGCCCGTCTTCGCGCCCGTGCGCAGCCTGCATCGTCACTCGCTCCTCGCGGGCAGCCGCCGCGCGTCGCCCGGCGTCACCGCGCGCAGGTCGTACTCCCCGGACGCGAGGTCCATCGGCAGCAGCACGCGCGCGCGAAAGCGCCCATCGTCGCCGGTCACCACCGCGCCCAGCGACGGCGACGCCTCGGCCGTGCGGTCGGCCCGCACCGGACGCCCGCCGCGCCAAAGCTCGAGCGACACCGGAAGGTCCACCGCCGCAGCGCCGCCCTCGTCGAAGGCCGAGCCGCCCACCTCGACGAGCGTGCCGCGCACGAACGACGGCCCGGTGCTCGTGTCCACGGGACGCACCGTCTCGATGCGCAGCGACGGCAGGGAACGCACGTTCGCCGGGTCGCCGTGCGCAGGGTCCTCGCGCAGCCCCGATCCCAGCGGTGCCGCGCCCGGGGCCGCTCCGGGAGCGCCCTCGACGCCCGCCGCCGTCCCGCTCGCAGCCATCGTTCCATTGCCGGTGCCCGTGCCCGCTCCCGTGCCGGGGTTCGCGGTGGCTCCGGGGTTCACGCCGGCGTCGTCGGCGTCGTCGTCGGGGTCCGTCGCCCCGGGCTCGCCGTGGCCCACCCGCGTGTGCCGCGTCGGCGCGTTCGGCGTCGCCGAATACAAGCTCCCGTAACCCGGCGGACGCGGCAGCGTGTCGGCGACCTCGGGCACGAAGGTCTCCCGCGCCGAGGCCTCGTCGGTGCGCAGCGGAACGTTCCATCCGCCGAGGTCGACGCGCGCCCAGCCCTCGCCGGGGATCGCCACCTCGGCCCACGCGTGCGCCTCGTTGCCGACGAAGCGCGCGTTCATGCCGAGGGCGTGCAGCGTCAGCACGAACGCGTAGGCCCGGTGCCGGCACGCGCCGACGTGACCGAGGGCGAGGGCGCGGTACACCCCGCCGTCGAGGCTCTCGCGCAGGTCGCCGTCGCGGAACTCGCGAAAGTATCCAGCCAGCAGCCGCAGCGCCGCGGGCATGCGCTCCTCGCGGAGCACGCCCACGCGGTTCAACACTTCAGGGGCCGCCGCGCGCAGGAACTCGGGCACCTCCGGGGCGGGAAGCCCCTCGTGCGCCGCGCTCGTCGACAGCGGCACGTTCGGCACGCGCCCCACGGCGAAGGCCCGCTGCGGCGCTTCGAGCACGTAGCCCAGCCGCACCCGGCGCAGGTCCGCGAGCGGCGCGCGCACGAAGAGGTTGCCCGCGGAGTCCTCGAAGAACGCCAGCGGCGTCTCGGGAACGGTGCGGTACGACACCACGCGCTGCTCGCCGGCCACCGACGGGATCGGCGTCGGCGCGTTGGGCGAAAGCTCCACGAAGACGTCGCCGGTGAAGCGCGCCGCGGGGGCGTTTCCCCACGACGGAGGCACGTCGACGGGCAGCGGGCGCAGCGACGGATCGCGCACCACGAGGCGCCCGAGGTCGTCGACGGCGTCGTAGGCGTGCGTGCGCTTGAAGGGCGCCACCGAGGGGTTGAACACCTCCTCGTAGCGGAGCTCGGTGCCGGGCGGCGAGCGCGTGTCGCGGTCCATCTCCCGGGCCGCGGAGCCCCAGGTCTCGCGCGGGCGCAGCAGCCGCTCGCCGGGCCGCACGGACTCGTCCCAACGCGCGGCCCCGCCGGCCGCCGACGCGAGCTGCGCAGCGCTCCCGGGCGGTGACAGCACCCCCGCGGGCAGCTCGCCGAAGCCCAGGTCGCCAGGGATCTCCCGGTGCAGCGGCCGCCCCGGCGATTGGGCGCGCGCGGGCACCGCGAGGAGGGCCACGCACCACGCCAGCACCGTCGCCCTCGGGTCACGCATCGCCACGGATCGACACCGAGCATGGCCCGCGGGTTCCGGCGTCCGCAAGCGCCGCCGCGCCGATCGGGGTAGAGTCGGCGACCCCACGATGCCGTTGTACTCCTACCTCCTCGCGGCGCTGGCGTTCTCGCTGCTGGTGATCATCCACGAGCTCGGGCACTTCCTCGTCGCCCGGGCCTTCGGCATGCGCGCGCGGGTGTTCTCCATCGGCTTCGGCCCCGCCGTGTTCCAGTGGCGGCCGCGGGGGAGCGAGACGACGGTGCAGGTCGCCGCGCTGCCCATCCTCGCGTACGTGAACATCGCGGGGATGAACCCCCTCGAGCCCTGCGACCCCAACGACCGCGGGAGCTACCAGAACGCCTCGCTGCTCGCGCGGTTCTTCACCATCGCAGGAGGTCCGCTGGCGAACTACCTCGCGGCCACGGTGATCATCTTCGCGGTGCTCGCCATCGCGGGCATCCAGCGGCCCGTGGTGGGGCAGGTGGTGGCCGGCGCGCCCGCGGCGGTGGCGGGCATGCTCCCCGGCGACGTGGTGCTCCGCGTCGGCCCCGCGGCTCCGTCGGATTTCGACGAGCTCGCCCAGGCCATCAACGCCTCGCGCGGTCAGCCCGTCACGCTGCGCGTCCGCCGTGGCGGCGCCGAGGTCTCGCTCCGCGCCGTGGCCCACGAAGACCCGACGGACCACCGCTTTCGCATCGGCATCCGCCAGGCCCCGGTGGCCGCGGCGGAGCACATCTCCCTCGGCGCCAGCGCCCGCAACGCGCTGCTCGCCCCGGCGCGGCTCACCATCGAGCAGGTCGAGGGCCTCGTGCGCATGGTGCGCGGCAAGGACAAGCTCCAGGTCATGGGCCCCGTGGGCATCGTCGTCGAGACGGCCCGCGTCGCGCGGCACGGCTGGCGCTACGGCGCCGACGCCCTCGCGATCATCTCCGTGGCGCTGTTCTTCCTGAACCTCCTGCCGGTGCCCGCGCTCGACGGCGGGCGGCTGGTGTTCCTGCTCTACGAGGTCGTGATGCGCCGGCGCCCCAACGCGCGCTTCGAGACCACCGTCACGGCGATCTTCTTCACGCTGCTGCTCGGCCTCGGCGCCATCGTCGTCGTGCGCGACGTGGCCTCGCTGGCGATGCGCTCCTGACGAGCCTTCAGGGGCCCGTGGGCACCATGGTGTCGAAGCGCTTGCCCGACGTCTCCGAGATCGCCAGGCACACCACCGTCTGATCGTCGGCCTGCGGGGCGTCCTCGACGAAGCGGTCGACGTCGGCGAGCACCGCCTCGAGGACCTTGCGCGCCGTGCCGCCGCCGCACTTCTCGAGCACCGAGTGCAGCCGCGGCACGCCGTAGAACTCGCCCTTCATCGATCGCGCCTCGATGATGCCGTCGGTGTAGAGCACCAGCACGTCGCCGGGGATGAGCTTCACCTGCGCCTCGGCCACCTCGACGCGCGCCTCGACGCCCACGGGCAGGCACCGCGCCGACGGGTACTCCAGCGGCGTCACCTTGCCGCCGCGCAGCAGCGCCGGCGTGGTGTGCCCCGCGTTCGAGAACCGCAGGATCTGCTGCGTGAGGTCGAGGGAGAGGAACGCCATGGTGACGAACATCCCGTCCTCGGCGACCTCGGCGAGGGCGCGGTTGACGCGCTGGATGATGCGCCGCGGGTGCGACTCGACGGGCGCCGCGAAGCGGATCTCGCTGGTGACGCGGGCCATGAAGAGCGCGCCGGAGATGGCCTTGCCCGACACGTCGCCGACCACCATCGCGAGGCGCTGCGGGTCGAGCCACAGGAAGTCGTAGAAGTCGCCGCCCACGTGGAACGCGGGCTCGTAGTGCACCGCGAAGTCGACGCCGGCGATGCGCGGCGGGTTGCGCGGGAGAAGGTTCCGCTGGATCTGCCGCGCGAGCTGCAGGTCGTAGTCGAGGCGGTCCCGCGCGAGCAGGCGCTGGTGCATGCCGATGAGGTGCAGCGCCACGGCGGCCTGGCCCGCGAGGGCTTGGAACAGGTCGAGGTCGTCCTGCGTGAAGTAGCCGAGCACCGCGTCGGCGTCGACGTGCAGGATGCCCATGTGCTCGCCGCGCACGATGAGCGGCGCGCCCATGCGCCAGCCCACGGCGCCCTCGGCCTTCGTCGGCAGCGACCCGTCGGCCCGCGGCATCGGCAGCGGGTTCTTGATCACCAGCGTGTCGAGGGGACCGGCGGGCGTGTCGAGGCCCAGCGCGTCGTGGTCCATCTCGGTGGCGCGGAGCAGCACCGAGTGGCCCTGGCGCAGCACGCGGTCGACCACCTGCTGCGAGATGTCCATGGGCCCCGGCGCGGGGGTGTCGCGACCGGCGCGGCGCCGCGAGGCCTGCGTGCGGAGCTGCTTCGTGCGCGGCTCCACGGTCACCGCCGCCACGGCCACCGCCTGCGGGAACACCTCGAGCAGGATGCCGCACACGCGCTCGAGCAGCGCCGACGCGTCGAGGGTGCCCGCGACGGTCTCGCTGATGCGGTACATGGCCTGGAGCTTTCGCTCGAGGCGCTGCGCGTCGAGGGCCTTGGGCACGGGCTTCGGCGCGCCCGGCGGCGGCAGCGACGGCGTGAGCCCGAGGTGCGCCACCTCGATCATGTGCAGCGTGTGCTCGGTGACGTCCTGCGTGATGCGCACCGCCGGGTTCTCGGCCTGCGCCACCATCTCGTCGCTCAGGTCGATGCGGAACCGCGACGCCCCGATCTCGACCTCGTCGCCGTGCCGCAGCCGCGCGCTGCCTTGGATGCGCCGGCCGTTGACGAAGGTGCCGTTGCAGCTCCCGAGGTCCTCGAGGGCGTAGCCTTCGCCCTCCTTGCGGATGCGCGCGTGCCGCCGCGAGATGCGCTGGTCGGGGATGCACACGTCGCAGTCGAGGCGCCGCCCGAGCAGGCACTCGCCGGTGTCGAGGCGGTGCGTCTTGCCGGCGTCGGCGGGACCGAGCGTGACGATGCTGCCCACGGTTCGGTCAGAAGCCCTTCAGCGCCTCGTCGGCATCGGCGAACATCGGGAGCACCTGGTCGAGGCGCAGCATCGAGAAGATCTCCCGGGGCTGGCCGGTCACGCCCGCCACGCGGAGCGCGCCGCCGAGGGCCCGCAGCCGCTTGAAGAGCGACACGATGATCGCGACGCCGGAGCTGTCGATGATCCGCACCGCGGTGAGGTCGAGCACGACCTTGATGCCCCCGCGCTCGACGAGCCGCTCCACGAGCGGGCGAGCGTCGGGGACCGTGAGTGCGTCGAGGTTCTCTTCGTCGAGGCGCACCAGCGTGACGGCGCCGCGCTCGGAGATGTCGTGTTTCAGCATCGTGTTTGGTCTCCGTGCGCCGGCGCGGTCAAAGCCGGCGTACAGCCCGACAGGGTCTTCGTCATGATCAAGAGGTTGCGGTCGGCCCGGCGTTCGTACACCACCGCGGACATCACGCTGCGGATGATGAACAGCCCCATGCCGCCTTCGGAGAGGCCCTCGAAGGCCGGCGGCTCGTTCTCCGCCGGACCGCCGCCGAAGTCGAAGCCGTCGCCGTGGTCCGCGAGGTGGAGCTCGACGCGGTCGTCCTCGACGAGCAGCGACACCTCGATGTCGCCGCGGGTCATCGCGTAGGCGTGCTCGACGACGTTGTTGAAGGCCTCGTTGAAGGCGCTGATCATCCGCCACTCGAGCCCGTCGCAGCCGGCGTCGCGCTCGATGCGCAGGCACACCGCGCGCAGCATCGCGCCCACGAGGTCGCGGAAGCGAAGCTCCCCTGGAACGCTCGCTGTGAATCTCAGCGTCAACGGCTCTCCGACACCGTCCGGGACTCTACCATCCCGCGGCGCCCGCGCTCAACGGACGTCAGGGCCGCACGGCGCAGATGCGCGCGCCCAGCGAGTCGGCGGTGACGAGGCACGCGCCGTTGGTGAAGGGGCAGTCGGCGTCGGTGGTGCAGCGCTTCATGCACGTGAGGTCCACGCCGTTGACGCGCACGCAGGCGCTGTTCGCGGGGCACTCGGACCCCGACGCCGTCGCTCCCGCGATGGTGCAGTGCGACGTGCAGAACGCCGCCACGCGGCCCGACGCCGCGGTCGTCGAGAGGCACAGCGGCGTGCTCCCCGCACAGAGCAGGTGGCTGTTGCAGGTCTGGTAGGGCTGCGTGTCGGCGCACCCGAGGGCGGCGAGGAGCGCGATCATCGGGGCCAGCAGGCGCAGCATGGCGCGCACCGTACCACCGGCCGCGCGCGGCGCTCAACCTGCCGCGCCGGCCCGCGACGACGCCCGCCCGACGGCCACCACCAGGTCGCGGAGCGCGTCGACGAGGGCGTGGTCCACCGCCGTCGCGGAGCTCCCGAGGTCGAGGCGCAGGCCGCCGTCGTCGAGGCACGCCCACGCCGCCGGAAGGGCCAGCATCGCGGTGCGCACGTCGACGCCGAGGCACGCCCGGGCCGCGTCGGCGTCGTCGCAGCGCACCTCGAAGACCGCGTCGAAATCGTCGTCGCCGGTGCGCAGCCCTTCGGCGAGGTCGGGCAGCGTCGAGGAGGCGTCGCCGTGCCGGCGCACCGTGAGGCTCGACGCCGCGGTGATCGCCGCCGCGCACGCCCACGGCCGCCCTTGCGAGGGGCCCTCGTCGCCGACGCGGATCACGTACCCGAAGAGCCCCGCGCGCCCGTGGAGCGCCGGAACGCCCGCGGCGTCGACGGCGAGGCGCAGGTCGCGACGCTGCATCACCAGCGACTCCCAGTGCGCCGTGACGACGTCGCGGTCGTGCTGCGCCGCGCGGGCGGCGGCCACCTCGCGCCACGCGAGGAGCGCGAGCACCCCCAGCGCCACCAGACCCAGCACCGACACGGCGAGCAACGGCAACGGCACGGCGCAGGCGTAGCACGCCCGGCGGTCAATCGGGCTGGAACATCCCGTCGGCGGTGTTGTCGCCCTGGTACACGGCGTTGGGGCGGTCGAAGGTCGCGGCGCCGAAGGTGTTCACCGCGATGGCCACGGCGAGCAGCAGCCAGGCGCCCTTCTTCCAGGAGCGTCCGAGCACCGCGAGGGCGGCCACGAGGAGCACCGCGTAGTCGTTGCTGAAGCGGTAGCCGAACTGCACCCAGCCGCTGTTCTGGTAGAGCAGGTCGAGGCACGCGACGGCCGCCGCCGTGACCAGCAGGTGCACGCCCACGGCGCTGCGCCGCGACGGGTGCAGCAGCCCGAGGTACTGCGGCGTCGTCACCCAGAGCGCGAGGCCGTGCCGCGAGATCTGCACGAACGGCGCGGAGCGGGTGATCCACGGCAGCAGCGCGAGGGCCACGGCGAGGTTGCGCGACAGGTAGTGGAAGTTGAAGAGCCCCCAGCGCTGGATGCGCGCCTGCCAGCGGATCTGCAGGTACTGGTAGCCGGTCTCGCCGGTGGCGCCGAAGCGGGCCTTGTTGAAGGCCATGGAGAGCGCCAGCGCGATCACCACGGGCACCGCGAAGACGGCCACCTTGCGCAGCACGGCGCGCCAGTCGGTCTCGCGAAGGTACGCGCCGAAGCGCGGCAGCCACGCGTCCGACGGGACCTCGGGGCCCGCGCCGAGGCGGTGCGCGCGGACCGCTTCGAGGCCGAAGAACAGGCACATCAGCAGCATCGGCGGGCGCGTGTGCAGCGCCATGCCCGCGAGCATCCCGGCGAGCAGCGGCGACCGCGCGTCGAGCGAGGCGAGCACGAAGCCCGCGGCCAGCGCCACGGCCACGACGTGCGCCGTGAACCACACCGCGCCCTGCACCGCGGTGAAGAAGAACACCGTGCCGAAGGCGAAGAGCGCCGTGAGCCCGAGGTTCTCGCGGAACGTTCGCGCGCTCAGCCCGCGCCGCGCGAGGGCGTCGAGGAGCAGGAACAGCAGCGCCGGGGCGATCCCTGCGAGCAGCACGTCGTAGGCGCGGTTCGGAAAATCGCGCCCCAGCACCGCCACCGGCGCGAGGTAGAGCACCGCCGGGAACGGCGGAAACGCGACGAACCAGCGCCCGTTGTAGCGCGCCCAGTCGTTGCCTCCGTTGCCCGGCGGGCACGCGACGTGGTGCGCGAGGTCGTCGTTGCAGCGCACCTCCAGCGTGCGGTGCAGGAAGCTGTCGGCGAGGTACGCGAAATGGTTGTCCGGCGAGTGCGTGCGCAGCCGGTCGCCGGCGAAGAGGGCGTACACGAGCACCGCGGCGAGGTAGATCGCGACCGCCACGCGGCGGGGCGAGGGGGCGCGGTACGAGGGCTCCGTGGGCGGGGCGTCGGCCATGGTGCGCCGTCTGTATCACGGCCTCCGGGCGCCCGAGGATCGCCTTGACGCTTCGCGGCCCGCACCCTATGCCGACGCGGCATTTCGCCAGCGCGCGGTGTGCAGGAGGCACGATGACGGTTTCGCAGGACGCGGTGGGCAAGGCGTTGGCCGAGGTGGTCGATCCGGTGGTGCAGAAGACCCTCGGCGAGCTGAAGGCGGTGCGCGACGTCACCGTCGAAGGCACCGTGGTGCGCGCGACGGTGGACCTGCTCTCGCCCGCCACCGGTGCGCGCGGGGCCCTCGTGCAGTCCCTCGAGGCGGCGGCGGCCAAGGCCGGCGCGACGAAGCTCGAGATCACCTTCGGCAGCGCCGTGCGCACCCGGCAGATCGCCGGCGACGACCCGTGCCCCGAGGTGAAGAACGTCATCCCGGTGATGTCGGGCAAGGGCGGCGTGGGCAAGAGCACCGTGGCGGCGAACCTCGCGCTGTCGCTGCTGCGCTCCGGCGCCCGCGTGGGCCTCCTCGATTGCGACATCTACGGACCGAGCGTCCCCACCATGCTCGGCATCATGGGCCGGCCCATCTCCAAGGATGGCAAGCTCATCGAGCCGCTGGAGCGCTTCGGGCTCAAGATCATGTCCATCGGGTTCCTCCTCGAGGACCCGAAGCAGTCGGTGATCTGGCGCGGTCCCATGATCCAGGGCGCGCTCCAGCAGTTCCTCAAGGACGTCTCCTGGGGAAAGCTCGACTACCTGATCCTGGACCTGCCGCCGGGCACTGGCGACGTGGCGCTCACGCTGTTCCAGAAGCTCAAGGTGACCGGCGGGGTCATCGTGACGACGCCGCAGGAGGTCGCCCTGGCCGACGTCTACAAGTCCGTGAGCATGTGCCAGAAGCTCAACGTGCCGATCCTCGGCGTCGTCGAGAACATGTCGTATTTCATCGACACGGCGGGCGCGCGCATCGAGATCTTCGGCCGCGGCGGCGGCGCCAAGGTGGCGGAGTTCGCCAAGGCCCCGCTGCTGGGGCAGGTGCCCATCGACCCGTCGGTGCGCGAGTGGGGCGACAACGGGACGCCGGTGGTGCAGGCGCAGCCCGGGAGCAGCGTGGCCAAGGCCTTCAACGACATCGCCGAGCGCCTCGCCGACAAGGTCACGCAGGCGGTCTTCGAGTCCTACGGCGGCGCGGCGCCGGTCGAAGGGCCCAAGCGCCTTCCGATCATGCGCTGAGAGCGTTCACGCAAGCCCGCACGCGGCGGGAACGCCCCAGCCCGTCTCGAGCTTGAGCGGCGACTGCCATTCCCCGGAGACCTCGCCGAGCACCGCGGCGCGCTCCGGCCGTCCATCGAAGCACACCCCCATGACATGGCCGTCACACCAGGCGACCACGCACGGATACACGTACTCGGTCCTTCCGACGACGACGCGCACGAGGGTGCGGGTGCCGAGGGCGAGGGGCTGGCGGAGCCGAAGGCGCAGTCCGTCGCGGGAGACGCCCATGAGCCGCGCGCCGTCGAAGCGGCCGTGGGCCGTGAGCTCGACGCGCACGCCGTCGTCGGTGCGCTCGTTCGAGGGACCGGGCCCCGGCGCGTTTCCCGTGCCAGGCAGCGCTCCCTGCAGCGCGAGCCAGCGGGCGTGCTGTGCCGGGCTCAGGCGCTGTCCGCACGTGAGCCGGTGGTCCAGCGTGAGGTAGTCACACAGAAGTTCCATGAGTTCACGCATGGCGACGCTCCTCTCGGGCACCGGCCTCGACGGCGGGGCGGTGCGATGGGGGGGACGAACCTTCGGACGCACGGGACGCGGATTCGTTGGGTACGTCTGCGATGTGCGTGCCACCGGACTTCGTCGATCGGTGGAGGTGCGGCGGCCGGTGCGGGTATGGTGCGCGGCGATGCTGCGACGCGGTCTGCCGATGGCTGGAACGATGCTGGCGATGTGGGTCCATGGGTGCACCGACACGGTGGTGCGCTGCCGGGCGGGCTACGTTCCCGACGATGGAATGAACGGCGCACAGCGCTGCGTTCCCGCCGATGCGACGGTCGCGGCCGATGCGAACGCCGACGCGGCTCCCGACGTGGCGCCCGACGCCGGGTTCACCGACGCCGCCACCGCCGACGCGCCCCCTCCGCCGATGGACGCGTGCGTCGCTGCGGACCCGCCCGGCAACGGCGTCGACGAGAACTGCGATGGCGTCGATGGTGTCCGCGCGGACACGGTCTTCGTGTCGTCCATCGACGGAAGCGACACGGCGTCGGGGCTCGACCCCGCGGCGCCGGTGCGCACCGTCTCCCGCGCCCTCGACATCGCCGCCGCGGGCGCGCGCCGCACGATCCTCGTGGCGGTGGGTACGTACACGGCGCTGCCCGTCGCCCTCGGTGACGGAGGCTCCGACGGCATGCTCACGGCGCATCGCCTCGTCGATGGCATCACCGTGGCCGGCCGCTACCCCGGCGGCACCGGCGGGTGGGTGGCGCACGCCTCCGACGCCGCGGCGCGATCGGTGCTCGGCGGCACCACCGTCGCGGCCTTCGCGCGGGACCTTCGCACCGGCGTGACGCTCCTCGACGTGGACCTCGAGTCGACGTCGCCGGGGTCGTTTCCGGGGTCGAGCTGCTACGGGCTCATCGTGACGGGCGGCGGCGTGGTCACCGTGCGCGGCGGTGCGGTGCGCGCCTGCGCCGGCTCCAACGCGCCCACGGCGGTCCCGCCGACGCCGCCAACGGCCCTGGGCGGATCTCGCGGCGACGACGGGAGCGCCGGCGGGCGCGGCGGCGCGGGCTGCGGCATGGCGGGCCTCGGGGGCTCCGGCGGCGTGCTCAACGGCAACACGGGATCGCCCGGCACCCTCGTCGGAACGGGCGCGCTGCCCCTCGGCGGCACCGCGGGCATCGCCACCGGGACGCCCACCGGCGGCGCCGGCGGCACCGGCGATCGCGGCCTCGACGGCACGACGGTGGCCCTCGGCACGGCATCGGCGCAGGGCTACGTCGTGGCGTCCGGCGGCGCGGGCGGCACGGGCGGGACCGGCGGCGGCGGCGGCGGCGGCGGCGGAAGGTGGCGCACCTTTTT
>CAIMWA010000210.1 GCA_903845045.1 uncultured delta proteobacterium | reverse complement strand
GCACGGCGTCGGCGGTGCCGCGCTGCTCCGTCTGGACCGCGAAGCGAACGCGCTCGCCGAAGCGCGCACGCACGCTCTCGGTGACGGCCTCGCGACCGTGGCCGACGACGAGCACCACGGAGTCCGAGCCCGCCGCCAGCGCCGCGTCGATGGACCAGAACACCATGGGCGCTCCGGCGACCGCGTGGAGCACCTTCGGGAGCGAGCTCTTCATGCGGGTGCCCTGGCCCGCCGCGAGGATGATCGTGCAACGTCCGTTCAAGGGATGACCTCCGAGTTTCGAGGCGCGCGTTCTATCACGCGGCGCCGCGCGCATCGCGCTACCCTCGGCGCCCGATGAACGTCGGATTCTACGGCGGGAGCTTCAATCCGCCGCACGTGGCCCACGTGCTCGCCGTCTCGTACGTGCTCGCGACGCAGCCCCTCGACAAGGTGCTCGTCGTGCCGTGCTTCGGCCATCCGCTCGGCAAGACGCTGGCGCCCTTCGAGCACCGCCGCGCGCTCTGCGAGGCGGCCTTCGCGCACCTCCGCGGCGTCGAGGTGTCTTCCATCGAGCAGGACCTCGGCAAGACCTCGCTCACCGTCGAGACGCTGCGCCGGCTGCGCGCCTCGAACCCCGACTGGAACCTCCGCCTCATCGTGGGCTCCGACATCCTCGAGGAGCAGGATCGCTGGTTCGGCTGGGACGAGATCGTCCGCCTCGCGCCGCTGCTCGTGCTCGGACGGCTCGGACGTCCGCATCCCGGTGCGCCGCCGGCGGTGCTGCCGGAGGTCTCGTCGAGCGACGTGCGAGCGCGCCTTGCCGCGGGCGAAGACGTTTCGCAACTTCTTCCGCGCGGGGTGCGCGCGTACATCGCCGAGCACGGCCTCTACGGGGCGCCGCGATGACCCCGTGGATCATCGTCGGCGGCGGTCGCATGGGCCGAGCCTTCGCCGCGGTCGCCCAGCGCGAAGGCATCGACGTCCGCTCGCTCCCGGGCCGCGCGGAAGGGGCTCCACGGCGTCCGGCGGCTCCCGTCCTCTGGATCCTCGCGGTCACCGACGCGGCGCTCGAGACGGTGTGCGAGCGCATCACGCCAGCGCTGACGGCGGGCGACGTCGTCGTGCATCTCGCGGGGGCTCGCGGGCTCGACGCCCTCTCTGCAATTCGCGCCTCCGGGGCCGCCGTCGGAGCGCTGCACCCCTTGGCGGCCGTCGCGACGCTCGATCCGCCGGGGAACCTTCGCGGCGCGGCGTTCCTCGTCGAGGGCGACGCCGCGGCGATCGCGGCCGCCCACGCCGTCGCCGAGGCCTGCGGCGGCACGCTGCTCGTCGCCGGCGAGTCCGTGGACCGCGACGCGTATCACGCTGGCGCCGCGCTCGTGGCGTCAGGGGCCGTGGCCATCGCCCAGGGCGCGCAGTTGCTCTTCGCGCGAGCCGTGCGCCCCGAACCCGCGGAGGCCGCGCGCCGAGCCGCCGTCGCGTCGTTGCTTCGCAGCGTGGCGCGCAACATCGAGGCCCTCGGCGCCGACGGAGCGCTCGCGTCGCCGCTGCTACGCAACGACACCGCCACCGTGGAGAGGCACCTGCGCGCGATGGCCTTCGACGGGACCGTCCGCGGGCTGTACCGTGCGGTGCTGGCGCGCGTCGTCGTCCCGCTCGAGGCGGCCGGAGCCGTGATGCCGGAGACCCTGCGCCGTGTTCGAGCGCTGCTCGCCGGCGAGGATCCCGAGGGGCCTTCGCCGCGTACGTGAGGCTTGTGCTCCCCGGGGCTCGGGCACTAGACACCGACCGCACCCCACCGACCTGGAGGACCCGCGATGTACACCGGACCGACTTCCACGACGCAAGGCATCACGCTCGAGCGGCACATCCTCGAGCGGCAGCTCTCGATCCCCGGTGCCACGGGCGATTTCACGGGCTTGTTCCAGCAGATCGCGCTCGCCGCGAAGCTGATCAATTCGCGCGTCCGCTCGGCGGGACTCGCGGGAGTCCTGGGCCTCACCGGCGACACGAACGTGCAGGGCGAGGAGGTCACCAAGCTCGACATCTTCGCGAACAACGTGCTCGTGCGCTCCGTCGAGGCCGGCGGTCACCTCTGCGTCATGGCCAGCGAGGAAAACGAAGGCATCATCCCGATCCCCGACCGCTTCGCGACGGGCAAGTACGTGCTGATGTTCGACCCGCTCGACGGCAGCTCGAACATCGACGTCGACATCAACATCGGCACCATCTTCTCCATCCACCGCCGGCTCACCACCGGGCGGCACGGCGGCGAGGCCGACTGCCTGCAGCGCGGCGCCTCGCAGGTGGCCGCGGGGTACGTGATCTACGGATCGAGCACGGTGCTCGTGTACACCGCGGGGCAGGGCGTCCACGGCTTCACCCTCGACCCCGCGGTGGGTGAATTCTTCCTGTCGCACGAGAACATCCGCATCCCGACGAAGGGAAAGATCTACTCGGTGAACGAGGGCAACACGTACCTCTGGAGCGAGGGCGTGCGGCGCTGGGTCGAGGGCATGAAGACTCCCGGGCCCGACGGCAAGCCTTACTCGGCCCGGTATGTCGGATCCCTGGTGGCCGACTTTCATCGGACGCTGCTCAAGGGCGGCGTCTTCGCGTATCCGGCCGACCAGAAGAACCCGCAGGGCAAGCTCCGGCTTCTCTACGAGGCCGCCCCCATGGCGATGCTCGCCGAGGCCGCGGGAGGCGCGGCTTCCGAAGGGTCGAGGCGCGTGATGGAGGTGGTGCCCACGTCGCTGCACCAGCGGGTGCCGCTCTACATCGGCAGCAGCGAGGACGTCGCCGCCGCCGAGCGCTTGCTCCGCGAGACCTGATCGTCAGGTCGTCGGCTCTCCGTCGTCGGACTCCGGCGCGCCCTTCGGCGGCGCGATGTCGCCGCGGGTCACCGGGTGCTGGCGAAAGCGCGGATCGCGCAGCTCGGCGAAGGCAGGGCTGCGGTACGCGTTCGGGTCCGTCCCCGTGCGATCGTTGCGTCGGAACCCGCGCCGCGGCGCCTCGTGCGAGGTGAGAGTCACGCTCGGAAGCGCGTTGGGGGGAGGCGCGGCGGCGAGGTCCTCCTCTTCGTCCTTCGGGAGCCCCGCGTAGTCGATGGCGTGGTCGTAGCTGGGAACATCGCGGAACGCCGGGCTGCGGTAGCCGCGGGCATCGTGGCCCGAACCCTGCGGTGCGGCGGCGGGGCGGGGCGAGGGCGATCGAGCAGGACGTCGGGTCATGCGCGCAGCATACCCCAGCGCCGGTTTCTTGCGTTCACCGCCGCGTCGCGCTTGGCTCCGTCGATGTTCCGTGTGGGCCGATGGATCGCCTCCTCGCTCTCGACGCTGGTGTTCCTCTACGTGTTCTTCGAGGTGCCCGTCGGCGGCACGCGGACGCTGTGGCAGCACGCGCAGCGCATCATGGCGACGCCCGAGGCGCACGACCTCGGAACGGACCTGCGCAGCGCCGGGGACCAGGTGGCGCATCGCGTGCGCACCGAGGTGATCCCCGCGCTCGCCGCGGGTCCCGATGCGGGTCTGCGCCATCGCGGGACCGACGCCGGCGGCCGCTGACGAAAACCTTGCGCGACGGCTGTTCCGCGGGGCGCGCGCCTCGGTGTGCGAGGCCTCGCCAGAGGTGCGTCGAACGCTTCTAGCGGCGTGGATCTCGTGGTAGACGCGCGGCGCCGTGATCAACCTCGCCGACCCCGCCCGGGAACACCGTCGTTACCAGTCCGCCATCGAGGACGCAGCGCTCCGCGTGCTGCGCAGCGGTGGCTACATCCTCGGCGCCGAGGTCGAGGCGTTCCAGTCCGAGTTCGCCTCGTACTGCGGCGCCTCGAGCGCCGTGGGCGTCTCGAACGGCAGCGACGCCATCGTCGTGGCGCTGCAGGCGCTCGGCGTCGGGCCCGGCGACGAGGTCATCGTCCCGTCCTTCACCTTCATCGCGACCGCGTCCGCCGTGTCGGCGCTGGGCGCCGTCCCCGTGTTCGCCGACGTCGACGACGCGACGCTGACCCTGTCGCCGCGCTCGGTC
>CAIMWA010000209.1 GCA_903845045.1 uncultured delta proteobacterium | reverse complement strand
GGCGAAGCCGATCGCGAGCGCCATCGATGTTCAAGGGAGCTGCACGACGGACTGGCAGAACACGCAGGTCACCCGCGCGCCGGGCACCAGCGCGTCCTTGCCTCGCAAGGGTGCACCGCAGTGCGGACACGTCACGACCTTCGGCGCGAGCTTCGCGAGCTGCTCCGCGAGCGCCGCCACCTTCGCGTCGTCCTGGCGCGCGCGCATGTTCTGTTGAAAGTCGCCGAAGAAGCCCCAGGAGCGCGCGACGAGGCCCATGGCGTAGTCGACGGCGCGGGTCTCGTCCTCCATGTGCACGACCTGCTGCTCGCCGAGCGCGGCGGACCACTGCTCATCGACCTCGTCGCCCTTCACCCCGCCCGGGCGGCGCAGGAAGAACGTGTTCCAGGTGCGCGAGACGTTCATCCAAGTGGCGACGCTGTCGGCGTCCTGCACCTTGTCGCCGAGCACGGCCTTGGCCTCGGCGGCGCCCACCTTGGGGTGCATCGGCGCGTCGCCGAAGACGATGAGAAACGGCCGCTCCTCGAGCGTCGGAATCTCGACGTGGTTCAGCACCCACGACGCGAACACCCCATACGACTCGGGAATGTCGCCGCCGCCGCCTTCACCGTAGAGGGCCTTCAGCTGCTCTTCGAGGTCGAAGCCCTTGGTGAACTTCGTGACCTGCAAGGGCCAGCGGTCGGCGCGGGTGTCGCCGATGGCGGCGAAGCAGATCTCGAGGTCCGGCTTGTATTGCGACAATGTCTGGTAGAGCAGCGGCAGGCGGTCGAAGATCTCCGCGGGCCAGCGCTGCATGGAGCCCGTGACGTCGACGCCCACGATGAGCGGCGTGGGGCTCTTCGTCGACACGTGCTTCTTCGGGTCCGTGAGCTGCACGTTGGGTCCCGCGCGGCCCGCGTCGTAGGTGCGCGGACCAGCGCTGCGCGCGCGCTCGGCGTCCTTCTTTCGGGTGTCGGCCGTCGTCGAGCCGAAGCGGTACGCGCCCGGCTTCGACCAGTCCTCCATGTCATCGCCCCAGGAGTACATCGTCGTCTCGCTCCGTTCTGCCGCGTGCGCGGCCCTCGCATCATCCCTCGCGCAGCGAAGCCTCGAGCCCCTCGGCGCGCTCCGTCGCCCGCGTCGCCGCCCCGAACTCTTCGCGGAACCGCTCGACCCACCGCCCGGCGTCGAGCAGCGCGACCACCGCCGGCGGCACCAGCGCGCGCCACGTTTCGCCCGTGGCCATCGCGCGACGCACCGTGGTCCCGTCGACGCGCACGCGGCGCGCGGGGTCGACGAGGGCCACGGGGTGCACCACGGTGTACGTGCTCATCAGCAGCGACCGCACGTAGCCATTGGCGGTGACGAAGTAGTCGAGCGCGCCGAAGTCCCGCGCCACCCCCGCCGCCCAGCGCGGACCATCGCCGACGTCGTCGACGGGAACGATCTCGTAGCCGCTGCGCCCCGCGAGCACGGCGTGGATCATGCGGGCGGTCTCGTCCGCGGAGAAGGGGTTGTCGGCGTCGCGGCGGTTCGCGCTGCCGATGCCGAGGGTCACGCGCTCCGAGCGATCGAGCAGGGCGTGGAGCACCGCCGCGTGGCCGAGGTGCACGGGCTTCCATCGCGCCACCATGGCGATGTGCGTCGCCCGCTCGGGGAGCTCGATCACGCGTCGTCGTCCTCGTCGTCGGCGGGGGGCAGCGGCTCGCGCTCGGGCATGCCGTTGCCGAAGACCGCCGCCGCGTGCCAGCAGAGCAGCACGCCCAGCGCCCCCACGGCGAGCGCCGGGCCCACCTCGGGGTGACCTCCACGGTCGCGCAGACGCACGATGGGAAGCACCAGCGACACCACCGGCGCGAGGGACATCGCCCCGAGCAACGGACGCGTCGCCACCATCATCGGCGCCGTGCGCCGCGACCGCAGCAGCGACGCAAGGAACAGCGCCGCACCCGGGAGCAGCCACGCGCTGAGCCGCCCGCGCAGCGCCGGGTAGGTGCCCATGGCGAGATCCCACGGCCGCACCGTGACGTCGGTCTGGAACTCGCCGCCGCTGCGGATCGAGAGCCCGCCGAGGAGCGGCAGCGCGAGGGCCGCCGCGAAGCACGCCGCCGCGAGGACCACCGACAGCCGCCCGCTGCGCCACCACTGCGCCAGGGGTGACGGAGCGTCCAGCGAAGGCGCCGCGACGCCGGTGCCGCCCGCCTCGAAGGCGCACGCCGCGCACGGGGCGTCGGCCGCCTTCGGTGCGCCGCAGCGCTCGCACGTCGTCGCGCTCATGGGCCCGATGGATGCCACGAATCGCGGAGGGCGACACGGGGACGGGGGTAGGAAAGTAGTTTGCGCGATCGAGGGTCTCTCGCGCTCCCGAGCCACCCACCGCGGTACGCTCGACGACATGGCAGACAAGCAGCTCTCGCCGCGCGCCAGGAAGCTCGTCCTCGTGGGCCTGGTGCCGGTGTTCGGCCTGTTGGCCTGGGGGATGTCGCGCGCACCCCTCGACGGCGCGCCGATGCGCGCGGGCTTTCTCGCGCCGTACCACGCCGCGGTGGATGCGCGGCGCTACGTCGAGGCGTGGCGCGACCTCACCGACGACACCTTCAAGCGCGCGTGGCCCGAGGCCGCCTTCGCAGAAGCGCTCTCTCGCCACGCCGCGGAGCAGGGGCGCATCGTTCGCCGCGAAGAGGTCGGCGTGCACGGCTTCGCCGACGTGGGCGGCCCCTCGGGCTTCTTCGTCACCGAGCGCCTCTTCTTCGAGCGCGGCCCGTCGGCCCTCGTGGTGTACCGGGTGGTGCATCGGTCCGACGGGTCCTGGCGACTCGACACCTCCGGCCAGGAGACCAGCACCCGCCGACCGCTCACCCCCGGAGCCTGGTAGCGACGCGTCGCCCGGGACGATCGTAAATTAGTAACTTGCACCCGTGACGATCGCGCATCTCGAGAATTTTCGCTAAATCGTCATCTTTTTACCTTTTCCCACCGTCCCCCTTCCTGCTTTCAACGCGCGCGGTGTCGACGCTGCCGGAGAGGTCCGCCGGGGATCGGAGCGACGCTCCGTCAGTGGAACTCGCGCGCCAGCAGCCCGAAGCGCCAATGGTCCACGAAGTCGTTGCCGATGAGACGGTCTTCGCGGAGCGTGCCCTCGCGGACGAAGCCGAGCTTGTCGAGCACCCGCGCGCTCGCCACGTTGCCCACGGCCACGTCGGCCCGCACCTTGTGCATGCGCAGCGTCTCGAAGGCGTACCAGAGCATCGCGCGCGCGGCCTCGCCGGCGTACCCGCGTCCCGTGCGATCGGCGCGCACCCAGTAGCCGAGCTCCGCCTGGCGGCGCCGCGGGTCGACGGCGTCGAGCTCCACGTTGCCCACGAGGAGCCCCGTCTCGCGCTCGAAGATGCCGAGACGCACGGTGCGCGCGGCCATCCACTGCTCGCGGCCCATCTTCACGAAGCGCCGCGCGTGGTCGAGGTCCGTCATCTCCCGCGGCCACGACATGTACTGCCCCAGCGTCTCCCGCGACGTCTGCACCACCTGCAGGAGCTCTCGCGCCTCCTGCATGACCAACGGACGGAGCTGCAGGCGCAGCGTGTTGGAGTGCGTGAACGACGGAAGCATCGGCGCCGGATCGCGATGAAGCACCGTCCGACCTGATCAGCGCAAACTTTGGGACATCGGGAACGTGGTAGAGCGCGGCCACCGACGCGATGCTGACCGCGCAAGACCTCCTCGTTCGCTGGTTCTGGCCGCATTACCCCCCGGACGTGCGAGCCGCACCCTTCCTTCACCGCGACGTCGACGCGAACCCCGGGGGCAACCCGGCCTTCGCCGAGGCCCTCGCCGACGCCGCCGCGCTCTTCGTCGCCAACGCGCCGGGCTTGCTGGGCGAGACCCTCACGCTCAGCGACGACGGCGTGGCGGTCTTCGCCCGCGCCCTCACCCGCGCGCGCCGCGACGCGTGGATGGCGCAGAGCGACCCGACGTCACCCGACGGGGTGTTCTTTCAGGCCGTGGTGCACGGCGCGATGTTCCTCGGCGAGGTCATGGTGCGCGCGCACGGCGGACGCTGGGAGATCCGTCGTCCGCTCTGGGAGTCGGTGGTGCATCGGCGCCGCGGCGGGGCCGTGAGCCCGTTCCACTGGCTGCTCAAGTCGCTGGCCGACGACGCCATCGACGACGCCTCGCTGGCCGTGCGCTGGAGCGTGCACATCGCCATGGACGACGCGAAGCCCGAGACCCTCGCGGTGATCGCCCCGAACGCGTCGATGCCACCGCTCAAGGAGCCCACCTACGACCTGCTCGTGAAGTATCTGCGGGTGCACCTGCCCGGGCTGCGCGACCTCGGCGAGGCGTTCCCGTCGGCGGCGGAGTTCACCGGGCGCGGGTACGCGCGGCTGGGCTTCGAGCCGCTGCACGGCGGGCGCGTCGTGGCGATGCACGGCGCGGTGAAGGGCGAGACCGACACCGTCGAGATCACGTGGCTCACCGAGCGCGGCTTCGAGCGCACCGAGACGCTGCCCAGCGACCCCGGCGTGGCGTACTTCGCTCGCACGCTCAACGACGAGCTCCTCGAGGTCACCGTGGCCTGGCAGGACAAGCCGCACACGCACCGCCTCGGCCTCCGCGGTCACGGCTGACGCCCCCGCGAACCCTTTTCGCGCCCCGCGGCTCTCACGCCGTGACGGACCGCCACGGTCCTGCGCTCATCCATCTTCCGCACGAAGCGAGGTTCCCCATGTGCCGACGTGTCTCCTGTCCCTCTTGCGGCAAGCCCACCTGGGCGGGCTGCGGCGCCCACATCGAGTCCGTGCTCGGCGACGTTCCCAAGAACGATCGCTGCCAGTGCCGCGAGAAGGCCTCCGCGGGCCAGGCCGTCGCCCCCGCCGACGGCTCGTTCTTCACCAAGCTCTTCGGGCGGTGATGCCGTGACGCGCAGGGTGCTCATCGTCGGTGGGGTGGCGGGCGGTGCGTCGGCGGCGGCGCGGCTCCGTCGCCTCGACGAGTCCGTGGAGATCGTGCTCTTCGACCGCGGACCGCACGTCTCCTTCGCGAACTGCGGGCTGCCGTACCACGTGGGCGGCGTCATCCCCGACGAGGGCAAGCTGCTGCTCGCGTCGCGGGAGCTCTTTCGCGACCGCTTCAACATCGACGTGCGCACCGAGCACGAGGTGGTCTCCATCGACCGCACCGCGCAGACGCTCCGCGTGCGCGACCTGCGCGCAGGCACCGAGACCGACGAGCACTGGGACTCGCTGGTGCTCTCGCCGGGCGCCGCGCCGCTGCGTCCGCCGCTGCCGGGCGTCGACCTACCGGGCGTCTTCGTGGTGCGCACGATCCCCGACACGCGGCGCATCCGCACGTGGCTCACGGACCGTCCGCGCGCCGAGGCGGTGGTCGTGGGCGGGGGCTTCATCGGCCTCGAGATGGCCGAGAACCTCGTGCACCGCGGCCTCGCCGTGACGCTGCTCGAGAAGCTGCCGCAGGTGATGCCGCCGGTGGACCCGGAGATGGCGGCCACGGTGGCCGCGCACCTGCGCGAGAAGGGACTGAAGCTGCACCTCGGCGAGGGCCTCGCGGGCATCGAGGCACGCGGCGACCGGCTCGTGGTGCGCACCGAGACCGGCGCCGAGCTCGAGACCGACCTGGTGATCCTCGCGCTCGGCGTGCGGCCCGAGACGCGGCTCGCGAAGGAAGCCGGGCTCGCCATCGGCGCGCGCGGCGGCATCGTCGTCGACGCGCAGCTTCGCACCAGCGACCCGCGCATCCTCGCCGTGGGTGACGCCGTCGAGGCGCATGACGTGGTCAGCGGGCAGGACATCGTGCTGCCCATGGCGGGCCCGGCGAACCGCCAGGGACGCATGGCCGCGGAGACCCTCGCCGGTCGCGCGCCGAGCTTTCGCGGCGTGCAGGGCACGGCCATCGTGGGCGTGCTGGGCATCACCGTGGCGACCACCGGCGCGAGCGAGAAGGCGCTCCACCGCGCGGGCCGCGGTCGCTTCCACGTGGTGTACCTGCACCCCGGGCACCACGCAGGGTACTACCCCGGCGCGAAGCCCGTGCACCTCAAGCTGATCTTCGACGACGGGGGCAAGATCCTCGGCGCGCAGGCGGTGGGCTTCGAGGGCGTCGACAAGCGCATCGACGTCATCGCGACGGTGCTCGCGCTCGGCGGCACGGTGCACGACCTCGCCTCCGCCGAGCTCTGCTACGCCCCGCAGTTCGGCGCCGCCAAGGACCCAGTGAACGTCGCCGGCATGATGGCCGTGAACGTGCTGCGCGGCGACATGCCGCTGGCCGAATGGTCCGAGGTGCATGCGCCGGGGCACGCGCTCGTCGACGTACGCGAGCCCGACGAGTTCGAGCGAGGACACATCGACGGCGCCATCAACCTCCCGCTCTCGCAGATGCGCCGCCGCATCGCCGAGCTCCCCACGGACACGCCGTTGTGGCTCTACTGCGCCGCGGGGCAGCGGGCGTACTTCGCGCAGCGGCTGCTGCTACAGCGGGGCTTCGACGCGCGCAACCTCTCCGGCGGCTGGGCGACGTACACCGCGCTGCGCGCTGCGGCAGGCTGACGGCGCCCGGCGCGGCGGAGGTCGCGGGACACGCCGCGGCTCAGCCTGCGAACACGGCGTCGATGGACGCGGCGGTGACCGCGGCGACGGCCCAGCGTTCGAGGATGGCCGTGTCGGTGCACGCCTCGACGCGGGCGCGCACGGCTTCGTCGACGGGCAGCTTGCGTGCGGCGAGCACCTTCAGAAGGAGCCGCGCCTCGCCCCGCGCCGTGCCGCGCGCTTCACCGCGCGCTTCACCACGCGCCTCGCCGCGCGCGAAGATCTCCTCCTCCCACTGGCGCAGCCCCTCGCTGATGGTGACGTCCTTCAACTCCATCGGAACCTCCTTCAAACGCCGTAGCAGACGCAGATCGAGAACGTTGATGATGTAGCGGACCAACTTCGCTCGCAACGCCGCGTCGGACGCCTTCACGATCACCGTCAGCGCGCGACGCACCACCGAAAGCGCCGCGGGTCCGCGCCTCCCGTGCATCGCCCAAGCTGCGAAGAACGCCAGCTCCGGACGACCCGTCTCGAGCAGCGTCGACGCCACGTCACTCGTCAGCGCGATGACCCGCGGACGCACCGTCAGCGACGTTCCAAGATCGCCCTGCATCGTACCGACGGAGCGAGCCCAGGAAGCCACCGCGCGGCTCGCCGTCAGCACCACGAGGTCTCCGGCCACGCCGCGCTCGTTCCAGAGCGCCGCCACCGCGAGCGGCCACTTGCGAGCCTTCGCCGGGTCCACCGCATGCTGCACCTCCACGAGGGTCCAGGTGCCCGTCGACGGCGACGCGAAGACGAGGTCCGGGCGCACCTCGGCGGGGTCGACGACGCGCACCGCGGCATCGATGACGACCATGTCGTCGGGCAGCGTGCGCCGTCCGAGCGTTGCGACCAACGAGCGCAGCCATTGGGGGTACGCGCGCAGCAGCGCCACCATCGATTCGTGCGACGGGTTCGGCATCGGTCGGACTCCGGCAACGGGGTCCGCGTTGTCGTGCGAAGCGACGATCCGGTTGCGGGATGGAACGCGTGCGCTCGGACGGCGCCGACCGCAGGACCGCGATCACGGCAGCGCGAAGGTCGCCGGCGTTCCGCGCAGGCCCAGGGCGACGATGCCCTGCCAGTACCGCTCGCCCCGCTCCGAGCTGTCATAGGACAAGCGTGCACCGCGTCCGACGGCGCCGCCGGTGCGCGCGTTGAGGCGCTGGAGCCATCGCAGCGCCGCGCCCGCGGGCGATCGCCGGATGCCCAGCGCGTCGGCGAGGTCGTCGCCCAGCAGGTGCCGCGCGAAAACGTGACCCGCCGTGCGCACGGTCTCGGCGCGGCGTCGCTCGGCGGGCGTGCGGGCCGTCGCGAGGCCGCTGTCGAGGAGCGCGTTGGCGAGCATGCGCGCGTCGTCGTCGGGCGGCGCCTGGGTGCTCTCGAGCATCTCCCAGAGCGTGCGGCACTCGTCCTCGGTGGCGCAGCGGAGCTCGTCGCAGACGCCGAGCACGTAGGCCGCGTAGCGCCAGAGGTGCAGGAAGTCCGCGCGCTCGTCGGGCGTCGTCGCGAAGCCGAGCTTGTCGAGGCCGTCGAGCACGATGAACGAGAAGAGCAGCGCCGTGCCGCTCATGTCGTACTGGTTGATGGGAACGCCCCACGCGGCGCTGTTCCACTTCGGCGAGCGTAGCAGCCCCACGCGCACCGACGCGTGCATGAGGCGCACCTTCACGAGCGCCGCGAAGCCGTCGCCGTCGCGCGCAACGCCGCCGGGCGCCGACACCGCCTGCACGAAGCGCGAGGTCTCCGCGAGGCGTCGTGCGGCGTCGCTGGCGAGGCGTCCCGAGAACGTGAGGGGCTTGTTTCCACCGGGCGAGCAGTACCCCGCGAGGAGCGAGTACGCCCCGAGCACGATGCCGCCGAGGTGCCCCGAGCGCAGCATCGCCCGCGCGCCGCGATGCACCCGCGGAAGGTCGACCCAGAACGGCACCGTGTCGAGCTGCGCGAAGAGCGCGCGCAGGGCCTCGGGCGCCTCGGGCACCGACGCGATGCCGCCGACGAGGGCGCGGTCGACCATGCGCTGTCCATCGGGAACGGCGCGCAGCGCGAGCACCGCCGCGTCGGCCAACGGATCGCCCTCGGACAGCATCGCCCCGAGGCGCAGCGCCCGATCGCCCCAGCGGGCCCGCGCCTCTTCGACATGCACGAACCGCGACGGAAAGCCCATGACGCGGGGGGTAGCATAGGTGCCTGCCACAACCCCGGACAAGCGCGGTATACGTCCCCGCCGCGATGACGTTGCGCCGAGGAGCCGAGCACGCTGCAGGTGTCGTGTTGCTGGCGCTCTGGACCGCGGCTGCGTGGGCGGGCCTTCACGCCGACGCGCACGACGCGCTCGTGCGCCGCGGCGTCATCGCCTTCGCCGCTGCGCTCGTCGTCGCGCGCTTCGTTCCAGGCGTCGCCACGTGGCTGCGACGCGCCGTGCTCGCGCTCCCGCCGCGGGTGTTCGTGGGTCTCATGGCCCTGGCGAGCGTGGCCCTGGGCGTGTGGCTGTGGCGTGGCGCGATGCGCGGCCAGGTGATCTCCGGCGACGCTTGCATCTACGTGCTTCAGGGTCGCGGCCTCGCGCACGGCGACCTCGCGCTGCCGGTCACTGCGCCACGGGCGGCGTCGTCGGTGAAGTTCCTCATCGAGGGCCGCGACGGGCGCTTTCACGGCGTGTTCGTGCCGGGGTACCCGCTTTATCTCGCCCCGTTCCTGCGCCTCGGCGTGCCGTGGCTCTCGGGCGTGCTGCTCGGCGCCGCCATGACGGTGGGCCAGTACCTCCTCGCGAAGCGCATCTCCGCCGACGAGTTCGCCGCGCGCGCGTCGCTGCTGCTCGTGGCCCCGACGTACCAGCGCGCCATCGAGACGACGGACCTGCTCTCGCACGCCTTCGTCGGCACGCTGGCGACCTTCGCGGTGGTGCTCGCGCTGTCGCTCCGCAGCGGTCCGACGCTCCGCCGCGCGGTGCTGCTCGGCGTCCTCGGAGGCTGGGTGTTCTCCGCACGGATGCTCGACGGCTTCGTGCTGTCGTCGGTCATCGCGCTGTGCCTCGGCGGCGAGGTGGTCGCGCGGCGCCTTCCGCTCCGCCTCGTGCTGGCGGGCGTGCTCGCGGCGGCGCCCTTCGCGGCGCTCGTGGCGAGGCAGCAGTACGTGTGCACGGGCAACGCGCGCACGGCCACGGCCATCGAGTACGCCAACCGTTCGGACCACCCCCGCGGGTGCCTGCGCCTCGGCTTCGGTCGCGAGATCGGCTGCCGCCTCGAGCACCCCGGCGAGAGCGCCTCCTTCGGCGCCGACGGCTACACCCCGGACGACGCGTTCCGGCTCATCTCCGAGCGCACCGGGCGCTTCGGCGACGAGAACTTCGGCGCGGGCTGGCTGTGCGTGCTGGCCTTCATTGCGCTGGCGATGCGGCCCTCCACCGAGGCCCTCGTGACGGCGGCGTTCCCCGTGGGGCTCACCTTCGCGTACGGGCTCTTCTATTACGGCAACGGCATCGTGCACGGCGCGCGGCACCTGTTCCCTGCGATGCCCTTCGTGGCCGTGCTGGCCGCACGCGCGATCGCCGAGGCGGGCCGCCGCGACGACCGATGGCGGGGCGCGCTCCTCGCCGGTTCCGTCGCGCTGCTCGCCGTGGCGCTGCCTCCAGCGTGGCGCGAGGGGCTGCGCAAGGTCCACCGCATGCAGGACCCGCGCATCGCGCTGCGACGGCTCCTCGCGCGCGAGCACATCGACCACGGCATCGTGCTCACGCCCGACGTGCACTCGTACCTCGAGGCCCTCGACCCGTGGACCGACGGCACGAGGCTGCTGCTCGTCTACTCGGACAACGCCGGCGAGGTCGACCTCCGGCGCTTTCACCCGACCCTTCCGGTGTTCATGGTGGTGAACGAGCGCACCGTGCTGCGCGTGGGCTCGTCGGCGCCGGGACCCGGCCTGCGCCTCGAGATGGAGCGCGCGTGGCCGTCCCTGCAGCGCCCCGATCACCTGAGCGCGGGCATCATCCACACCCTCGAGTGCTGCGCCATCTTCACGAGCGGCCTGCGCGGCCTGCGCGTCTTCGCGGTGGAGCGCGGCGGCCGCCTCGCGGTGCCCTTCGACATGGCTTACCCGGGCCGGTATCGGTTCCGCATGCGCGGCGCCGGCGCCCCGGACCAGGGACGCTTCACCATGACCGTGGACCGCCACCCGCTCCCCCCGTGGGACGGCTACCTGGCGATGCCGCGCACCCTCGATGGACCGTGGTCCGAGCCCGTGGAGGTGAGCGCCGGGCGGCACTGGCTGGTGCTGCGCGAGAACGGCCGCGACCCCCGCGCCACCGACGGCAGCGCGGTCTTCGACGTCTTCGAGGCCGAGCCCGCGGACGTGCCGTAACGCGCCGCGGCGCTTCCCAACGCCGCCTTCGCCGGGGCACTCTCCGCGTTCATGAAGACCTCGTTGGCGTCGGGAGCTGGGGCGACGTTCCGAAGGGTGGTCCCGTTGCTGGTCGCGGCGATGACGTTCGCGGCGAGCTCCGACGCGGTTCCGCTCCTCGGGGGCTTCGGCGGACCGGCGGGCTACGGCGCCGGCGAGCTCGGCTCCAACGACGACGGCTCCACGGGCACCATCGACATCTCGTCGGCCTTCAGCACCGGCGCGAACTTCTACTGCGCGCGGTTCTCCCCGGCGCGCGCGTTCTACCGGGCCGTGTGGGTCAACAACAACGGCAACGTGACCTTTCACGCCGGCGTGTCGACGTACACCCCGCTCCCGTTCCCCGTCGCGGACCAGCCGATGATCGCGCCGTGGTGGGGCGACGTCGTCACCCGCGCCCAGCCCGTCGCCGACGGCACCTGGAACCGCGTGTTCTTCTACGTCGAGCCCACCGGCGCGGGCATGCCCACGGGCGGCGCGTCGCCCGGGCGCTTCATCGCGACGTGGCATTACGTCGGCTACTACAGCGCCAACAATTCGCGCCTCGACGACTTCCAGGTGGTGCTCACCAACCGCGGTGACATCGTCGCCGGCGACTTCGACGTCGAGCTCCGCTTCAACCAGTGCTCCTGGACCTCCGTCGACGCGTCCGGCGGCAGCGGCGGCCTCGGG
>CAIMWA010000208.1 GCA_903845045.1 uncultured delta proteobacterium | reverse complement strand
GGGCGGCGGCGGCGGTGGCGCGGGCGGCGCGGTGCGGCTCCGCGCGGCGTCGACGGCTTCCCTCGGCACCGGGCGCATCGCGGTGACCGGCGGCGTCGGCGGGGCCTCGACCTGCGCGCCGACGGTGCCCGTCGGCGGCACTGGAAGCATCGGGCGCATCGGCGTGCGCGCCGGCACCGTCACCGGCACCACCTCGCCGGTCTTCGACACCAACTGACCCGACGGCTCCGAGGACGGCGCTACGCGTCGCCGGCGATGCCCCGCTCGGCGCGGGCCCGCAGGCACGCCTCGGAGCCGGCCTCGACGCGCCGGCAAGGCGCCGGGCGGAACGCGTAGATCTCGCATCGAACGCGCTTTCCGAGGCGTCCTGCGAGGGCGGTGCAGCGCTGACCGGCGTCGAGCTTGAGGTGCGCCCGGCCCTCGGCGTCGCGGGTCACGTGCTTCGCGACGATCTTCGGGTGCCGCCAGAGGGCCTCGCGGTCGCCGACGTCGACGTAGGCTGCGAAGCCCTCGCGGCGGTTCTCTTCGGGGTTCGTACAGCAGGCGCCGCAGCGGGTGCAGTCCACTGGAACATTCCAACACAGACCGTGTCCGTGGGGTCGTACGTCCGAGAGGGCGCCGGTCGGACGATTTCCGGTCACGAAACGCCCGCGACCCGCACTTGCACCCAGGAACGCCATGACCGCACACGCCGCCCCGCTGGGTCCCGTCTGGACCGACGACCCGCTGCACACCGCCTTCTCCGCTGGCGACGCCCGTACGGCCGTGGCCGGCTGCGCGCGACGCCACGGGGCTGCCCTCGGCAGGCTGTGCATGGCCTGGCTGGGCTCCCAGGCCGAGGCCGACGAGGCCGTGCAGTAGACGCTGCTGGCGGCCTTCGACGGCTTCGCGGCGTACCGGGGCGACGGCAGCCCCGCCTCGTGGCTCTACGGCATCGCCCGGCACGTGTGCGCGCGTCGATCGGAGCTCCGTGGGCGCAGCGAGCGCCTCGCAGCGGAGGCCCCGAGGCCCGACGGGGTGCCCGGCGCCGAGGCGCTGCTCGATGCGCGTCGTCGGAGTGAGCGGGTGCGCCGTGCGCTCGGGGTGCTCAAGCCCTCGGAGCGTGACGCGGTGGTGCTGCGCTTCGAGGGCGAGCTGTCGTTCCGCGAAGTCGGCGAGGCGTGCGGCATCGACGAGGCGGCGGCGCGCAAGCGCGTGAGCCGCGCGCTCGAGCGGCTTCGCGCGGAGATCGGAGAGGAGTGACGAACATGGGCGACACCTGGGACTGCACCCGCATCGGCGACGAGCTCGCCACCCTCGCGGAGACCATGAACGACGGCGCGGCGCTGCACCTCGCCTCGTGCGATGCGTGCCGTGATCGGGTGCACGACGCCCGTCGGGTGGCCGAAGCGCTGCACCGCTCCGCCGGCGCGGACCACGTCGCTCCCGACGGCGATGCCCTCGCTGCGTCGGTGCTCGCGCGCCTCGACGCCCGTGCGGCGGACGCACGACCGGTGGCGCGGCCGACGGTGAAGAAGGCGGTGCCCGCTTCGTCGCCGGGGCGCGTCGGACGCCTGCTCTTCGGCGTCGGAGCGCTCGCGGCAGCGGCGTCCGTGGCGGTGGCGGTGACGGCGCTGCGGGCTCCGACGGAGACGCCGTCGACCGTCGCGACGCTCCGTTCTGCGAGGCTCGTGCCGGGGATCCCGACGGCGTGGAGCGCGACTCTCGGCCGCGTCGTCGGCGATGGCGTGACGATGCGCGCGCCCGGCGGGGCGGACTTCGCGGCGCTGTCCGAGCACGGCGCGGTGGGGCCTGGCGCCACGCTGCGCACCGACGGCCGCACCCGCGCGCGCCTCGACCTCGACGACGGCACCGTGCTCGTCCTCGATCGCGGCACCACGGTGACCCTGGACGCTCTGGCCCCGCGCACGCTGCGCGTCGAAGAGGGTGCGCTGGTGGCCGACGTGGCGCACCGCGACGGCGCCCCTCCCGCCCGCCTCGCGACGCCGCAGGGCGACGTGCAGGTGCTCGGCACCAAGTTCGCGCTCAGCGCCGCGCGGGATCACACGACGGTGGAGGTCACCCGCGGCGTGGTGCGCCTGGGTGGCGCCACCGAGGTGACCACGGGCCACGAGGGCGTGCTCGCGTCGGGGCGCGTGACCGTGTCCCCATCCGTGGACCTCGGGCGTCGAGTGGCGTGGTCCGAGCTGGGCGCCGCCGACGATACCGGGCGCGGTGCGGGGCTCGGTGAGCTGCGGGCGCGGCGGCCTGGGAGCGCCACGGAGCGTGACGAGGCGCTTCACCTCGCGGAGCACACGGTGCGCGTGCGGGCCGTGGGCAACGTGGCGCGCACGGAGATCGAGGAGGTGTTCCGCAACGACACCGGCACCGAGCTCGAGGGGCGCTACCGCTTCCCGCTTCCGTCGGGCGCGCAGGTCGAGGAGCTCGCCCTCGACGTCGACGGCCGCATGGAGCCGGGGGCGTTCGTGGAGCGCGACCGCGCCGCGGCGATCTGGCGCGGGGTGATCCGGCACGCGTCGCCGGTGCCGCCGCCTCCCACCCGCGAGGAGTACGTCTGGGTGCCCGGTCCGTGGCGCGACCCGGCGCTGCTCGAGTGGCAGCGCGGCGGGCGCTTCGAGCTGCGGGTCTTCCCGATCCCCGCGCACGGCACGCGGCGCGTGCGCATCGCGTACACCGAGACCCTCAGCCCCGCCGGCGACGGTGTGCGGCGCGCCGTGTACCCGCTCCCGCAGGACCCCGCGGGCAGCACCCGCGTCGACCACTTCTCCATGGACGTGCAGGTGCTCGGGCAGGACCCGGCGGTGCCGGTGCAGGTCCGTGGCTATCCCTTCGCGGTGGCGCCGGCGCCCTCCGGCGGCGCGCGCTTCATCTTCGCGCAGGACGGCTTCGTCCCGGCCGGCGACGTCGTGCTCTCGTACGCTCTCGCCGGCGCCGACGGACCGTGGACGGCCTGGGGCTACGAGTCCCCCGATGACGCGAGCGGTGGCTTCGTGGCCCTCGCGCTGCACCCCCGCCTCGCCCGCGGCGACGGCGAGGACCACGCGCGCGACTACGTCTACGTGCTCGACGCGAGCCGCTCCATGGTGGGCGAGCGCTGGGCCCGGTCCACGCGGCTCCTCGGCTCCATGATCCAGGAGATGGACCGCCGCGACCGCGTCGCCGTGCTCGCCTGCGACGTGCGCTGCGTGCCGTTGCACGAGGGCTTCGTCCCGGCGACCGCGGAGCTCGCCCGCGAGGCGTCGGCGTGGCTGCAGGCGCGGGAGCCCGCTGGGGGCAGCGACCTCGGCGCGGCGGTGCGTGCGGCGGCGGCGGTGCTGCGCAGCTCCGGCGCCGAGCGTGACGGGCGCGTGGTGTACCTCGGCGACGGCATCGCGACGGTGGGCCACCGCCGTCCGGCGTCTCTGGCGCAGGAGGTGTCGTCGGCGCTCCCCGCGGGGCGCGCGACGTTCACCGCGGTGTCCGTCGGGGCCGACGCCGATGGCACGACGCTCGCGGCGATGGCCCGCGACGGAGGCGGCATAGTCGTCCCCTACGCCCCGGGCGCGTCCCGCGCCGAGACGGCGTTGGCGGTGCTCGAGGCGACGTACGGCGCCGTGCTGTGCGATCCCGTGGTGCAGCTCCCGATGGGGCTGGTCTCTGCCGCTCCCGCGCAGCTCGCCAACGTGCGGGCCGGCGGCGAGCTACTCGTGACGGCGCGGACGCTTCCGGGGCAGGGTGACGTGCGCGGCGACGTCGTGCTCCGCGGCACCGTGCGCGGCGCCCCCTTCGAGACGCGCTGGGCCGTGCACGTCCAGCCCACCCGCGACGCGGGCAACGCCTTCGTCCCGCGGCTCCACGCGGCCGCGCGCATCGCCGACCTCGACGTGCGCGACGACGCCGCGGCGCGGGCCGAGAGCGTGGCGCTCTCGCGGCGGTTCCATCTCCCGAGCCGGCACACGTCGCTGCTCGTGCTCGAGAGCCCCGCGATGTTCCGTGCCTTCGGCGTCGAGCGCAGCAACACGACGCCGGCGTGGACCGGCGAGTCCGAGGCGCAGGCCACCGCGGAGCCCTCGGACGAGTCCGACGCTCCCGCCGCGGACCTCGCTGCGTCGACGACCCGCGATGACGTGAGTGCGTCCATGGGCACGCTGTCGCGCTCGGGATCGGGCTACGGCTCCGGTGGCGGGCTCATCGCCGCGCACCGCGCCGGCGCGGCCGAGCAAGCCCCCATGGATCGCTTGGGCGACGAGCCCCATCTCGATCAGCGGGCGGCTCCCGCACGCATCAACGCCGCTCCGGCGGCACCGGTTGCGCCGGCCGCGACGGCGACGCCCATCGCACGTCCCGACCTTGGGCTGCGCGGGCGCATGGGGCCCTGGGCCGGTGGACACTGGATGCGTCGCACTTGGGTGCGCCGCGCCGCCGTCGAGCCCGGCGAAGGCAACGTGTGGACGCTGCGGTCCCACGTCGACGCCGCGCGGCGTGCGCTCGCCGAGAACCCCGACAGCCGCGACCGTACGCGGGAGCTGTTCCGCTGGCTCTCCGCCGTCGGCGACGTCGACGAGGCGGGGGCGTTGGCCGAGCGGTGGCTCGCGCG
>CAIMWA010000207.1 GCA_903845045.1 uncultured delta proteobacterium | reverse complement strand
CGGTGAAGTCCGTGTGCGACGGGCGTCTCGTCACGGACGCCGACGTCATCGACGCCCGAGCGACGCGAACGACCGCTGGCCCGCGAGTCAATTTCCCCATGGGCAGCTGACGGCGTCGCGTCGGCTCCGCGGCCTCGTTCAACCGCGACTTCGCGAAGCGCCCGATGCGCCGCGGTGGACCACCACCGTCACGCGGGGGCGCTTCGCCAAATCGCTGTCCATTCTGTCAACTCCCGGCTTCGATGGACGCGTTGCATTTCCTGTCCGCAACGGGTGGCGCTCGCCGCCGGCGTCGTCAGTGCGCGGTGCAGCGGCGAATCAAGCCAACGGCAAATGGCTCCGAGCCGTTCGGGATGTGAACCGGATCGCTCGTGGTGCTCGACAAGTCGTAGCTGAACACCGCGATATCCCACTGCGTGCACGGCGCCGTCTGCGCCTGGGCGTCTCTTCCGCCGAGCACGCCGGTGTCGGGCAAGTTGCTAAACATCCCGGTGGTGTTGTTCGCCGAGCACGCCACACCGAGAAGGTGCAGGAGCACCGCGCCGATACCATCCCCGCCGCCATCTTCATCCGCTCCATCGTCGCCTCCAGTCGGGGAGCGGACGTCGCCCCCCCCTGGTGACGACGCTACAACAGCCCGTGCCGCGTCGAGCAGCTCGGCGCCGATCAACGGTCCTGCGCGACACTCCGCACAACGAACCCGTCGGCGCCGGCGGTGTAGTGCACCGACCATCCGGAGGCGGCGATCGCGTGGCGCCACCACCGCCGCGCCGGCGGGATCAACACCTCGAGGTCGCCCGGGAGGGGCGTCGGCGTCGGCAGTTCCCCGAGGTCGCCGATGAACCGCGCGAGCGCCCGCCGTACGTGGTCCGGGGCGTGTCGGGCGGTGCGGAGGTAGGACGCGTCGAGGGTTACGTGAGCCACGGGTCCGGCCCGCGGCCCTCGAGGAACGCGACCTCCGCGCCCGGCGAGACGTCCGTGCCGCCGTCGGCGTCGAGGTCGGCGAGCTCCTCGGGGTCGAGCGACAGCACCAGGTCGACGCCCCGACGGAAGCTCTCGGGGAAGGCCTTCGCCGGCACCAGCTCGGCCCGGTAGAACGCCCGGAGCGCGTCGTGCGTGATCTCCGGCGACGGTCGGGCCCGGGGCGCGGACCGCCATGCGTCGAGCCACGGCGTCTCCCGGTGCGTCAGCTCGGAGAGCGTGTCGCCGTCGAAGGTCCCGTAGAAGTCGAGCACGGCGTCGAGCGTCGCCCGCGCCGCCGGGGAGAGCGCCGACGCGTCCCCGCGCTTCGCGACGTTGACCGCGAGCTGGCCGCGGTACGCGTTGAACACGTCCGACACCACGGGCCCGCCGGCCCACGCCGCGATGGGCTCCGCGAAGAGCGGCGCGCCGTCCCACGCGAGCGACCACGCCTGCCCGTAGAAGAGCAGCTTTTGCAGCTTCATCGCGGTCAGCGCCGCGGGCCGCTTTCCGATGATGTACGCGGAGGCGTCGTCGGCGGAGACCATGGGCGGAGGATGGACCGGCCCCGCACCGGGGCGCAACGCGGGGTCAGCGCTTCGGAGCCCGTCGCTTCGTCGCCTTCGCCCGCGGCGAGCTGGGCACCGCGTCGAGTCCCGCTGCGCGCAGGATCATGACCCGCACGGCGTCGCTGCGGCCGACGGACGAACCGGGCACCAGCGCCCGCAGGCGCTCCACCTCGG
>CAIMWA010000206.1 GCA_903845045.1 uncultured delta proteobacterium | reverse complement strand
GTCGCCGATGCGCACCACACCCCGAAGCGGCGTCCTTGCGAGCAACGTCGTGCTGCCGTGCATACACATGCCCTCGAGCTTCTTGCGTAGCCCAGCGACCGGCGTGTCCTGCGTCAGACCGAGCGAATCTCGCAGCCGCGTGGCCATGGTCCACCCGGCACGGAAGGGGGCCTCCGACGCCGCGGCGCCCCCGCGCACGGCCGCACGCAGCCCTCGAAAGTCGCCCCCGGACGGCGGGGGGGGCGTCGCATCGAGCACGGCGCGAACGCTCACTCCCCACGCGGGAACGGTCCCGAGCGTCGCCGCATCGAGCAGGTCTCGCGCAATGGCATCGGGGAGGGCGCGCAGGAGCAGCGCCTCGGCGTGGGCATCGGTCACCACGTCGGGGTCGCCGCCGTCGAGGCCCAGCGCGGCGGCGTGGCGGCGCAACGTGCGGTCGTCCTCCGTGCACGCGCAGATCGCCTCCCACGTCGCGAGAAACGCTCGCGCGTCGTCGGCGTCGCAGTCGCGGAGTCGCTCGGCGACGGCGTCGAGCAATTGGCTCAGCTCTTCCACGAGCTGTCCAGCCGCGAGAACCGTTCGCATTTCACCGATGAATCGCACCGGGTAGCCGGTGGCCGGTGGATCCGGTGCGAGCACGGCCTCCACGGTGTCGTCGTCGCCCGCCGCCAACACGAGGTCCGGGAGCGGCGAGCCCTCGCGCGCGAAGAGGAGGCCATGACGGCGGTGCCACACGTCGCCCCGCGCGACGTCGCGACGGCGGAACGCACGGAGTTCACCGGGCGCTCGCTCGGCGACGAGGAACCACCACGCCGACACGAGCCACTCGGCGAGCGGCATCAGCGGGACGTAGACGCAGTCTCGAACGGATCCGCCGGCGTCCACGCGCGTCGCGGCGACGCCGTCGAGCGCGATGGAGAGGCGGGCCCAGGTGCGTGCGTGCGACGCCACCGCGGAAGGTCCGTCGAGCCACTCCCAGTCGATGCGCAGACCGCGATCGCTCATGCCCCGCCTCTCCGACCCAGAGCATCGAGGCGCCCCTCGGGATCGCGCGGAGCTTCCTCGTCGTTGATCCACCAACCCTTGTATCGATCGCCGGGCGGGTCCGTGCGGCGACGGGCCTGGAAGAGTCTGCCCTCGTGCACGCCGAAGACGTACCGGGGCATGCCTTCGTCGTCCCCACAGACGCAGCCGGCGAGAATCGCTTCTCGCAGTGACGCGGTGAAGGCGTCGAAGGCCTCGCGGGGGTAACGCGGGCACTTCGACGCGTCCGACGGAGGCCGGCCGCCAGGAGGCTCGTTCGTGACGGGGTTCGTATAGCTCTTGTGTTCCGGGCTTCCGACGTAGGTCGCCCGCGAGGCGGCATGCCGGAGACGCGCATCATCCCAGGGCTCGATCTCGAGGGGCTTGCCGCTCGGACGCTTCGTGCGGGCCGTCAGAACCATCGCCTCCGGCAGCGTGCCCGCATCGCCGATGCATCGCAAGCGGATCGCACCGGGGACACAGTTAACTTGTTGCATCCGCCGCCGGGGCCACGTCGCGACCGCATGAATGCAACAACGTAACTG
>CAIMWA010000205.1 GCA_903845045.1 uncultured delta proteobacterium | reverse complement strand
CCTCGCGGGGAGGAAGGGGTTGCTTCGATCGAGTTCGCCGTCGAGCGTTGCCTGGACCTTTCCGAGAGTACTGCTGTGGCGCTTCGTGAACGTCGCGACATTTCCGCTGCCGGTCGCGCTTGCGCGGTCGCCTGATGCCCTGCGCCTGAGGGCTGCGCCGTCGCTCGGGCTGCGCTCATTGCACGGTTCATGTGCGAGCGCAAGGTACCCCCACCCAAAAAACGTACCGACCCCCGAGCGATCCTCCGGGAGCCCTTCGGCCACCGTCGGACCCCTCGAGGGTCGTCACGAACCCGATCGCCCCGCGGGGAGCGATCCAGCGGGTCAGACCAAGCCCTTGACGGTCACCGTCGCGCCGGCGTCCGTGAGCTTCTTCTTGATGTCCTCGGAGGTCGCCTTGTCGACGGAGTCCTTGAGCATCTTCGGGGCGCTCTCGACGAGCGACTTCGCCTCGCCGAGGCCGAGGCCGGTGATCTCCCGGACGACCTTGATCACGTTGATCTTGTTCGCGCCGGCGGCGGTGAGCTCCACGGAGAACTCCGTGGGCTCGACGGGGGCAGCGGCGGCCGCGGGGGCGGCGGCGGCGGGACCGGCCACGGCGACCGGGGCGGCCTTGACGCCGAGGGTATCCTCGAGGGCCTTCACGAGCGCGGCGGCCTCGGTGAGCGTGAGCTTGCTGATGGTGTCAACGAGAGACTGGATTTCCATTGTACTGTCCTTTCGAAACCAATGACTTTTTCGGGTTGAACTCTTCTACGTAGAACCGCTTCAGGCGCCCTGCGCCTCGAGCTTGTCGGCCCACGCCTTGAGGGCGTACACGAGCTGCTGTCCGGGCGCGTTGAGGATCGCCACGACGTTCTGGGCCGGAGCCTGGATCGTCGCGAGGAGCATCGCCTGCACCTCTTTGAGGCCCGGGAGCTTGGCCATCTCGGCTTCGACCCACGCGCGCTCCTTGATCTCGTTGCCGACGAGGCCCGCCTTGACGACGAGCTTGTCGCCCTGCGGTCCAGCGCCCTTCTTGAAGTCCTCGATGACCTTGGCGGCCGCCGAGGGGCTCTCCTTGCACCACGCGATGCCGGTCATGCCCATGAGCGACTTGTGCTGCGTGCGCAGCGAGCCGCGCTCGAGCGAGCCGACCACGGCCTTGTACGGAGAGTCCTTGAGGGCGTGCCGAATGAGGGTGTTCTTGACCACCCGGTACTCGACGCCGGCCTTGCGGAACTCACGGCGAAGCTTCGTCGCCGAAGCCACGTTGAGACCCTTGAAATCGACCAGCACCGCCGCGACGGACTGCTCGAACTTCGTACGGACGCTGGCGATCTCCGCGTCCTTCTGGTTCTTGTTCATCGCTCAGTCCTCCGTCTTCTCGATGAAGGCGTTGGGGTCGACGCGCACGCCGGGGCCCATGGTGGACGACAGCGTGATCGAGCGGAGATACGTGCCCTTCGCCGTCGACGGGCGAGCGCGCAGGAGCGCCACGACGAGCGCCTTGGCGTTCTCTCGGATCTCTGCGGCGCCGAACGAGGCCTTGCCGATGCGGGCCTGGACGACGCCGGCCTTCTCGGTGCGGTACTCGATCTTGCCGCCCTTCGCCTCGCGAACGGCGTTCGCGATGTCGAAGGTGACCGTTCCGACCTTCGGGTTCGGCATGAGTCCGCGGGGACCAAGCACCTTACCGAGGCGGCCGACCTGGCCCATCATGTCCGGGGTCGCGATCACGCGCTCGAAATCGAGGAACGTGCCGTCGGCCACCTTCGCCACGAGCTCGTCGGAGCCCACGAAATCGGCGCCCGCCGCCGTCGCCTCGCGCTCCTTGTCGCCCTTGGCGAACACGAGAACGCGGACCTTCTGACCGGTGCCATGGGGCAGCACCAGCGCGCCGCGAACCATCTGGTCCGCGTGCTTGGGGTTGACGCCGAGGCGCACCGCGAGCTCGACGGTCTCGTCGAACTTCGCCGTGGCGCACTCCTTCACCAGCGCCGCCGCTTCGTCGATCGTGTAGCGCTTGCTGGCGTCGAGCTTCTTGTCGAGCGCCGACCGCCTCTTTGGAACCTTCGCCATCCGTTCCTCCTCTTCGGTGCTACGCACCTCCCACCGCACCTGGAGCCGCGGTGGTCATGCCATGGGCCCGCCGCCACGCGAGGTGGCGGTCTGCTCCGGAGACCCGGGGAAACCTTTGTTCGCTGCGCCTGCCGTCAGTCGACGATGTCGAGGCCCATCGAGCGCGCGGTGCCGCGCACCGTGCGGATGGCCGCCTCGAGGTCGTCGGTGTTGAGGTCCTGCAGCTTCTGCTTGGCGATCTCCACGACCTTGGCAGAGGAGATCTTGCCGATCTTCTCCTTGTTCGGCCGCGGCGAGCCCTTGTCGGCTCCGGCCGCCTTCATCAGGAGAATGGACGCCGGCGGAGTCTTCAGCTCCATCGTGAAGGACTTGTCGGAATACACGGTGATGATCACCGGGATTACGTAGCCCTTCTTGTCCGCCGTCTTCGCGTTGAACTCCTTGATGAACATCGGGATGTTCACGCCCGCCTGACCGAGAACCGGTCCGATCGGGGGGCCCGGCTTGGCTTCGCCGCCCGGGGCCTGGAGCTTGACCTGTCCGACTACCTTCTTCGCCATCGTTCCCTCGTCGACGTGGTTTGCGGGAGCTCTAGGAGCTCTCTCGCACGCTCAACCGCGCCATGCGGTCGGCGTGCTGGGCCTCGCCGTGCTTTCAGGCCGTGATCTTCTCGACCTGGTTGTATCCGAGCTCTACCGCCGTGGGCCGGCCGAAGATGGTGACGAGCACCTTGATCTTCTGCCGGTCCGGGCGGACGTCCTCTACCACACCCGTGAAGTTTGCAAAGGCCCCGTCGACCACCTTGACCTGGTCGCTGACCTCGAAGTTGATCTTCGGGCGGGGCGCGATGCCCGTGCCCTCGATCTGGCGCTTGATGGTGTCGACTTCCTTCTGCGGCACCGGCGTCGGGTTCTGGTCGCCCAGGAAGCCGGTCACCTTCGGGGTGTCCTTCACCATGTGCCAGGTCGAGTCGTTCATCTCCATCTGCACGAAGACGTAGCCCGGATAGAACTTGCGGCTCTCGAGGCGCTGCTTGCCGTTGCGCGTCGCCGTCACGTTCTCCGAAGGAACCAGGATCTCCCCGAAAAACTGGTCCATGGCGTTGTTGCGGATGCGCTCCTGCAACGACGCCTTCACCTTGTTCTCGAAGCCCGAGTAGGCCTGCACGATGTAGTACTTCATGGGAAAAACCCTCGGAGCCCGCCCCGGTCAGCCCAGGTAGATGAGGTTGGTGAGCCAGTTCCAGAAGCGGTCGAGGAGGAAGATCACCACCGAGGCGGTGATCGCCGTGGCCATCACCACCACCGTGGCCGTCGTGGTCTCGTCCTTCGACGGCCACGTGACCGCGGCCAGCTCCTCGATGGTCTCCATCGCGAGCGTGCGAAGCTTGACGTTCTTCCAGCCGGCCACGACGCCGATCACGCCCGCGACCACGCCGATGGCGTTGGAGGCGTTCTCGTGACCCGCCCACGCTGCATCGGACACGTGGCTCACCAGGAACGCGAGCACGCAACCCGCCACGAAGTACCCCGTGTAGAGGTACTTCTGGACTCCGAGTAGTAGGCTTCCGCCAATGCGCTCTTGCTGGGTGCTCACGGTGCTGCTCCGGTGCTCTGTCGAACGGCAGGAGGCGGGGGACTCGAACCCACGACCTGCGGATTTGGAATCCGCTGCTCTACCAACTGAGCTAGCCTCCTAGAGGGACTCTTCGAACTGAATTCAGTGACTCTCCGCGTGCATCGTGTGGGCGTTGCATCCGACGCAGAACTTCTTGAGGCGGACCGCGGCGGTGCCGGGGGTGGCGGAGCGCGTCGAGCGGTAGTTCCGCCTTCCGCACGCCTCACAGGCGAGAACGACCTTGATCCGGGCTCCCATGGTTCTTTCTCGCTTCGGTGCTCCGGGGCCCCAACGCCGGGAACCGAGGAACCTTTCCTGCCGATCCGTCCTTTCGCCGTGCTGGAGCCCACCATCGGGATTGAACCGACGACCTCGTCCTTACCAAGGACGTGCTCTACCAACTGAGCTAGGTGGGCAAACGATCATTGCTCTCACGAGAGCGGGAGACGGGATTCGAACCCGCGACGTTCAGCTTGGAAGGCTGACGCTCTACCAACTGAGCTACTCCCGCGGAGTGGAGGGTGATGGATTCGAACCATCGTAGGCGTGAACCGGCAGATTTACAGTCTGCTCCCTTTGGCCGCTCGGGCAACCCTCCGTACAAGACCCAGAACTGAAAAGATCCGCTCGGTGCCAAGGCCGCGCATCGTCGCACGACCCACTTGAGCTGGCGATGGGAATTGAACCCACAACCACCGGTTTACAAAACCGATGCTCTACCCTTGAGCTACACCAGCGCCCCCGATCGTGAGGCAGACGGGACGGGCCCGGCGAGGCACCCGACCCCTCAGGGTCGCAAGGCAGTCGTCCCCTGCGAACAGGGACGAATCAGGGAGGCGCCTTCTAGCGCTGCGTCCCGGGAGGTGTCAAGGCCCCGCAGCGACGGCCGCGCGCAACCGCTCGACGGCCTCGCCCGCGCGCTGCACCCACGTGTTGCCCGTGATGCCGGTGCGCCGCGCCATCACGAGCGTCGACTCCCAGCTGCGCAGCGCGCCCTGGAGCAGCGGCCGCAGGCGCTCGGCCGTGCGCGTGCGGTAGATCTCGCGCTGACGATCGTCCCAGTCCGCGGGGACCGGCGCGCCGACGATGGAGTCGTAGAGATCCCGGTACATCTCGCCGATGCGGAAGCCCGCGGCCGCCGCCCAGTCGGGGTTGCCGGCACGTATCGCCTCGTTGAACTGCACGTGCGCGTGCATGACGAGCTGTACGCGGCGCACGATGGCGCCCTCGGCCTCCGCGGAGCCGACCTCGTAGCGCACCTCGCCAGCCCGGCGCCGCGTGATCTCGGCGGCCACCACCCTCGCCTCCGCCGCGTGCGTGTCGTCGTCGAGGGCCCGCACGGCCTCCTCCGTCGGAGCGAGGGCGATGGCCGCGGTGGACTCGCGGTCGGCGGCGTCGAGGTCCCCCTGGGCCAGCCGCGCCGAGGCACGCCGAGCCGCCACCTCGACGCGCTCGGTGATCGTCAGCGGGATCGCGCGGGCGGCCAATGCGTCGGTGCCCTCGATGACCCACGCGGGCGTCTGCGCGGCCTCGCCGAGGGCCGCCACGCGGAGCAACGCGTCGTGCGCCAGCTCGTTCTCGCTGGACCGCGCCGCCTCGCGCATCGCATCGGCCGCGGGCGCGAACTGCTGGGCGCGCTGCAGGCAGAGCCCGCGGTTGTACTGGGCCAGCGGCACCACCGCCGACGCCGGAAATTGCCGGAGGAGCTGGTCGAGCACCGGCAGCGCGTCGGCGCAGCGCTGCGCGCGCATGTGCGCGATGGCGCGGTCGAAGAGCAGCTGCGCGTCGAAGGCGTCGCCGTCCCGCGTCGCGGTGCTGCCGACGACGCGAAATTCCTCGCCGCGCAGCGTGCGCTCGGCGGCGGGGACGGTGCCTCGGGTTCGCGTGCCGGCGGTCGCGCACCCGGCGGCGGCGAGGAGGAGCGGGAGCAGCAACGTTCGCATCGTTGGGTGTGGAGGCCGACGGCGAAGAAAAGTTCCGCGCGGGCGCCGGACGCGAGGGATGGTACACCGCGGACTTCGCGATGAACCCCGCGTTGCACGTCGGCGTCGACGAGAACGGACTCGGTCCTCGGCTGGGACCGATGATCGTCACCGGCGCGCTCGTCGCCGTGGGCGATGTCGAGGCCTTCGACGCGGCGGCGCGGGCCGCGGGCATCGGCGACAGCAAGGCCGTCGGCGCGCACGGTGCGATGCGCCACCTCGAGGGAACGGTGCTCGCGCTGCTCGAGGTCCACCTGGGCCTGCGCCCTGCGAATTTCTCGGAGCTCTCGGCGGCGCTGTGCATGCAAGACGATGCCGCGCTACGAGCCCTCTGCCCCACCGGCGACGCTCCGCGGATGTGCTTCGGCGCTCCGGTGCCGCTGCCCGCGTTCGACGGCGTGGTCACCGAGGCGCGGCGCGACGCAGCGAGGGCGCTCCTCGATGCCGGCGGTGCGCTGCGCGCGGTGCGCTATTTCAGCGTCTGCAACCGCCGCCTGCACGTCGAGCAGGACCACGGGCGCTCGCGCTTCGACGTCGACCTGGCGAGGATGGTCGACCTGGTGGCTGCGCTGCGTCGCGAAGCCGGTGCGCCGGTGCGCGCGGTTTGCGGCAAGGTGGGCGGACGCAAGCGCTACGCGCAGGAGCTCGAGCGCCTGAGCCCCCTCGTGGCCATCGAGGAGGAGTCGCGCAGGCGCGCCGCGTATCGCGTTCCGAGCGTCGGATCGGTGGCCTTCGTGCAGGACGCCGATGCCTCCGACGCGGCCGTGGGCCTCGCCTCGCTCGTGGGCAAATACGTGCGGGAGCTCTCGATGCTTCGCATCCACCGCGACCTCGTCGGCGGCGTGCCCGACCTGCGCCCGGCGAGCGGCTACCACGACCCGGTCACGACCCGGTACATCCAGGCCACGACGCTGGTGCGCGCCGCGCGGCACATCCCCGACGACTGCTTCGAACGCTGACCCCGATGGACCCCCGCACGCACGCGACGCGCACGTTTTCGCCGGTGTGGCTGGGCACGGTCGCCTACGCCGAGGCGCACGCGCTGCAGCGCACCCTCGTCGAGCGGCGCACGGCGCGCGAGATCGGCGACACGCTGCTGCTGCTCGAGCACCCTTCGGTGGTCACCATGGGTCGCTCGGCGCACGCGGAGAACCTGCTTCTGTCGGCGGATCTCCTGCGCGAGCGCGGCATCGACCTCGAGGAGACGGAGCGCGGCGGCGACGTCACGTTCCATGGCCCGGGGCAGCTCGTGGCGTACCCGATCTTCGACCTCGCGCCCGATCGGCAGGACGTGCGCCGCTACGTGCGCGATCTGGTGCGCGTGATGGCCCTCCTCTGCGCCGATCACGGCATCGGAGCGGGCTCGCGCGACGACCTCATCGGGGCTTGGGTGGACCTCGACTCGACGAGCACTTGGCCGGGCCAGGAGCGCAACGGCAACCCCGCGAAGATCGGCGCCATCGGCGTCAAGATCTCGCGCTGGATCACCATGCACGGCTTTGCCCTCAACGCGACCACGCGCCTCGAGGACTTCAGTGTGATCGTGCCGTGCGGCATCCGGCAGCATCCGGTGACGTCGCTCGCCGCGCTGGGGGTGCCCGACGTGCCTTCCGTCGAGGCCCTCGCGCGACGGGCGGTCACGCACTTCGAGGCCGTCTTCGATGCCGTGGCCGCGCCGTTCGGCACGGAGCTCCCGTAGCGAGTCAGAGCGGGCGCGCGCAGGCGGCGTGGGCCGCATCGCACGACGCGAGGTCGCGGTAGATCGAAGCGCAGTCGGTGCCGACGCAGCTGCACCCGCCCACGCCGACGCATGCAGCGCCGTCCCACGCGTACCCGAGGAAGAGCGCGCAGAAGCCCTGGCCGCGGATGTCCTGCGGCGGACACGTGGGGGGCAGCGACACGTCGGAGGCTCGTGCGTCGAAGGGCGCGATGCCGCCGTCACCGGGAGAGCTTCCGCCGTCGTCCGGAGGGCACCCGCCAGTGCAGAGCGCGCGCCCCGGGGCCTGGCAGAAGCACGATGCGCACGGACCGAGCACGCACGTCGCGCCGACCGCGCAGAACGTTCCGTTGCCCAGGTTGCAGCCCGCAGGCGGCGGTCCTGCGTCGGCGTCGCCCGGGCAGTCACCGCGGCTCGCCCAGGGGCGGTCGGGGCAACTAGAGCTCCCATGGAACGTCTGGCCGTCGCAGCCGCAGAACGGAGCGTAGTCCGCGGTGCAGGCGCGCCCGAGCATGGGCACGCAGGTCCAGGGAACGCCGCAGCCCTGGCCGCCGAAGCACTCGGTGCCGTTGGGACACTGGCCCGGACCCGTGCACGTGCGCCCGGCGTCGGTGGGCGGCGTGACGTCTCGCACCACCGGAACGTCCGTCGACACGGGCGGAGCGTCCGGGCGGTCCACGGTCGCGGCGTCGACGGTCGATGGTGCGTCGGTGGCGGCGTCGCCCTCGGGGAACGGCCGCACGGCCACGGAACCGCACGCGACCATGAAGACACCCAGGAAGACCCCTCGAAGGCTCGTCGTCGCGTTCATCGGTACCTCGCTGTGGTGAGGTGGCGTCACCCGCTGGCCCAGCGTGGCACAGAGACGTGCTCCCGCCGGGTCCGGGCGGGAACACTCCAAGGATCGGGCCAGAGGTGAGATGCGGGGGGAACCGCGGCGCGTCAGTCGACGATCATGTACTTCGGGAGCAGCGGGGACGCCGGGCCCGTGGCGACGATCCAGAGCTGGTGCGCGGCGCGCGTCGCTCCGATGTGCAGAAGGTGCCGGGACTCGTCGTCCACGGGGTACTGGCCCGCGGTGACGTCGACGAGCACGACGTAGTCGAACTCGAGGCCCTTCACCTGCCGGATGTCGGTGACCTCTACGCCCGGGCGGAAGCAGAAGTCCTGGTCCTTCACGCGTGCGAGGCGCGGCACCTCGGCCTTCCAGAGACCGTCGAAGTAGATGTCGGCGCGGTCCGGGTCCCGGGCGATGAGAGCGACGTTCGCACGGGGCTCGTTGATCGAGAGCTCCCGCAGCGCCTCGGCGAGGAACGCCACCGCGGCGCCCACCTCGTTGAAGCCGTGGAACTCCACCGGCGCGCCGTGGCGCGTGGCGAGCGGCGCCTCGGCCTCGGCGAGCGGCCCGAGGATCTCGCGGGCGAAGGCGAGCACCGCGAGCGTCGAGCGGTAGCCGATGCGCAGCGGCTCGACCTCGACGCCTTCGAGGCCGAGATCGCGGAGCACGCCCTTCCAGTCGGAGAAGCCGTTGTCCATGAGCAGGCGCTGCGCGGTGTCGCCGGCGAGCGTCACGGAGCAGTCCTCCGATGCGACGCCGAGGAGCACCGAGAGCTCCATCGGCGAGAGGTCCTGGGCCTCGTCGACGAAGAGGTGCTCGAAGCGCAGCGGCTGCTTCGACGGTCCGCGCAGCGCGCCGCGCTTGCGCTGGTACAGGCGCAGCAGCAACGGATCGTCCTCGGCGTCGATCGCGTCGTCGGGCTCGTCCTCGAGCTGGCCATCGGCGCCCACGCGCGCGTCGACCTGGGCGGGCTCCCGCGGCTCGTCGTTGTCGTCGCCGCGCACGTCGTGCTCCTCGCGCGTCGACGCCATGGACGACTCCCAGCCGAGGTCCTCGGGCTCCGTCTCCTCTTCGCCGAAGCGGCGCTTCTCCGCGCGATCCTTGGCGGCGACCTTGCGCTTCTGCTTGCGGTCGGCCTTGGCCGCCCCGCGCTCGTCCTCCTCGTCGGTGCTCGTGTCCGCGACGACCCAGCGGGTGCACCGCTCGGCGCTCCAGCGCACCGCCGCCGCGAGGTCCGCGTCGCTGAAGCGACCGGGGGCCCAACGGTCCGCAGCGCCGCGCAGCGCCGAGAAGTCGGTGACGATCTCGGCCCAGTCCCACACCACGTCGCGGGCGCGGCGCATCAGCGGATCGATGGTGCGCTGCAGGTCCATCTGCACGCGCGGCGGAAGGTGCGCCGCGGCGACGCCGTCGAGGTGACGCTCGCCGCGAACCCACAGCCCGAGGCCGGTGAGCCGGCGCGAGAGGGGGTTGCCGGCCAGCCCCTTCCACGCCGCCAGCAGGGCTTCCTCCATGCCGTGGATACGGGATGCTTCGCGAAGCGTGTCGAGGGCGCGCTGCTCCTCGGCGGCCACGCGCTCGTCGATGAGGTGGAGCATCATCGGGTGCTTCTTCACGCGAGAGACGAGGCCCGGCGTGTCGTCGCGGGTCGCGTCGGGAACCTTCGGGAGGTGCTTCTCGCGCTGGCGATGCACCCACTCGGAGTACGTCGTGACGTGCACGCCCTCGACGCCGAGCCCCGGCAGCACGCGCACGATGTACGACGCCAGCGCGCGGTTGAAGACCACCACCATCATGTGGTCCGGCGCGAAGCGCTTGGGATCGTTGAACGAGAGGTACGCCATGCGGTGCAACCCGATGGTCGTCTTGCCGGAGCCGGCGCCGCCCTGGATCACCGCGAGGCCCGACGACGAGCGCGTGATGAGCTCGAACTGCCGCGGGTCGATGAGCGAGGGGATCTCCGGGAGGTGCTTGTCCTCGCGCCCCTCGACGCCGACGCCGAGCTTGCCGCGGGACTTCGACGCCTCGCGACGCTCGTCCTCGGTGGGCGGTCGCACCGCCGAGAGCTGGCCGCCCTGGAGCTTCGCCGCGTGCACCGAGGCCCGCGACCAGCCCTCCTTGGTGCGGAAGTACACGCCCTGCGGCGCCACGACGCGCTTGAGCTCGCCGCCGCGGATGACCACCGCGCGGCGCACGGACATCACGCCCTCGAGGGTCTTGCCGCCGAACTCCTCCTCGTAGTCGTCGCCCTCCTGGTAGCGGTAGTAGATCCGCGAGACCGGGGCGTCGCGCCAGTCGACGATGCGCACGCCGCGCTCGGTGTCGACGAAGGTGCTGTTGCCGATGAGCACATCTCGCGGACGCCCGCCCTCGACGAGGCGCATGTGCCCGAAATACGGGCTCGCGAGGTCCGCCTTGCCGATGGGCACCTCGGCGCGACGGGAGGCGACGCCGCGCAGGCGCTCCATCTCCGCCATCAGCGCCGGCAGGTCCTCGGCGCGCGCGTCGCCGATGAGGTCGCGCAGCTCGAGCATCTCGGCGTCGTAGTCGACCCGGTAGGTCACCGGCACCGCCTCGAGGTTCTCGGTGACGCGGCGGAGGAGCTTCTCCTCCTCGCCGACGATGGTGCGCAGTTCGCCGTCCGTGGCCGGCTTGGAATCGTTGGGGTCTGTCATCGGGGGCGACGTTCTTACCCCCCCTCGCCCTCGGCCGCCACCGCAACGCCACGTGCAGCCCTCGCCGACGCCCTCGCGCGGTCCGACGCCTCACGCTCGGTGCCGAGGTACGGCTCCCGGGTCCCCATCACGTGGTCGAACCACGGCCAGGTCACGCACCAGTTCGCGTGCTGGTTCGGCCCCATGTGGTGGTCGTAGTGCCACGGGAGATGCTCCCGCGCCCACGCCGGGTCCTGATGCGAGCGCTTGTGCACCCGGTAGTAATTCCACTGGCTGAAGACCACGCCGGCGGTGAACCACGGCCATCGACGGGCGAGCGGGAGGTGCACCAGCGTCGCGAAGGCCAGGCCGAGGGCCTCCTTGCCCTGGCCGTGCCAGCCGAAGACCGAGCGCTGGTACTGGTGGTCGGCCATGGCCTCGCGGCGCGCGTGCTTGTGGTGGTCGTGCCAGTGAAAGCTCCAGAAGCTCTCGCGGCGCTTGCCCAGCCCGTGCAGCGCGTACTTGTGGATCACCCACTCCCATGCGTTGCTGTACAAGAGCGCCAGCGGCAGGCCGATCATGCGTACCTTCCCTTCACACCGAGACCCCTCGGAAAATACTGACCGAACGGTCATGACATTGCCGACGCGGGGGCGTTGATGTCAAGCGCGCGGCGGCGAGCGCCGGCGGTGCGTCCGCGCAAGCGACCGGCGGAGCGACCGGGCCCCGAGGGGGGAGCGCGCGATGCGAACCGGCGGGCGCGCACGCAGGACATCGCGCGGGCGGCGCTGGAGTTGTTCCTTCAGCGGGGCGTCGAGGCGGTGTCCGTCGACGACGTGGTGCGCCGCGCGAAGGTCGCCAAGGGCAGCTTCTATACGTACTTCGGGGGCCTCGCCGAGCTGCTCGACGCCCTCGTAGAGCCGGTGCGCGACGCGACGCTCGGCGCGCTCGATCGCTGCGAGGGCACGCTCCGCGACGCCACCACCCGGGAGGCCCTGCTCGCCGGGTACCAGACCCTCGCGCTGGAGCTTTCGGCGACGGTGCTCGCGCACCGCGACGTTACCCGGCTGTACTTGCAGGAGCGACGCGCTCCCCGGCACGGTCCGAGCGCGCCGGTGGCCGTCCTCGCCGCGGAGATCGACCGACGGGCGGTGCTGCTGACGGACGCCGCGCACGCGCACGGCCTGCTCCGGCCGTTGGCGGCGAAGGTCACCGCGGCCATCGTGGTCGGCGCGGTGGAGCACCTGCTGCATCGCGCGCTCTCCGGCGACGACATCGGCCCCCTCGCCGAGGTCCCCGAGGTGCTGCTTCGGGTCGTCGTCGACGGACTCGCCGCGCCGGTCTCAGCGGGCCGTGACGACGGTCGTGCGCCCGAAGGTGGCCACGACGCCGCACGCAGCGCCGAAGCTCTCGGCTGAGCACGCGCCGCGCCGCCCATCGCAGACGAGGAAGCGCCCCGGCACGCACGCGCCTCCTCGCCGCGCGAGGTCGGCGACGGTCGCAGCGCAGTGCTCGTGACGATCGCCGGTGACCGGAACATCGCGGCGCAGGCGGACGTAGCCCGGGTGCGTCGCGTTCACCATGACCACCTCGCGCACGTCGCCGCGCGTTCCCAACCACATGGCCGCGCGAGCCTCCTCGCCCTGGCAGTAGTTGGTGTGGCGAAGGCCGACCACGATCACTGCCGACTGCAGCGCGGTGACGACGATGGCGAGCGTCTCCGCCCGCCGCGAGCGCCACGCTCCGCCCGCCGCGAGCGCCGCCGTCGCGAAGGGCACCGCGACGAGGGCGAAGCGAAGCTCCTTGTGGGCCACGGCGGACATCACGAGGACGTAGACGAGCCCCGTCGCGCCGGTCACGCCGAGGCGGCGAGGCCAGGGCGGCACCAGCGCGCCGAGGGGAGCCAGCAGCGGAAGCACTGCGAGGTAGAACCACGCGGGCCGGGAGCCGAAGTCGATGCTCGCGCGACCGGCCACGAAGTTGAACGACACGTACGCGCGCACCGAATGGAAGGCGCTCCCCCACGCGACGCCGTCGGCGATGCCGAGCACGGCGAGAACTGCCCCGCCGCCGAAGGCGAAGCGCAGGAGGTTCCTCGGGTTGCGACGAAGCGACCACGCGGGCGCAAGCGCGAGCAGCCCCGACGGGTACCGCACCACGAAGGCCGCGCCGAGGCACGCTCCGGCGATGGCCGGCGCCGCGGGGAGCGCCTCGAGCGCGAGCAGCGCGGCGACCACCGACAACGACTCGCCCATGGGCCGGAACGCGAGGTTTGCGAAGGGCGCCGACAGCGCCAGGAGCGTCACCGCGCGGTCCGCCGCAGGCTCGCCGGCGTCGCGGGCAACGACCCGGTGCAGCGCCACGAGAGCGCGCAGCGAGAGCGCCGCGGTGCACGCCTGCGCGGACCCGACGAGCGCGGTCGCCGACGTGGCGCCGAGCGCCTTGCAGCAAGCGAAGACCGCCGCGACGAGGCCCGGTCCGAGCACGTTGCGCATGCCGAGCCACCACTCGGTGCTGCGCGTGCCGTAGCCGAAGATCCAGCGGTGGGCGGGCTCCAGCCATTGGTGCACCTCGTCGGGGTGCAGGCGGCCGCCGAGCACGAGCGCGCAGACCATCTGAAGCGCCGCCGACGTGACGAGCGCGCGCCGAAGCGCCGGGGTCACTGCAGGGCGAGGCGGAACGCGACGCGCTGGCAGCCGTTGGGATCGAGCCGGACGCTCGCGAAGTAGACCCCGGGGGCCGGCGGTGCGAAGGGCTGCTCCCGCGGGTCCCAGTTCGGTGCGCGCGCGAACACCGGGATCAGGAGCTGGCCGAGCGGCGTCCCCTCGCCGGCGTGAACGGTGAGCGTCGCCGTCGCGCCGAGAGCGTTCTCCTGGGCCTGCCCCAAGATGCGGATGGTGACCGGCCGGGTGCTCGTGGCGCCGACGCGGTACCACGCGACCTGACCGCAGCCGAGGCTGCCGGTGATCTCCTCGCCGGGCACGAGGGGCTGCGCGGTCTGCATGGCGCCGTTGGGCAACGGCGTGAGGTCCGGCGCCGACGACTCGAGGGTGAAGTTCTGCACCGTCCCGGTCGAAGCGCAGCCATAGGCGAGCACGAACGCGGGCACCAGGACGAGATTGCGCACGGGTGCCTTGTGCCACGGCGCGAGGCCCCGCGGAAGACCCACCGCCGCGCTTGAACGGCGCTCCGGGCCAGTGCATAGCTGCCGCGCATGCGACGACCGACGGACTCCGAACTCCGCCTGCTCAGCCGCACCGAACGGGTGTGCTTCGAGATCGCCGACGCCATGAATCGCCGGCCGGCGCTCAAGGCGGCGTGCCACGCGTTCCAGGGCAGCGTGGGCCAGCTCTGGGTGCACTACGCGACGCGCCATCTCACGCACGCCCATGGGCTCGAACGCTTCGCCGCGCTGAACCCCGACCGCGGCGTCTTCATCGCATCGAACCACCGGAGCTTCTTCGACTTCTACGTGATGTCGTCGGTGATGATGCGCGCGTGCCCTTGGATGCGCGGGATCTTCTTCCCGGTGCGCTCGAACTTCTTCTACGAGGGCGCGTCGGGCGTGTTCGTGAACATGGTGATGTCGGCGTGGGCCATGTACCCGCCGGTGATGCGCGCCCCCTCGAAGCGGGCGTTCAACAAGTTCACCACCGACACCGTCGAGGCCGTGTTGCAGATCGCCGGCAACGTCGTCGGCTACCACCCCGAAGGACGTCGAGGCACCGGCCCGAACCCCTATGAGCTCCTCCCGGCGAGCGCGGGTACCGGCGCCATCGTCTACAACGCGCGGCCCACGGTGGTTCCTGCGTTCACGCTGGGGCTGATCAACAACCTCCCGAAGCAGATCGTCGGCAACTTCACCGGCGCCGGCGCGCCCGTCACCATCGTCATCGGCGAGCCGCTGGACCTCTCGCGCTTCTACGCGATGCCCGCGGAGACCGAGACGTACCGGCTCATCGCCGAGCACATCCGCGAGGCCATCGTCGCGCTCTCCGTCGAGGAGCGCGCGTTGCGGCGAGCCAAGGGACTGCCGTCACTGGAGCCGGACGCCGCGACGGCGTGACCGGCCGGGCCGGAGCCCGAGCACCGCGAGCAGCGCGATCCACGCCTGGGTGCTGCCCGCGGGAGCTCCCGGAGCATCGCAGGTGCAGCCGCTGCCGCTGCCGCCGCGGGTGCCGACACCGTTGGTGGGCGCGAGAAGCGTGACGGTGCCGCTCGCGTCGACGGAGTGACCGCCGACGTCGGTGGCGTGCGCGCGGATCGTGTACACGCCGGGCGCGAGGTACGCGCGGCCGTCGGGAGCCACGCCGTCGAAGGCGTAGCGCACGGTGCGCGTCGGGAGCACGGTGCGGAGCGACGTGTCGTCGAGAACGCGCACCACGTTGCCGTCGGCGTCGACGAGCTCGGCGTGCGTCGTGGCGAGGCCCGTGAGGTCGCTGAAGTCGACCTCGAGGTTCGACGTCTGCGCGGGCGGCGCGATGGTCTGGGGGTTCGCGGTCACCACGATGGCCGGCGGCGACCGATCGACGACGGTGAAGCCGTTGGACTGCGCCTCGTCGCTGGACCCGCTCGCGCTGAGCGCGACGACGCCGACGCGGTAGTGCCCGCCGAGGCGCAGCGGGAGCGATCGCACCGTCGCGCGGTTGGTCGCGACGTCGACGTACTCGGGGAATTGGAGCGCGGTGCCCGACTCGGTCATCACGCGGACCTGGTAGTGCGTCGCCGACGCGCTCGGCTGCCACCAGGCAGCGACGGTGTCGAAGGTCTCGACCTCGTCGAGGTCCGCGGTGGCGGCGGCGTCGCGCGGGTCGACGTCGTGCACGGACGTCACCGCGTCGAGGGTGCGAGCGCCGAGCGCGTAGAGGTAGCCGTCGCCGGCGATGACGAGCACGTCGTCGGTGCCGTCGCCGTCGGTGTCGCCCACTACCGGCTCGCCCACCGGGTAGCGGAAGTCCTTGGACCACAGCAGCGTGAGCGCGCACGCATCGAGGGCGTAGAGCCAGCCGTCGGTGCCGCCGACGAGCACGGCGCCACGGCCGCGGCCGTCCCAATCGAGCACCGACGTGGCGTTGCTCAACGTGCCGGCGCGCGACGCAGCAGGGACCATCGCGGCCGTCGCGTACGCCTGGCCGCCGGCGAGGACCGCGCGGGCAACGGTCGCAGACGCCGGGGACGGGCCGGTCAACGGGAGGTCCTGCGGGCGGATGACGCGCAGCTCGGCGCTCCCCTGAGGGTTCACGACGAGGGCGGGCGCGCCGTTGCAACGCACGAGGGCCCCAGCCGACGTCGCGAAGGGGACCTCCGAAAGCTGCCCTTGGAGGTGCAACGACGCGTCGAGGAGCCCGTCGTGAGTGCTCGCCTGGGCGAACACCTGCGGGGCGCTCCCGGTCCACGGCGCGATGATCGGCGAGGCATACGGAACCCCGTAACCGTCGGGCCCGGGCATGCCGTCGGTGCCCCGGATGGAGAGCATCGCGTTGACCGCGGCGATGACGTCGTCGGTGCCGTCGCCGTCGGAGTCCATGATCCCGTAGGAGCCGAAGCCCGAGTGGAATACGCGCTGGAAGCCGTTCCAGCGGAGCATGCCGTCGCGGCCGCGGAACGCCGAGGGGTGCACCGTCGCGCCGGGGTCGACGCGCATGACGACGATGTCGGCGCCGGTCTCTCCCGCCCGATGCAGCGGTAGCAGGTCGTCGGCGGCGTAGGAGCCGCGGGGGCCGGCGGCCTCGGGCACGTACCACCGCGGCGTCTGCCCTTGCACGGGATCGATCGAGACCAGCGCGCGCCCGTCGAGGGCCGCGAGGTCGTTGGCGCCGTCGCCGTCGAGGTCGGTGATGAGCGGCCACGCGGCGCGGGGACGCTGCCAGCGCACCACCGCAGGGCTCGCCAGCGACGCCACGCGCGCGTCGAGACGAAGCAGCGCGGGCCTCGAGTCGCGCACGAGCACCGCTCGCTCGGAGCCCGTCGCGCCGGGCAACGAGCCGATGATCGGCGTCGGCGCGCTGCGCGTCGGACCGCCCCAGAACCCACCTACGCGCATCCCTGGAACGGTGAACTCGGCGCCGACGAGACGGTTCGTCGACATCAGCGCGCGGTCGAGGGAGAGCAGGTAGCCGTCGCTCGTCACGACGACGGGCTGCGCATACGGTCGCGAGAGCCCGTCCGCCGGCTGGAAAGTGAGCATCGTCGCGCCGTCGGTGGCGTCGAGCACGCCGAGCTGGCGCGGTGCCGTGCCGTCGAAATCGTAGCCGAGGAGCTCGGTGACGGTGCGGTCCTCGGGCGCGACGGTGGGATCGAAGGCGACCAGCAACAGCTCCGGCGACGCGTCGTCGTCGAGCTGCATCGCGAAGGGGCGCATCGAGAGCGCCGAGCGGGCCGCGACGGCCGCATCGCGGGTCATCGCGGGACGACGCTGCGGGAGCGTCCATTGATCGGTGAGCGTGCCGGCGGCGAAGGTCATCGCGACCGCCGACTGGTCGTCGAGGACGCCAACCATCGTCGGGCGGCTCCCTGCGGCCGCCGGTCCCGGCACCACGCCCAGCAATTCGTAGCCCGCACGCGTCGCCCGGACGGTGCCCATCGCCGCGTCGCGCACCGTGGACTCCCACTGCCGCGTCATGCCGTCGTAGCGGCTCGAGACGAGCTCGAACGTTCCGTCGCCGTCGAGGTCCACCACGCCGCCCTGCGGGAGCGTCACGGTGCTCCCGTCGGGCATCGACGCCGCAGCCTCCCAGCGCAGCGTGGCCGTCGTCGACGGCGCCGTCGGCAGGTCGTACACGGCGATGCGCCGCGCCCCGACGCCCGCCGCCCCCGGACGCGCGTTGCTCGACAGCACCACGAGCTCGGGCCGCGGCGTTCGATCGACGTTCGCCACCACGGGCACCGACGTCTGAAGGAACGACCCCGACGGCGGCGCCGGCACGGTCCAACGCCGAACGCCGTTGCGTCCGTCGAGCACCGCCATCTGGGTGTCGCCCTGCGCCATCAGCACCTCGTTCGCGCCGTCGCCGTCGAGGTCCACGATGAGGTCGTTGCGATCGCCGCAGCGGTTCGGGTCGGCGGCGACGGTCCAGAGCTGTCGTACGGCGGCGAAGCCGTCGCGGAAGGTGAAGGCCGCCGCGCCGACGCTCGATTGCACGCACTCGCCGACGTAGAGGTCGTCGTGCTGATCGCCGTCGAGGTCGCCGAGGCGCACCGTCGCCGTGAACCCGCGCAGGCCCTGCGGGACCTCCCAGAGCACGCGTCCCGTGCGGCCGTCGAGCACCATGGCGTCGCCGAGGTCGGCGATGACCACGACCTCGCGATGACCGTCCTGGTCGAGGTCCGTCTCGGCGACGAGGGACTGAGCCGCCACGAGGTCGCTCTCCCACACGAGCTCGTCGTCGGCGTGCTTGCAGATCACCTTGCCGCTCGCCACGAACACCACGTCGACGACGTGGTCTCCGTCGACGTCGCCGGTGAGCCACTGGTCGTCGCGGAGCTGTCCTCCGAGGTAGTGCCGCCATCGCACCGTCGGCTGCGGAAGGCGCACCGGTCCCTCGACGGCGCCGGTGCGCTGCGGGTCGTGGCGCGCGCAAGGCCAGTCGTGCGCGCGCGCGCCGCTGGTCGCCGCGACGAGGGTCAGGAACAATGCGCCCGATCGACCGTGCGTGGCTGCCATGGTGTCCGTGTTGGATGCGCGACCCCAGTCGCAGCGTTCACGCAGGAACGGCGCGCACCAGGATCACGGTGATGTTGTCGACGCCGCCGGCGGCGTTGGCCGCGTCGACGAGGGCCGCCGCGGCATCGGTGAGCGACTCGTGGTCCCGCACGATCTGCGCGATGCGGCGATCGGGGACCATGCCGGTGAGCCCATCGCAGCAGAGCAGCAGCGTGTCGCCGGCGTGAAGCTCGTGGCGGTGCATCTCGACGGCGACGTCGGGCTTCATGCCGAGCGCGCGGGTGATGACGTTCTTGTACGGGAACTTCTTGAGCTGCTCGTCGGTGAGGTCCGGCCGCGTGCGGCGATACTCCTCGAGCAGCGAGTGGTCGATGGTGAGCGGCTCGATGGCTCCAGTGGCGCGCACCATGTACCCGCGCGAGTCGCCGACGTGCGCGACCCACGCGGCGCCTTGGCGAACGAGGGCTCCCACCAGCGTCGTGCCCATGCCGCGGCGGTCCGCGCTCTCGCGCGACGACTCGTAGATCCGGAGGTTCGCGTACTGCACCGCGATGCCGAGGGTGTCGGCGTCGAAGCGCTCGCCCCGCGCCTGCTTGTACGGCCAACTGACCACCGGCTCGTCGCGCGCGTCGGCGAAGAACTGGCTGACGACGTCGACGGCCATGGCGCTCGCCACCTCGCCGGCGTTGTGCCCGCCCATGCCGTCGGCGACGAGGTAGAGGCCCTCGTCCGGCGCGACCTTGAACGAGTCCTCGTTGTGCGTGCGCTTGCGCCCCACGTCCGTGAGCGCCGCGTACTCCACCTGAAGGCGTTCGGACATCCGCCCATTGTTCACACCGCGCGGCGCGGCAGGTCAACGGCGTTCGGCGTGCGGCACCTCGTCGACGAGCACGTCGGAGTCGGTCCAACGCCAGCGGGCCACGTGAACCCCCGCGCCAGGACGCCCGTCGGGGATGACGTAGGCGTAGGTCAAGATTCGCCCGCCGGCGCGGTGCGGCTGCAGCGACGGAGCGACCGGGAGCGCCCCCGTCGCCTCGCCGGGCGGCTGGCACGTCGGACAGACCAGGAGGGAAATCGTACGCGCCGCGGTCACCGCGTCCGGCGAGGCGCCATCGGCCCGCCACGCCGCGAGCGCACGCTCGGCGCCGGTCACCCCGGACCACGCGCCGAGCGCATCGACGAAGGCCGTGGCCACGACGCTGCCCGCGGCGTAGCGCACGAGGAGCGTCCCGCGAGGCGCGTCGCCGACGGCGGTCACGTCGCGCACCGAGGCGTCGGATCGCTCCCGAAGACGCTCGGCCGCGACGGCCAGGTCGACGGCGGCCCCCGCGTCCGGCCGCGCGACGCCGCTCGGGGCCATGGGACGCGACGGCTCCGAAGGCGCGCGCGTACACGACCCCGACCACACGGCGATGAACGGGACCGTCCAGCGGAGCATCGCCGTCGAAGGTAGTACGTCCGAGCGACGGGAGCGCCTTGACACCGCGCCGTCGGGGGTGAAACGCTGCGGCAATTGCCGTGGTGTTGCGTGTCGTGGCGGCAGGTCGGACGGACGTCGGCCTCTTGCGTGAGCACAACGAGGACAGCTTCGCGCTGCTCGAGGGGCACGGGCTCTATCTCGTGGCCGACGGCATGGGCGGGCACCGCGCCGGCGAGGTCGCGTCGCGGCTCGCGACGACCGCGGTGACGGCGTTCTTCGACAGCACGACCCGCGAGGACGCCACCTGGCCGTTCCACTACGACCCGTCGCTGTCGATCGAGGAGAACCGGCTCGTCACCAGCATCAAGGTGGCGAACCGCTCGATCTACGAAGAGGGCTCCCGCGCGGACGCCCACCGCGGCATGGGCACGACCATCGTGGGCCTGCTCGTCGCCGAGCCCCTGGGCCGCGTGTTCGTCGGCCACGTTGGCGACAGCCGGTGCTACCGCATCCGCGACGGAGCGATCGCCCAGCTCACGCAGGACCACTCGCTGCTGAACGAGTACCTGCGGACCATGCCCGACCTTCCCGCGGCGCAGCGCGACGAGCTCCCGCGGAACGTCATCACGCGCGCGCTCGGCATGAACGACATCGTTCTCGTCGATCTACTCGCCGACGAGGCCCGCGCCGGCGACACGTTCGTCCTGTGCTCCGACGGCCTCTCGGGGATGATCACCGACGAGGAGATCTTCGCGACGGTGCGCGCGCACGGCGAGCCGGACGTGGCTTGCCGGGCGCTCATCGCCCTCGCGAACGACCACGGCGGCGAGGACAACATCACCGCCGTGGTGATCCACGTCGTCGACGGCGACTACGTCTCACCGCCCCGTCCACCGCGCGCGACGCTCGAGGAGACCCGCCAGGTGGTGATCCCGGAGTTCGCCGAGGCGACGGCGCGCGAGGCCATGGGCACGCGACCGACGCTGCCGCCCGCGCCGCTCGAGAAGCCCCGGCGCGGCGCGCGCAAGCGTCGCTCGAAGCCCTAGCGTCCGGCGTTGCCGTCGGCGGAGAACGGGTTGTCGCCGCGGGTGCCGCCCTCTTCGGGCGTGGGCTGACGCCGCACCCGATCGCGGAACAGCGACCACGGTCCGCCGCCGCCCTCGTTCTCGGCGAAGCCCCACTCGCCGTTCGCGCGCCCGTTCTGCGCGCTGTCGATCCAGAACAGCATGTAGCCGTGGCCCGTCATCGGAGCGATGCGCCCGCAGAGACGCTGGCTCTCGGTCCACGAGAAGTGCATGAGGTTGCCCTCGACGCGGCCCTCGATGTGGCCCGTCGCGCGGCACGAAGCGCGGTTGTACGCGTACTGCCCCACGACGAGGTCGCCGGTCTGCTCGAGGAACACGTCGCCGATCTGCTCCGAGTGGAAGCTCCCGCTGAACGACTCGCCGGACGGCATGGCACCGGGGCGCACGTCGACGGCCACGAGCGTCGCCGGGTCGTTGGCGGCGTAGCGATAGTTCGGGTGCGTCTGCGTCGAGGCGCAGGCGGCCGTCAGGAGGCCCAAGGTCAGCATCGTCGTGGGTGCACGCATCGCAACAATCTCCGAAAGAGGTGCGCGGATGATGCCCGTCGTCGCGTCGCCACGGAAGCCCTTCTCACGGTACAACCGCCGCGCCCCGCCGCTCCACCGTGTCCGACCCGCCCGCCGACGACGCGTTCGAAGACGTCGCAGCGCTCCTCGCGTTCGCGGTGCCCGCGGCCGCCGGGGCGCTCGTGGCCGGCGGCTCCATGGGCTTCTACGACGCGCCGGAGCTCGCGTCGTGCGGGGCCGGCCTCGGCGTGTCGCACCCGCCCGGGCACCCGCTGTTCGTGCTCTTCGGGGCCCTCGCCTCGATGCTGCCCATCGGTCCCGTGCCGATGCGCATCGCCCTCGCCGGCGGCCTCGCGTTGGGCCTCGTGGGACGCCTCGCCTTCAGCCTCGCGCTGCCCCTCGCCCGGTCCGTCGCCGGTCCTCGAGCCCCGCGCTGGATGCCTTGGCTCGCGCTCGGCCACGTGCTCGGCGGGACCCTCGGCGTCGCTGTGCTCCGGCAGGCCTCCCGCGCCGAGGTGTACGCGCTCGCCGCGCTGCTGGCCGTCGGAAGCGCCGCCGCCGCGCTGGCGCCTTCGATGTCTGCCGCTGCGCGGGCGCGCCTCGCGGTGCTCGTCGTGGCCTTGGGCGGGGCGAACCACCACTTCATCGCGATCACCGCGGTGCCTGCCGCGCTGATGGCCGTCGTCGATCGCGGGCGTGCGTCGCGGGTGCGCGACCTGCCGCGGGTCGTCGCCGCATGGGCCGCGATGGGTGCGGCAGGGCTCGCGGCGTACGGGCTGCTCCCGCTGCGCGCCTCGGCGGCGGCGAGCCTCGTGCGGGTGCGCACCGTCGGCGACCTGGTGTGGACGGTGACCGCGCGGGCGTTCCAGAAGAACACCGGCAGCGGCGTGCTCGGCGACTACCGCGAGCACCTGCTCGACGTCATCGACTGGCTTGGAGCGTCGCTCTCGCCGCTCGGCCTCCTCGCGGGCATCGCGGGGGTGGTGATCGTCGCGCGGAACAGGGTCTCGTCGGGCGTTCGCCTCGGCGTCGTGGTGCTCGCGGGGGTGCTCGCGCGGGCCTGGCTCGGCTCCGTCGCCGGGAACCCCGACGCGGCGGGCTATCTCGCGCCCGCCGTGGTGTTGCTCGGAGTGCTCGGCGTCGCCGCGACTGCGCGTGCGTGGAGGGCCATCGACGAGGCGCCCGCGGCCCCCGAGGGACCGTCCTCGTCGAACCGCTGGCTGTTGCGCCTGGTGCTCGTGGTGGCGCCGGCGGTGGTCTTCGTGCCGATGGGCGCGAAGGCCATCGCTAGCACGCTCGGCGACCGAGGCGACGCGCCCGAGGTCATGACCGCGGCGGACCTCGCGGCGCTTCCAGCGCGGGCCGTGGTTCTGGCGTACGCGCCGGACACGGTGTTCCGCCTTCGGTACGCGCAGCTCGTCGAGGGCGAGCGGCCCGACGTGCTCGTGGTCCCGGCGCCCTTCGTGCCGTGGCCGGGCACGACGAACGCTCTCCTCGGACGCGACGCCTCGCTGGTCGCCGTGGTGCGCGACTTCCTCTCGCACGGAGCGCCCCGCATGCCCGACCTCATGGAGCTCGCCGCGCGCCGCCCCGTGCGCCTCGAGCTCGACCCGCACGACATCCTCTGGGCGGTGCCGGTGGTGGTGCCGCGCGGGACCTTCGCCGAGGTGCGCACGGAGCCGACGTCGATGATCGCCGTGCACGCCGCGGCCACGGCGCAGCGTCAGTCCGTCGACGCGCTTCGTGCCGCGCTCGCTCTCTCGCCCGGGGCCGACGGCGAGCCGCGCATCGCGGAGTACGTGCTCTGGCGCGCCTACCACGACGCCCTGTTCTTCGCGGCCCGAGGCGCCCGGTCCGAGGCCCGCACGGCGGTCGCGACGGCGCGCACCCTGGCTCCCGACGCACGGGAGCTCGTGGGGCTGGCGCAAGCCCTCGAGGGATCGGGCGACGGGCCGGTGGACATCACCCCGTTCGTCGTCCAGGGCGTCGGGCACCCCTGACGCACCAGTGGAGCTCCCGCGCCGGGCGCGGGCTCCGCCGGTCGACGCTGCGCCGTCCATTTCGCATCGCGCGGGCGGAGCGTCGATACTCCTGCGGGTGAACGACACGTTGCTCGAGAGGCTCGACGAGACGGCGGCCGCGATCCACGCCAGGGATCCGCGCACGCCGCAGGTGGTCATGGTGCTCGGCTCCGGGCTGGGGTCCTTCGCCGAGACGCTCGTCGATGCGACGGCGATCCCGTACGAGGAGATTCCGAATTTCGCGCGGGTGACGGTGCCGGGCCACGCGGGTCGCCTCGTCATCGGCAAGGTCGCGGGCGGGGCCTCGCCGGTGGTCGCCGCGCTGTCCGGACGCATCCACCTCTACGAGGGTCACCCCATCGACGACGTGGTCTTCAACGTCCGCGCGCTGCTCCGCGCCGGGGCTCGCACGCTGATGGTCACCAACGCGGCGGGTGGCATCGCCCCCGGTCTCGCGCCCGGCGACCTCGCGCTGCTGACGGACCACCTGAACCTCACGGCGCGCTCGCCGCTCGCGGGGCCCAACCAGGCCGCGCTCGGCCCACGGTTTCCCGACATGACGGACGCGTACGACCCGGCGCTGCGCACCGTCGCGCTGGAGTGCGCGGCTTCGCTCGGGCAGACCTTGCGCGCGGGCGTGTACGCCGGGCTCCTCGGTCCGAGCTACGAGACCCCGGCGGAGATTCGCATGCTGCGCGCCATGGGCGCCGATCTCGTGGGCATGAGCACCGTCCCCGAGGTCATCGCAGCGCGGCACATGGGCGCGCGGGTGCTCGGGCTGTCGTGCGTGACGAACCTCGCCGCGGGGGTGTCGTCGAGCCCGCTGTCGCACGCCGAGGTCGAAGAGACCGCGGGACTGGCGCGCGGGCGCTTCGTGGCGCTGCTCCAGGCGGTGCTGCGGAGGCTCGCGTGACGCCTCGCGACCCACGCTGGGCCGATCTCGCCGCGCGGGCCGAGCGCATGCGCAAGCGATCGCACGCGCCGTACTCGCGGTACCGCGTGGGCGCGGCGCTGCTCACGACGAAGGGCGTCGCGCTCGGGTGCAACGTCGAGAACGCGTCGTACCCGCTGTGCATGTGCGCCGAGGCCGGGGCCGTCGCCGGCGCCGTCGCACGCGGCTGGACGGACTTCGTCGCCATCGCCGTCGCCACCGAGGGCCCCGAGGCCGGGTCGCCGTGCGGCGCGTGCCGTCAGATCCTCGCCGAGTTCGGCCTCGACACGTCTGTCGGCCTCGTCGTCGGCGGCGCCGTCGTGAAGGTCGTCTCGATGCGCGAGCTGCTGCCCTTCGCCTTCAACGCCGAGCGCCTGCCATCTGCGGAAAGCGCTCCGCGAAGGCCGCGTGCAACGCCGGCGCCTCGCCGGTGACGAGCTGCTGCGGGCGGTAGCCCGTGTCGATGCGCTCCACGTGGAGCGATCGCCCCTCCTCGCGGAACACGACGCGCCAGTCCTTGAGCGAGAGGGTGCCGTGGGGTCCTTCGCGCCGGATGCGGCGGTACGCGTGGGGATGCGGACCGAGCGACAGCGTCGCCTCGATGGCGTCCCAGAGCGGCGCTCCTTGCGCGTCGAGCCAGGCGAGCTGGGCGTCGCAGAGCGGGCTCCGGAGGAGCGTCCAAGGCTCGTCGGGATCGCCGCCGATCCAGCCGCCGCCGGCGTCGGCGATGGCGTCGGCGAAGGGGACGTACGGCTTGATGTCGAGCACCGGCGTACCGTCGAGCATGTCGACGCCGAGGACGTCGACGCGCAGCCCCTCGACGCGGGCGATGCGCAGCACGGACATGCCGATGGCGTTGGGCCGGTGCGGCGAGCGCGTGGCGAAGACCCCGCGACGACCCTTGGGGCTGCGCGGCGGGAGCACGGCGGGCCGCCAGCCCTCGTTGCGATGGAACCAGTAGAGCAACCACAGGTGCGTCCAGCGGTGCAGGTCGCGGAGCGCGTCGTCGAAGTGACGGCCGGGCAGCAGCTCGATGGTCCCGGGCGCGTCCTTGGCGGCGTAGGGCTGGCGCGGGGCCTCGCGGCGCTCCACGAACGGCGTGCGCACCACGCCGATGGGGGTGAACGACGGGATCGGGCCGTCGGGCGTCACACCGTGAGGCGCTTCCAGCCACCGCGGGAGAAGCGCACGCCCATGGCGATGGCCAGCGCCAATCCGTACGTAGCCGCCGCGAGCCACGTGCCGACGAGGCCCAGGCCCGCGACCTTACCGAGGAGCCACGCCAGGGGCACGAGGCAGAAGAAGTGCAGCGCGAGCTCCACGATCATCACGAAGCGCGTCTCGCCCGCGCCGAAGAGCGCCTGCGTGAGGATCATCGCCGTCGCGATGACCGGGCCCATGCACGCCATGATGCGCAGCGGCGTGCGCCCCGCCTCGATGACCTGCGGCACCGCCGAGAACGCGCCGAGCACGCGGTGCGGGTACAGCAGCATCGCGAAGCCGATGGCGCCGAAGATGATCACGCCGAGCTTCACGCTCGTCCACGCGTAGCGCTCGGCGATGTCGGGCTCGCCGCGGCCGAGGTGCTGGCCCACCAGCGTCGCCGTCGCGGTGCCGAAGGCGAGGCACGACACGAAGGTCGCGCTGAGCACCTCGATGATGATCGTCGTCGCGGCGCCGTTGAAGCTCGCGGCTGCGCCCGCTCGGATCGCGTCGTCGTCGATGGCGGCGACGACCTTGATGAAGATGAGGAAGCCCGTCATCACCGCGGTGGTCGCGACGCCGCCGGGCACCGAGAGCCGAAGGAGCTGCTTCATCGTCGTCCACGAAAGCACGCCGGCGCGATAGAAGCGGAAGAGCGCGCGGTCGGTGCCGCGGAGGCTGAAGAGCACCATCACCGCGAGGCCGATCCAGGACGACATCGCCGCGGCGACGCCAGCACCGGCCATGCCCATGGCGGGCGCGCCGAGGCGACCGAAGATGAGCACCCAGCACAGCGCAGCGTTGACCACGTTCATCGCGACGGCCGCGGCGAGGTGCAGGTGCGTGCGGCCGATGCCGTCGTAGAAGCTCTTGTACGCGGCCGTCGCGGCCATCGACGCGATGCCCACGAAGCGCCAGCGGGCGTAGCTCACGCCGAGCGCCACCACGTTCGGGTTGTCGCTGAGGGCCCGAAACATCGCGGGAAGGAAGATCCACCCCAGCGCCGTTCCGATGAACCCGCCGACGAGCGCGAGCACGACGCCGTTGGGGAGCACCGCGCCGGCCTCCTCGGCCTTGCCCTCACCCCAGCGCCGCGCCGTCGTCGCGAGCGTGCCGACGGAGATCGACGAGAGAAAGCCGCCGACGGCCCAGAGCAGCATGAGCGACGGGGCCAGCGCGAACTGGCCATCCGTCGCGACCTCCCGCGGGAGCTGGCCGAGGAAGTACGTGTCGACGATGTTGACGGCGGTCTGCGTCAGCATCGCGAGGATCACCGGCGCGGCGAGGGTGAGAACGCGCGCGGCCTTGTCACGGTCGAGCCAGGGAGGGGCGGGTTTCGAGGGCATCGGGAGGGGTGCGCAGTCGCTAGCGGAAGGCGCGAACGTTGACAAGCTGCATCGATCGAGACTACCCAGCGGCGTCTCGTAGGAGGTACCGTTGTTCACCGTGGGCCCCACTCTGCAGCCTTCCGCGTGGGGGCGCTTCTGCGCCCTCGCCGCGGCGTTCGTCGCAGCGTTCGCCGCCGGGTGCACGAGCCCCGACTACCCGAACTGCGAGAACGACCGCCATTGCCAGCGCGACGGTCACCATGAGTACTGCGTGCAGCGCCACTGCCAGCAGTGCCGCAACGGCGCCGACTGCGGCTCCGACCAGACGTGCCTCCGCGGCCGCTGCGTCGACGGCGTCAACGCGTGCGACGGCGACAACGACTGCCTCGCGGGCCAGGTGTGCACCGACCACCGCTGCGTGCCGCGCCCCGAGTGCGACGCGACGCGGAGCTGCGCCGCGGACCACCACTGCGAGCTCGGGCACTGCGTCTCGAACCCGACGGACGACTCGGACCCCGTGGAGAATCGCGGTCCGCAGTGCCAGCTCGAGCCGGCGCTCTTCGACTTCGACGACAACAACCTCACGAGCGGCGCGCGCGAGACGCTGGCCCGGGACGCCGAGTGCCTGCGCCGCGAGGCGACGAGCCGGTACACGCTCATCGGCCGCTGCGACCCGCGCGGCAGCACCGAGTACAACCTCGCGCTCGGCGAGCGACGCGCCCGGGTCGTGCGCCAGTACCTCATGAACCTCGGCGTGCTCCCGGACCGCGTGGCGGTGAGCTCCGAAGGGGCCGAGGGCGCCACGGGCTCCGACGAAGATGGCTGGCGGCGCGACCGCCGCGTGGACTTCCGCCTGAGGCAGTAGAACAAGTCGATGGTCCACCGCACGCTCCGGATCGCCGCGGCGATCGCATTGCTTTCGTCGGCGTCGGGTTGCTGGGTCACGACGACCGAGCACGACCACGTGCGCCAGGCCCTCGAGACCCGCATCCGGAGCCTGGAGACGAACGACCAGCAGCGCCGGCAGCAGCTCAATGAGGCCGTCGAGCGCGCGACCGCGCAGGTGCAGACGCTCAACGAGCAGCTCGAGCAGGCCCGCACGCAGACGCGCAACACCGCCGACCTCGGCGCGCGCATCGAGTCCTTCGACGAGCGCATCCGCGGCCTCACGGGCACGTTGGAGGAGCTTCGGCACTCGCTCGACGAGGCTACGCAGGCCCGCGCGCAGGTGGGCAACCGCGTCGAGGCCGTGGAGCGGCGGCTCGGCATCGCCCCGCTCGTGGACCCGTCGCAGGTTCCCGCCGACAACGCGCAGCTCCTGGCGCAGGCGCGGCAGGCGTTCGATGGGCGCGACTATCCGCGGGCACGGTTCCTCGCCAACGCGCTGCTGACCCGGGCCGCGGCGGACCCGCTGGCCGACGACGCGCTGCTCCTCGTGGCGCGCGCGCAGCTCGCGGAGAACCGCGCGGCGACGGCGGTGCAGGAGCTCAACCGGCTGATGCAGAGCTACCCGACCGGCGACGCGGTGCCCGAGGCGCTGTCGACGCTGGCCGAGGCGTTCACGAACCTTCGCATGTGCACGCAGGCCCAGCGCACGCTGCGGCTCCTCATCGAGCGTCACGGACGCACGCCCGCGGGCACGCAGGCCCCGGCGCGGCTCGAGGCGGTGCGCCGTCTCCCGCGCGAAGCCTGCAGCGAATGAGCGCGGGCGCCCGCCCGGTACGCGGAGCGCCGGGCCCCCTCACCGACATCACGCTCCCGCTCGGCGGCGACGGCGTTCGCGTCGGAGCGCGCCTCGGCGAGGGAACCCTCTCGGAGGTCTACCGCGGCACGCAGCTCTCGCTCGGGCGCGCGGTCGCAGTGAAGGTGCTGAAGGCGTCGGTGACGCCGGGATCGCCGCTCGGCCGACGCTTCGAGCGCGAAGGCGCGCTGCTCGCGACGCTGGCGCACCAGAACATCCCGCAGGTCATCGACGCCGGGCGCACTGCCGAGGGCCGTCCGTTTTTGGTGATCGAGCTCGTCGAGGGCACGACGCTGGCGGCGCTGCGCGAAGGCGGCGCGCCGATGGCCACGGACGTCGCGACGCTGGTCGCGCTGAAGGTCGCGCGGGCCCTCGAATTCGCGCACCTCCGCGGCATCGTGCACCGCGACGTGAAGCCCGGGAACGTGCTCATTTCACGACGCGGCGAGGTCAAGCTCGCGGACTTCGGCCTCGCCCTCGACACGCGCGACGGCGCCGACGACCGCCTCGGCGTCGTAGGAACGCCCGCGTACATGTCGCCGGAGCAGGTCCTCGGCGACCAGATGGATTTCCGCTCGGACATCTTCTCCTTCGGCATCGTTCTGTACGAGGCGCTCACCGGCCGGCGCCCCTTCGAGGAGGACCCGGCGCGCACGGTGATGCAGAAGATCCGGCTCGACCGCTACGTCTCGCCGCGTCGGCTGCGTCCGGACGTGCCGACGACGCTGGAGCGCATCCTTTCGCGGTGCCTCGAGAAGAACCCCGCGTACCGCTACCCCAGCACCGGCAGCCTCTGCGACGACCTCAACGAGCACCTCGCGCGGCGCGGCTTGATCTCGCACGAGGCGCGCCTCGTCGGTTACCTCCGCGAGCGCGGCGTCGTCGACGACCGCGAGATGCGCGACGCCCTCGGACCGATGGCGGCGGAGTGGTCCAAGGCGCCGCCGAAGTACCACCCGATGCGCGAGGTGGTGGCGGGGCAGGCGGCCTCGGTGTTCGTGGCCCTCGCCGCCCTCGCGACCCTCGACGCCGCCCGCGGTCGCGAGCAGGACCCGACGACGTGGATCGGTCCGCGCCCCCCGGGAGCGCCGGGAACGGGCCAGCTTCGCGTGCTCGCACGCCCCTGGGCCGAGGTGCTCGTCGACGGCACCGTGGTCGACACGACGCCCATGAGCCGCGCCATCGCCCTCGCACCGGGCCAGCACTTCGTACGGCTCCGCAACCCGGCGTTCATCACCGAGGACCGCGCGGTGCAGGTCACCGCCGGCGAGACCGTGTGGATCGACGTGGACCTGCGCGCCGCACGGGAAGGTGCCAGTGCGCGCTAGGGGGCTCGCCGCCGTCGTCGCGTCCGTCGCGTCCGTTGCGCTGGCGACGCCCGTGGCACGCGCCGACGTGACGCACGTCTACGCCCGCGGCGAGACCTTCGCGGCCATCGCCGAGCGCTACTACGGCGCCGCGTCCCTCGAGGCCATCATCGTCGCGGCGAACTACCTGCAGCTTCAGGGAACGCCGACGATCCCGTCGGGCACGCACCTCACCATCCCGAGCGTCGGGTACCACCGCGTCGGCGCCGGCGAGACCTGGGAGAGGCTCTCGATGCGCTACCTCGGAGACGCCTCGCGGGCACCGTATCTGGCGCGCGTGAACGGCGGACGCCCGGACGTCGCTCCGAGCCCCGGGGCAGTGCTCCGGCTGCCTTACCTGCTTCGGTATGTCGTCGCCGCAGAGGAGCCGATGTTCGAGGTGGCGCGGCGCTACTACGGCGACCGCGCGCTCGTGCAGTTCATCTCGGAGTTCAACCACCTGAGCGCGCAGCGGCTGGTGCGGGGCCAGGTGCTGATCCTCCCGATGCCCGACCTCGTGCTGCGCGAGGCGTCGGCGGATCCTTCGGAGGGCGCGCTCATCGCCGCCCATGCGGCGCAGCGGCAGGTGGACCGCGACCTTCCGACGCTGCGTCAGTACGTCGTGCGCGGGCTTTACGCCGAGGCCGTGTCGCTCGCGGCGCAGATGCTCGGGCCCGAGGACCTCGCCGCCCCGCAACGCCTGCTGGTGCTTCGGCAGCTCGCCGAGGCCTACGCGGCCCTCGACCGGCGCGACCTCGCCGCGGATGCGTTCCGCGAGATCCTGCGCATCGATGCGGCGTTCACCCTCGACGCCAGCGCCACGCCGCCGAAGGTCCTCGCCGCGCTGAACCTCGCGCGCGGAACGGCCCCGGAGCAGCTTCTTCGCGACGCGCCGCCGACGTCACGGCCCGACGGCGCGCACTGACGGGCGGGCGCTCGTCAGCCGGCGCCCATGCTCGCGAGCCCGTAGATCACCGCGTTGGCGATGACCAGCGTGACCAGGAGCACGCCGATGAAGCGCGGACCGGTCCACACCTTGTCGTACTCGCGCATCCGCTGGAATTCCGGGGACTCTTCGTGCACAGCGTGTTCGGACTCGGTCATGGCGCGTTGGTTCTAGGCGCAACGCCGCGGGGAATCAACCACCTCGCGCGCCCGCCGCGGTGATGTGCTCGACGAGGGGCCCGTAGCCCTGCACCGCGGTTCGCTGGAGGTACGGTCCGAGACCGCGAAGGCCCCCGAGCTCCTCGCCGCCACCGGCCCGCCCCGGACCGCCGTGGACCAGCGAGGCCAGCACCGCGCCCGGGCCGATCCACGCGCCGGCAACCTTGGCGTGCACCGCCGTGACACGGCCATGGAACGGCGCGAGGCCCAGCACGACCTCCGTCGCGAAGGCCTTGTCGGCGCTGTAGACCGACGCCACGAGGCCGCCGCCGCCGCGCGTGACGAGGTCCACCGCCTCGGCCGCGGTGCCGTACGGGAGCACCGTGGCCACCGGTCCGAAGACCTCGTGGGCGTGCACCGGCGCGCCGGCCTCGGAGGTTTCGCCGCGCAGCAGCGTGGGCGCCACGAAGAAGCCCTTGCCCTCGTCGACGCCCTCGCCGCGCACCGCACCGGCGCCGCCGTGCGCACACCGCAGGCCCGACGCGAGGAGCCTCGCGATGCCATCGCGCACGTGCGCGAGCTGCCGCGCCGTGCACACGGGACCGAGGGTGACGCCCTCGACTCGCGGATCGCCCGCGCGCACCACCGAGAGACGATCGACGAGGTCCTCCTCGAAGCGGTCGGCGTGCGTAGCCGGAACGAAGACGCGACGGATGGCGGTGCACTTCTGCCCGGCCTTCTGCGTGATGTCGCGGGCGACGTCGGACACCATGAGCGTCCATGTGTCGTCGCCGGGCTCCACGTCGGGTCCGAGCACCGCGGCGTTGAGGCTGTCGGCCTCGACGTTCACGTGCGCGCCGCTGGCGAGGAGCTTCGGCAGCGAGCGCAGCGCGAGGCCCGTGGCGCTGCTCCCGGTGAACGCGAAGACGTCGTGGGGACCAAGGTGGTCGAGCACGTCGCCGGGGTCGCCGGCGGCCACCGAGAGCGCGCCGACGGGGAGCGCGCCGCTCTCGACGAACAGCTCCATCACGCGCGAAGCGAGCCACGCCGTGGCCGGAGCCGGACGCGCCACGACGGGGACGCCCGCGAGCAGCGCAACGGCGGCCTTCTCGGCGAGCCCCCACGCTGGAAAGTTGAACGCGTTGACGTGCACCGCGACGCCGGGACGCGTCGTCAGGATGTGCTGCGCGGTGACCTTCGACGAGCGCCCCAGCGCCACCACGGGCCCGTCGAGGAGCCAGCGCGCGTCGCCCAGCGTGAGGCCTAGCTCGGCGTACGCGGTGAGCGTCGCGATGGCGCCGTCGACGTCGAACTTCGCGTCCGAGCGGGTATTGCCGCCGTTGAGCGTGGCGATGTCGAGGAGCTCGTCACGGCGCGCGTGCATCGCCGCCGCGAGGGTCTTCAACATCGCCGCGCGCTGCGCGAAGGTCATCGCACGCAGCGCCGGTCCGCCGCGGGTGCGCGCGAAGGAGAGCGCCGCGCCGTGGTCGACGCCGCCGGGTCGAAGCTGCGCGACGACCTCCTCGGTTGCGGGGTTGAGGAGGTCCATCGGCGTGCCGGTGCCCTCGAACCACTCGCCGCAGACGTAGCTACGAACCTGTTCCATGGCGGCGCACGCTACGACCAGGCCACGCCGAGGCGCAATCGTTGCGGCTCAGCGGTCCGGACCGGCGCACACGCTCGTCGATGCCAGCGAAGCGATGCGCGCGGTCACGGTGCCGTCGACCCAGCGCGCGTAGCGGTCCCGGGGCTGCGGGCCGCACGTGAGATACGTCTCCCAGTAGCGCCGAGCGCACGCCCGATCGCCTCGCCGCGCGGCCGCATCGCCGAGCACCACGAGGGCTCGGGCGCACCGTGATCCATCCGACGCGACGCACTCGCGGGCGGACGTCGTCGCCGCATCCACGTGCCCGTCGAGCATGGCGAGCTGGGCGCGCCACCGCAGCACGTCCTCGATGGCGGCGCCGTCGCGCTCGGCCCGATCGAGCTCCGAGCGCGCCGTCGGGGCATCGAACGCCGAGAGGGCCTCGACGAGCCAGATGCGCGTATCGGGGTCCGGCGACTGCTCGAGCGCCGCCAGGAACTCCACCGCCGCGCCCTCGGGATCACCCTGCAGCAGCCGCGCGACGCCGAGCGACTCCCGCGCCACGGGAGCTCCCTCGGAAGCGTCCGACGCGCGGCGGTACCAGCGCTCGGCCCCGGCGTCGTCCCCGTGCTCGAGCGCGAGGTCTCCGTGGGCGAGCGCCACGTACAGCGGGTCGTCTTCGGCGGCGCCCCGCGCGATGTCCGCCTCGAGCGAAGCCAGCGTCTGCTGGGCCTCCTCCTCGCGATCGAGGTGGCGCAGCGCACCGGCGATGTTCACCCGGTAGAACGCCGCGCAGGGATCGAGCGTCGCAGCGGCGCGGTAGTCCTCGAGGGCGCCGGCGAAGTCGAGGTCGCGCTCGCGCTCGACGCCGCGGTTGTTGTGCAGGTCCGGGTCGTTCGGGGCCCACTCCATCGCCGCGTCGAACCACGCGCGCCGGGCCTGCATCCCCTCGAGGATGCCCACCACCGAGACGACCTGGCCCACCAGCTCGCGCGCGTCGAGAGGGCGCTCGTAGAGCCCCTCGCGCGGGTGGCAGAGCGGCATCGCGGGCTCCGGGGAAGGCGCGGCGCCCTCGAGGGTCATGTCGATGTCCCAGCGCGGACCGGGCCCCACGAAGCGTGCGTAGATGTGCTGACGGCGGAGCACGCCGGCGAGCGGGATGTCCAGCCGGTGCCCCAGCGCGAAGAGCAGCACCGAGAGCCCTTCGCAGTACCCGCGGCGCTGCGCCATGACGGTGTCGATGAGGTCGTCGTCGGGGTCGTTGTAGAGCCCGTTCGGGTCGTTCACCGCCTCGAAGCGCCACACGTGGAACACGTAGCGAAGCAGCGTCCGCAGGCGGCAGCGCGCGTCGCAGCTGCGCGGCAGGTGCGTACGCACCTCGAAGGCCAGCGCGTCGAGCTGTCGCAGCGTCGCCTCGACGTCGAGGGACGGGTCGCGGGCGTGCGACATGAGGGCGCTGACCTCGCCGAGGTCGATCTGCGGCGCCGGGAGCGAGGCGATGGTGCGCAGCCGCGCGAACGTCGGGTCGGCGCGAAGGTCGTGGTGATCCGCCCCTTCGTCCGGGCATCGCGGAACCGGGTCGCAGGTCTCTGCAGGCGTCGGCACGATGCGCGAGGCATCGGGACGCCGCCGCGCGGGTGTGCGCGGGCTGCAGCCGGAGGACACCGACACGAGGGCCAGCACGAACACCCGAAGCCACGTCGCCAACGCCCGCGCATCTTTGCACGGGCCCTCCGCCGAGCGCCGCAATCGGGCAAACGATCTTAGGGGGCGCGGAGATGGCAGGGGCCGTCGAAGCTGCGGTCCGTGCTCGTGTCGACGCACGCGCCGCTCGTCGCGCCAGAGGAGACGAGCGGGACCACGTCGCAGGTGTCCGCGGGCTCGTGCACGCGCACGTCGGCGATGCGCCAGAACGACGCGGTCCGATCGAAGGCCCCGAGGCCGCTGGCGAAGCCCGGGACCGGCGCCGATCCGTAGAGGGCGCCGCCGACCATGGCTCCGCCGAGCGTCGCGCGCAGCGCCCCGCCGCAGTAGATGTTGAGCATCGGCTGCTGCGCGACGGTGCCGCGCCAGTAGTACGCGGCGACGCGGAAGCGGTCGCCGTCGCGCGGATCGTCGACGTTGATGTTCTCGGGGTCGCTGTCGCTGTTCGTTCCGCTGGTGCGGCCGTTGTTGTCGACGTCGATGCGCGGGTTGTGACAGACGCCGCCGGAGTCGGGGGCGCGGCACGCCGAGCCGGTGCTGTCGGCGTAGCCCCAGTCCTGCCGCGACTCGCTCGCGAGGGGCTGCGGGTTGCGGTTGAAGCAGTTGTACGGACCGCAGGTCTGGTCGGGGTCGAAGCCAGAGGTCAGACCCCAGTCCGCGGTGCCCCGGGGGTCGTGCACCCAGAGGTCGATGTCGCCTCCGGCGGGCGCCGCGCCGGTGTGATCCCAGCACAGCTCGAAGCGCACGCCCGGAGCGCGCACGGCGATGACGAAGGTGCACGTGAAGACGGGTCCCGAGGCCGGCGTGACGGTCAGCGTCACGGTGTAGTCGCCGGACAGCGTGGGACGAAAATCGAGCGCTGCGCCCGTGCTCTCGCGCGGATCCGACGAGGCGCCGCCGAGGGTGTACGAGACCCGCGTCCGCGTCGCGTAGAGGAGCTGATCGCAGGGTCCGCCGACGACGCGCCAGCGCCACGCGGTCGCTGCGCCCGGGAAGAACGTCGACCCGTCGAGGTGGTACGCGATGAAGGGACGCCCGGGCGGAACGCGCGGATCCCCCGCGGCGGGACAGGTGCCGGCGGGCGTGCACGAGAGCCCGTCGTCGACGACGCCGTTGCAGTCGTTGTCGGCGCCGTCGCAGACCTCCGGCGATGGGCCGAGCCCTCCGGTGCAGTCGCTCCACATGCCGAACTCGCCGGTGCCGAGGCACGTCTGGTGACCGTCGACGCAGCTCCCCGCGCCACGCCGGCCCGGCGGTCCCGCGAAGCACCCCCTGCACCGTCCCGGGGATGCACGGACACGTCTCGTCGACGCGCCCGTCGCAGTTGTTGTCGATGCCGTCGTTGCAGAGCTCCCGCGGTCCGCACCCGTCGGCGCTCGCCGCACCGTCGGCCGGGGTACCCGCATCGGCCGCACGCGCCACGTCCGAGGTCCCGGCGTCGGAACCGGCGTCCACGCGCGTTCCGGAGCCGTCCATGGCGCCGGAGGTGTCCGTCGTGGTGCCGCGATCGACGACCTGGCGCGCATCGACGGTCCGGCCAGCGTCGACCGCCGCGTCGCCGCCGACGACAGTGCCGGCGTCGTCCGATGCGGCGCAGGCCGGCACGAGGCCGGCGACCAAGAGGGCTGCAGGAAGGAAGCGGGCCATGGCCTTCGATGCCCGAGTCCCCGGCTCCTCGGCAAGGCCAATCGTGCGGACCGGGATATGGTTCACAGCTCCCCATGGCTCCTCGCCGCTCGCGCCTCGCCCTCGCGCTCTTCGTCGCGCTTCCGCTCGTCGTGCTGTGCATGCCGTTGCTGTGGGGAAGCACGCTGTTCGCGGGCGACCTGCAACTCTACACGTACCCGCTGAAGCTTCACCTTCGCGCCCGCATGCTCGACGGCGCCTTCGCGCTCTGGAACCCCGCGCTGGGCCTCGGCCGGCCGGTCTTCGCGTTCGTGCAGTCCGGCGTGCTCGACCCGCTCGACGCCCTGCTGCTCCTGCCGGTGCCGCTCGGCGTCGACCTCTTCACGCTGGTGCACCTGCCGCTGGCGGCGTTCGGCGTGCGACGGCTCCTGCGCGCGCTCGGCGACGACGATCTCGTGGCGGCGTTCGGCGGCGCCCTCTTCGCGTTCGCGGGCCCGTACCTCGGGCTGCTCACGTCGAACGGAACGTACGCATGGGGCTTCGCGCTGGTGCCATGGGCCCTCGCCTGCGCGGTGCGCGCGGCCGCGAGCCCCTCGTCGAAGGACGCGGTGCCTGCGGTGCTCGGCGCGGCGGTGTTGCTCTGCGCAGCGCTCTTCGCGGGCGACCCCATGGCGGTGTACTTCGCGGCGCTGACCGGCAGCGCCCTCGCCCTCGCGGCGCCTCGCCGGGGTGCGGCCGCGACGGCTCTCGCGGCGGCGCTCGCGGCGTCCGCCGGGCTCGGGGCCGTACAGCTGCTCCCAGCGCGGGAGGTCGCGTCGTTCGTGCGCCCGGGCGGTCTCACCTTCGCCGATGCGAACCACTTCGCGTTCCCCGCACCGCGACTCCTGGAGTTCGTCTGGCCCGGACTCTTCGGCGCGCCGCACACGCCGGGCTGGTACATCCACGCGCTCTACGACGAGGGCACCGGCGGGGCGTACGAGCCGATCCTTCCAGGGTGGTTCATGGGCCTCGGCACCCCGTGGCTCGCCCTCGCCGCGGTCCGACGCGCGGATCGCACGCGCACCGACGTCGCGCTGGCGATGCTCGCGGTCGCGGCGCTCGTGGTGGCGCTCGGCGCGCAGACGCCGATCTGGCGTCTCTTCTTCGAACACTTTCCGGGCGCGCGGGCGTTTCGCCACTCGGAGAAGTACGCGCTGGTGGCAGCGCTGGCGCTCGGGCTTCTCGCAGCGAGGGGGCTCCGCGAGTCCGCGAGGGCGCCGATGCGGGCGCTCCGCGTGGCCACCGCGATGACCGCGGTGCTCGCCGTCGCCGCCGTCGCCGCACACCTCCGAGGACCGTCGATCGCGCGGGCGCTCGTGGGCCGCCTCGGCGAGGTATCGCCCGTCGACGCCGGTGCGAGCGTGGCCGCTGCGACGGTGCGGGCGGCGGCCTTCGCGCTCGTGTACCTCGGCGCGCTGCTCCTTGCGGTGCGACGTCGGTGGAGCGCGTCACGCCTCGCGTCGACGCTCGCGGCGGTGGCGGTGATCGACGTGACGGCGGCGTCGCTCCCGCTGTTGGCGTGGACGCGAGGTGACGTGCACGCGCTCGCGACGGCGCCGGGTGCCGCGGTGCGAGCGCGGAGCCCCGGCGCTGGGGGCGTCCGGCTCTACCGCGAGCCGATGCTCGACGCCGACGAGCCGCGTACCAACCTTCCGCTGCGGCGGGCCGCCATGCTTCGCGCGAACCTCGGGAGCGCCGAGGGCATCGCGCACCTCCGCCCCTACGAGGCCGCGACGCCTCCTCGCGAGAGCGCGCTCCCCGTGGCTCTCGCGGGATCGGCCGCGGGGTTGTTGCGAACGTGCGCGACGCGCTTCGCGCTGCTCACCGAGGCGCACGCACCGCCGGCGTCGGTGGCCATGCCGCTCGCGCGATACCCCGGCGCCCACGCAGTGCTCGTGGAGTTTCCCGGGCCTTCGCCCCGGGCCTACGTGCCCTCGCGGGTGCTGGGCGCGCGATCGCCGGCGCAGGCCATGGCAGCGCTCGCCCGCGCCGATGTTCGCCCGCCGCAGGACGCGGTCATCGAAGGCGCCGCGCCGCGCACCGCGACGGGACGCTGCGACATTCTTCGCGATGAGCCCGAGACCGTGGCGCTGCGCTGCGTGTCGTCGGCGCCGTCTTGGTCGGTGCTCGCGGACGCATGGTTCCCGGGTTGGACGGTGACCGTCGACGGCGTCGCCGCGCCCGCGGCACCGGCGAACCTCGCCCTGCGCGCGGTGCCGATCCCTGCCGGCGCGTCGACGGTGGTCTGGAGCTATCGCCCGGCGAGCCTCGACCTCGGCTTGGGGCTCACGGCGCTGGCGGCGGCGGCGATGACCGCGGCGTGGGCGTGGAGCCGACGCCAGGGAGCCCGCCCACCGAGCGATGCCCCGCGAGCGGTCCCCTGACCTCGCCCGGGAGCCCTTCGGTCCCTCGCGACGCTGCGCGCCCGGCGCGACTCGAACGCGCAACCCTCGGCTTAGAAGGCCGATGCTCTATCCGGTTGAGCTACGGGCACCGGAAATTTTGGATTCGGGTCGGGGTGGAGGGATTCGAACCCACGACATCTAGCTCCCAAAGCTAGTGCACTACCAGGCTGTGCTACACCCCGTCCGCCGCGGCGGAAGGTGCAGCGACGGTACCACGGCGCCGGACCTCGCCCGAAGCACGATCGTGTTTTTTTCATCCGTAGTGCGTGACATCGGTGCCGAGATCACGTACAAGGCTGCTCCCTCTGGTGGCTGTAGCTCAGTTGGTAGAGCATCGGATTGTGGCTCCGATTGTCGCGGGTTCAATCCCCGTCAGTCACCCCCAGACAGTGTGCGCCCGTAGCTCAATGGATAGAGCATCGGACTTCGGATCCGGTGGTTGGGGGTTCGACTCCCTCCGGGCGCGCTCGAGAGGAATTCATCGTTGACAGGCGCACGGCGCCGGTGATATTTCGCGCCTCCGTTCGGGACATTAGCTCAATTGGTAGAGCAGCGGACTCTTAATCCGTTGGCTCTCGGTTCAAGTCCGAGATGTCCCACCACGAAGCCCTGGTTCGCCAGGGCTTTCGTCATTTCAGGGATCGGCGTCGAGCGCGTGGGGACGCGACCGGCGGCGCCGACGAGCGATGGCCCGCCGCGCCGGCCGATCACTCCTCGTCGTCGGAGTGGCCGCGAAGGCTGAAGTTGAAGCTGGTCCCGAAGTCGTCGTCGGTGAACGGCGGAACCGGATTGGCGCGCAGCACGCGCTCGATGCAATCGCTGGCGGGCGGCTGCCCGAAGGCGCCGAAGATGTGGATCTCCGTGGGACGCCCGGTGCGCCCCTCGTAGAGGACGTTCACACGCACGCGGTGCCCCGAGGTGCCCGCGGCGCAGGCACGGATCGCCGGCTCCATGGCGGACTTGAGGTGGCCGACGTCGCCGCGGTGGGGGTGCCGTGCGGGCGGGTCGTTGGTGGCGCCGAACACGTCGACGTTCCATCCCGGGGTGCCCGTCGGAGCGGGCGTCGTCCCGGCATCGGAGGCGGCCTCGGCAACGACGGCCGCCGCGTCCGCAGCGCCAGCGGTCACGCCGGCGTCGGCGACGGCGACGCGAGCGGCATCGACGGAGACCGCCGCATCCACCGACGGCGCGGCACGATCGACCACGGGGCTCCCGGCATCGACCGCCGCCGGGCGCACCGGCGGACGGGGCACGACCACCACCGGCGGCAGCGGCGCCGGCGACGCCTCGTCGTGGTGCGCACGCGCCAGGTAGATCTGTCCTGCGGTCACGATGACAGCCGCTGCGATGATGGCCCCGCCGAGGATCTTGACGCGCCCCATGCCGTCCGAGCCCGACGGCGCCTCGGGAGGCGGCTGGAACGGAGGCATCGGAGCCGCGCGCGGCATCACCGCGTAGCCCCCGGGTACGCTCGGCGGACCATCGTCGCGCGGCGCGATCGCAGGCGGAATGCTCACGGGATCGACGTACGGATCCGGCGTCAGCGGTGCCATGGCGGGCATCGCCGGAGCCGTCGGGAGGAACGCTCCCATGTCGACGCCGGAGGGCGGCGGCGGCGGGGAGAAGGCTCCCGAAGGCGGCATCGGCGTCCCCAGGGCGGGCGTTCCCGGCGCCTCGGAGAGGATCGCGATCACGGGCACCGAGTGCTCGGTGGTGGGCCCCGAGGGCTCGGCCGTCGGCGGTCGTGCGACGAGCGTGTCCATCGACGGCGGCGGAGGAGGAGGTGGCGCGGGCGGCGGGGCGACGATCGGCGCCGTGGCGACCGGCGGCGCGGGCGGAGCCGGCGGCGCAGTCGGCGGCGCCGAATCCGAGACCTCGGTCACGTCCTGGGCGAAGCCATCGTCGACGG
>CAIMWA010000204.1 GCA_903845045.1 uncultured delta proteobacterium | reverse complement strand
CACTACTGCGTCAACTCCCGCCCACCTTGGAGTCCGGCGGGGATCGCCCGGGTATCGCTGCGCAGGTCGGGCACGCGGGTACCCAGCGCCGCAGTGTCATTCGCGCGAAGAGCAGGCGCAGTGTCGGCACCGAGTCCGGGACGTGCCGCACGGGGCGCCCGACGGTGCGCACGACCGGCCGAAACGCCGGACGCCCCGGGGGGAAAAGCCATGCATCGTTCGGCGACGAGCAGGGTGTACGCGCAGAGCACGACGCTCATGTGATGGTTCCACCCGGGCCATCTGCGCCCCTCGTAGTGGTCGAAGCCGACCTCGCCCTTGAGGTCCTCGTACATGCGCTCGGTGTGGTGGCGCTCCTTGAGGCATCGCACGAGCTCGGCCTTCGTCGCCGTCTTCGGAAGATCGCTCACGTAGAAGCGATGCGGCCCGTCGTCGCCGTCGCGCCACTCCATGATCAGCCAGATCTCGTGGTCCCGCGCGTCGGGCAGGCGATCTCCTTCGGCGAGGACGACGCGGCGGAACGCGAAGCGCGCCGAGAGCTTCTTGCCGTTGGTGTTCGTGCGCCACGAGAGCCGGCGAAATGCGCGTGGCGGCACGTATCCCGCGATCTCCCCGGCGCTCATCGGTTCGATCCAGACGCCGTCATCGTCCCAGAACCGCTGCGTCACGTGGATGCCGACGGCGAAGCGCATTCCGAGCTCGCCGGCGAGGTCGCGCAGCTCCGACGCGCGGCCGTAGTCGGCGTCGGCCAGGAGCAGATCGCCCAGCGGAACACCGTCGGCGTGGGCGCGGCGCAGCATCTCGCGCGCGATCTCTCCCTTCGTGCGGAACACGACATCGGACGGAATCTGCGCCTCGGCGCGCCGCTTCGCGTCGTTCGCCCACGACTCGGGCAGGTACAGCCCGATGTCGATGGGCAGCGTGTCGTGGTCGGTGAAGATGCACGCCGTGACCGCGATCTGGCAGTTGTCCACCTTGCCGAGCGAGCCCGAGTACTGCCGCTGAACGCCGACCGAGTGGGTCCCCTGCTTGATGATCCCGGTGTCGTCGAGGATCGTGCCGCGCACCGGTCCGCGCGACGTCGCCGCCCAGAGCCCCCACGCCGACGCACGACGGCGAACCTCGCGATCGTCCCACGGCGACTGCCCGACGAAGTGGAGCATCGCCTGGTGCGCCGCGTCCGGGGCCTCGGGTCGCGTCGGTGCCGCGAGCGGCTCGACGGACTTGCGCTCGGCGTCGCTCAGTAGGCCCACGGTGTAGAGCGCGAACTTCTTCCGCTGGTCCGCGCGGGGCAGGGCCTCGCCGATGTGCTCGAGGAACCGGTCGAGGCGGGCTTCGAAGCCCGAGGCGAGGTCGGACGATCGCATACCCCGACTGGAGCTCTCGCTTCAGGCCGACGTCAATCTGACGCAGTAGTGCTACGCCACGCCGCTCGAGGGGGCGTTCACCAAGCCCCGCGCTTCGGCGGCCTTCGGAGACATGCTCGCGCGACGCGGCATCTCCGTCCTGGGAGACTTCGCGGTGTCCGAGGTCGACGGTCCGAAGCGGGTGCTCCGGTCCTTCGACGGGCGCGAGACGAACTACGACCTGCTGGTCACCGTTCCGGTGCACGGCGGCTCCGACAGCATCGCGCGGAGCGGCTTGGGCGATGCGAGCGGGTGGCTACCCGTCGACAAGCACACGCTCCAGAGCCCGCGCTTCGCGAACGTGTTCGCGCTGGGCGACGCCACGAACCTCCCCGCCTCGAAGGCCGGCGCCGTCGCCCACTTCCAGTCCGAGGTGCTGCTCGACAACGTGCTGCGGTTCCTGGGGGATCGGCCGCTCGCGCCGGCGTTCGACGGCCACGCCAATTGTTTCATCGAGACGGGGTACGGGAAGGCGATGCTCATCGACTTCAATTACGAGACCGAGCCGCTGCCCGGACGATTCCCGCTGCCCGGCATCGGACCGTTCGCGTTGCTCGAAGAGAGCGCGACGAACCACTGGGGAAAGCTCGCGTTCAAGTGGGTCTATTGGAACCTCTTGCTCGAAGGCAAGGAGCTCCCTTTGGACCATCGCATGCTTCTCGCTGGAAAGTGGAGCTGACCATGGACACGACGCCGACCCGGGAGGGCTTGGAACAGGTGCTGGCGCGACTGAACGCGATGGACGCCCGGCTCGCGGCCATGGCCGAGCGGCAGCGGAGGTCCGACGAGCTCTTCGAGGAGATGACGCCGATCCTCCGCGAGGTGCTCGGCGCGGCCTCGACGCGCCTCGAGGACCTCGACAAGAAGGGTTATTTCGCCTTCGGGCGCGAGCTGCTCGGCGTGGCGGACCGCATCGTGACGGGCTTCGGCCCCGAAGACGTCCGGCAGTTCGGCGACGCCGTCGTGGGGATCCTGCGGACGGTCCGCGCCGTGACCCGGCCGCGGATCCTCGAGATCGCGAGCGAGGCCTCGGAGGTACTCGAGAAGGCCGACCAGACCGAGCCCATCGGAATCCTCGGCATGGTGCGCGCGACCGGAGACGTCGACGTGCAGCAGGGCATGGCCGTGATGATGCAGGTCATGCGGCACTTTGGCCGGGCGGCGCGGGCGATGCGCGAAGAGACGGGGCGCGACCCCGCGGCCGAGCGCAAGGCGCGCCTCGCGAGCGTGCTCGGTCCGCGCAAGAAGAAGGTGCTGGGGACGGAGCGCCCGCCGGAGCCCCGCGCGACGCGTGCGGTGGAGCACTCGGCCCCGCTCGGCGCCCCGGCCAGCTGCGCGACGCCGTCGACGAAGGAGCGCACCGTCGCGGCGGTCCTCGACGGCGTGGCGTTCGGTGCCGACGGACACCTCATCGACGCTGCGGCATGGACCGCGGACCTCGGAGCGAAGCTCGCGGCGATGCAGGGTGTCGACCTCGACGAGGCGCGCTGGACCGTGGTGCGCTTTGCGCGGAGCGACTTCGAGCAGACGGGCGTCTCTCCCAACATCCGCCGGCTGACGCAGGGGACGCGCCTCGCCACCAAGGAGATCTACGCGCTGTTCCCGAAGGCCCCGGCGCGCACCATCGCGAAGATCGCGGGCATTCCGAAGCCCGCAGGCTGCATCTGAGGAGACCCGTCATGAACACGTCCACCAGCAAGCGCAAGGTCGCGATCATCTGCTCCCACGGCGGCCT